>NZ_JABWQR010000049.1:0-20714 GCF_014270125.1 Pseudomonas sp. SWRI99 | reverse complement strand
GACAGCCAACCGATCTCTCCCAGATGTACATCATTCCTGTGGGAGCTGGCTTGCCAGCGAAGGCGGCCTGACAGCCGACCTGTTTCTTGCTGGATGCACACGATCAAAACTGTAGGAGTGAGCCTGCTCGCGATGGCGGCCGACAGCCAACCGATCTCTCCCAGATGTACATCATTCCTGTGGGAGCTGGCTTGCCAGCGAAGGCGGCCTGACAGCCGACCTGTTTCTTGCTGGATGCACACGATCAAAACTGTAGGAGTGAGCCTGCTCGCGATGGCGGCCGACAGCCAACCGATCTCTCCCAGATGTACATCATTCCTGTGGGAGCTGGCTTGCCAGCGAAGGCGGCCTGACAGCCGACCTGTTTCTTGCTGGATGCACACGATCAAAGCTGTAGGAGCGAGCCTGCTCGCGATGGCGGCCTGTCAGCGCAATTAATGTTTGCTGAATGGACGCTTTCGCTGGCAAGCCAGCTCCCACAGGGTTTTGCGGTGTTTCAGGAGTTGAGTACACCGCTTCCTCAGCCCCCCCGACAGTACCTACAACTGATAACTGAAACTGATGCTGTACCGCGGCTTGCGATTGAACGTGTCCAACGCTTCATCCGACATGGCCTTCGCCACTTCCAGCGCGACGTTGTAGTACTTGGCATCGCCGAACCTCAGGCCGACGGCGGTTGAGGACAGGTTGTTGGCCTGCACCGGCAGTTGGTTGAACCAGCTGCGCGAGCGGTCGAGCACCACGTAGGGTTGCAGGATGCGCAGCCAATTGCCGTCGCGGTTGAAACTGTAGTTGACCTCGTAGGCCACGCCCCAACCCTTGTCGCCCGAAGCCTGGTCGTCCGGGTAGCCGCGGCCGAAGTTTTGCCCGCCGAACACCGCTCGTTCGCTGTCCGGCAAGGTGTCGTCGCTCCAGTACAACGCTGCTGACAACACGCCTTGCCAGTTGTCGAGGAACTTGTCGCTCTGCACGCCGGACAGGCGCACGCGGAAGAAATCGAGGTCGATGTCGTCGTAGTTGGTGTGCGCGCCGAGGCTGTCGAAGCCCTGGTACACGCCAGCGCTGAGGATGCGCAACTGCCGGGCGTCAGCCTTGCGCCAGTCGCCTTCGAAGGCCAGGGCGCGGACGTCGGTGCGCAACTCGGTGCTGAAGGGAAAGTTGATGCCGTCGTAGCGTGTCTTGTCATCAACCGCATACAGGCGTGAGCCGGCGGTCAGCAGTTCGTTGGCCGAGGCGATCAGGGGCGTGCTGAAGCCGATCGAGTAGCGATCGTTTTCGCGGTGGGTACTCAGGCGTCCGCCACCGCCCACCAGCACTTCGGTGTCGGGATCGGCGCGGTAACGTGAGGCCGAGACGTTGAGTTGCGTGCCCTCGGCGTCGAGGAATTGGCTGTAGTCGAGACGGTAGTAATGCTCTTTGTCATCTCCCGGCGGGAACAGGCCACTGAGGGTCAGTTGCTCGCCCATTGAAGTCTGCGAATTGCTGCTGATCCCGAGCAAGGCCTGCGGGCCGTTGCGGTTGTCTTCGGTGGTACTCAGGGTGCTGGTGAACGGCTTGCGACTGGCTTGGGCGACCAAAGTGGTGGCGCCGTCGGTGGTGCCCGGTGGCGGCACTTGCGCTTGCAGCGTCACGCCGGGGATGCGGCTCATCAGCGTGGTGTAGCGCTCGAACGTCTTGCGGGTCAGTGGGCGTTCGGCCTGGATTTTCGCCGCGAGTTTATCGAGCAGGCCTTTGACCCGGCCGACATCGCCCTGCATCTGGATATCGCGCACGTAGCCTTCCACCAGCACCACGCGGGCCACGCCTTCGTCGAAGTTCTGTTGTGGCAAAAACGCGTAGGACAACAGGTAGCCGTCCTGCTGATAGCGGCGGGTGATGTTGCGCGTGGCTTCGATCAGGTCGGCGAGGCTGGCCTGGCGACCGATCAGGGGTTTGTAGACTTCGGCCAGTTCATCGAGCGGATAGAGCGTGCCGCCTTCGATCTGCACGGTCTTGAGATTGACCTTGGTTTCCATCAGCAATGGCTGCGCGGAGGTTGCGCCGGGGTCCGGCACTTGCAGCGGCGCCGCACTCGGGCGATAGGCGTCGGCGGGCAGGTTGGGAACGGGCAGGTTGCGGGTGGTTTCGTTGCTGTTGAGGAAGCTGGGCAAGGTGTCGGCGAGGGCAGCGGAACTGAGGCTCAGGCACAGCAGGGATGCCAGTACGCGCATAGGACACTCCATGGTCAGGGCACAGCATTGGGCTGACTTTTCCTAAGAAAAAAGGCGGAAGACTCGTGGGAATCTTCCGCCCTCAACCAAGCGTAGGCGCTGTAGGTAAGGCCGTCGAATCGGCCAGGTGCAATTTAGCGTTGAGTTCCACCCAGCGCGCCGGTCAGGCCGCCGAGCACACCGCCCAGACCGCCGGTTGTACCGCCAGTGGCAGTGCCGCTGTTGACCAGGCCACCGACCGCCGCCACGGTGCCCCCGACGTTCGTGACCAGACCGCCCACCGCAGTGGTGACCGGGTTGTTCGTGGCGGCAATGGCGCCGCCGAGGCTGCTGACCGCTCCGCCCACTTGACCGGTGAGGCCTGCGACGGGCGTGCCGAGACCGGTCGCGGCGCCGACTTGTTGCGTCACGGTTGTCACTGCGCTGGTCACCGGATTCAGGCCGGCACCGAGAGCGGTGCCCACGGTAGCCAATGGCGAAGTGGTTGCAGTGATCGGCGTACCCGAGCCGCCGAGTACGGTGTTGAGGGAGGCGATGGTGTTGCCCAGGCCGCCAGCGGTGACGCCGCCGGCACTGACCACGCCGCTGGTGCTGCCGGCATTCAGGCCGCTGCCGACGTTGACCACCGCGCCGCCGACGGTTTGCAGCAGGCCGGTGCCACCGAGACCGCCGCCAATTCCGCCAGTGCCGGAGCCAGTGCCGTTGGACACCAGACCGCCCGCTTTGCCGACCGCGGTGCCGGTATTGGCCAGCGCGCCGCCGAGGGTGTTGGTCAGGGCATTGCCGTTGCCGGCCAGGGTGACCTTGCCGCCGAGGCCGTTCACGGTGCCGCCGACTTTCGACATCACCCCTTTGAGCGGATCACCCAGGCCTGTGGCATCGCCGAGTTTGTCGGTGGTGCTTTCGACCATGGCAATCACCGGCACCAGACCGCTGCCGACCTTGTTGGTCAACTGGCTGGTCGGGCCGTTGCTGAGGGTGGTGTTGAGGGTATCGCCAAGCATGGTGACTTTGACGCCGACACCATCGAGTACCGGCGCGACTCTGGTGACGACGCCACCGACCACCGGAACGCTGCCGGTAGCCGTCGCCAGCTTGCCGCTGAGGTCGGACACGCCGTCGCCGACATCCGAAACCACGCCGCCGACCGAAGCCACGGTAGTGGTCAGGCCTTTAGGGTCTGTGGCCAGTTTGCCGATGCCGTTGGTGACGCCATCGCCGAGTGTGCTGACGACGTTACCCGCTGTGTTGGCCGCGCTTTGTACAACGCCGCCCACCACCGGGACAGTGCTCAGGGAGTCACCAATCTGGCCGACGCCATCACCGACACCGCTGACGGTTTTGCCGACGTCCTGCACCAGCGTGGTGGTGACCAGCGAAGGGGCGGTCGGGTTGGTTGGATCGGTCGGGTCTGTCGGGTTGGTTGGATTGGTGGGATCGGTGCCGCCGCCAGTACCGCCGCCAGTGCCCCCGGTTCCGCCGGTTCCGCCGGTGCCGGCGGTGCCACCGCCAGTTCCTCCCGTGCCCCCGGTTCCGCCAGTGCCTGCGGTATCACCCCCTGTTGTTCCACCGGAACCATCGGTACCACCAGTACCTCCGGTGCCCGCCGTGCCGTCGGCAGTCGAGCTGCCCGAACTGCTGCGATGGCCGCCACCGCCGCTGCTGCAGCCGGCGAGGCCGACAGAAAGAATCAAGGCCAGAGCGATTGCTGATTTGGACCACATCACTTGAGTTTTCATGATTGAGATTCCTGCACCTGTCACAACGTTACGTTGCCTTCGATGGCCCGCCGATCTGTCGTCGGCGATGCCTCGTCCGTGGCTGTAATCTCAGGCGATGGCAGGTTTTGCACCATTCTCAAGTTGGTATTAACCCGTTTATATAGAGGGCCCGGCGCAATGCCGAAGGACTAATGCCCAAGTGATAAACGGGCAAAAAAAAGCCTTGAAATTCAAGGCTCGGGGTTTTGCAAAAGCGCGGGCAGGTCGAGGAAAAACTTAAGTGATATATACACAATTAACGGGTTTCTATGGCCTCGAAAGTTCAGGCGATCGGTTGCCACTGACCGACCATATGCTCCAGGTCGCCGACGCCGATCAAACGCAACTCGCCGCTGGACCCCGCCGCGCTGGCCAGCAATGTCACTTCGCTGGGCAGTCGCACCGGTTTGCGAAAGTGCACAGCGATCTCCAGATTGGCTTTGGGCAGATGATCGGCGAGTGCCGCGACGGTACGCGCTTTGTTCCACAAGCCATGGGCGATCGCGGTGGGAAAGCCGAACAGCTTTGCGCTCGCGGCACTCAGGTGGATCGGGTTGTAGTCGCCGGACACTTTTGCATATTGACGACCGATGTCTGTCGGCGCGGCCCAGTGCGCCACGTCCAACAGATCCTGCGACGGCTCCCAGTCCTGGGCAGGCGCCTCGGCCTCAAGTTTCACACCGCGACAGAGCATACGGCTGTCTGCTTCCCATAACGGCCCGAGCTGATCGTCCAGCGTAGTCAGCAGATCGAACGTCGCCCCTTTGGGATGTGGCTGCAGGTTGTGCACAAGCACGCTGACTTGCGCGCGACTGATGCCGCCCATGGGCCGCAACACGCGGATACGGTTGCTCAGGTGAATCAGCCCAAGCAGCGGAAAGGGAAAGTCGTTGGCCGTGAGCAATTGCATCTGCAACGCGAAGGCGAGGACATGCGGATAGGTCGGCGGCAGCAGGCCGTCATCGGCGAAGCCGCAGACCTTGCGATACGCCGTCAGCCGTGTAGCGTCGATATCGACCCAGCAACGCAAGCCGCTGTCGGGCAACTGCGTGCCAGTGATCTTGCGGCGTGTCGCGGCCCGTGTGTACAACCCCGGCAGACTCGGTTCGCGGTCCAGCGTGTGCCATTGAATACTCATGCCTAAGCCCCCAGCACGCTTTGTCCACATACCCGCAACGCTTGCCCGGTGAATGCGCCGCTGCCCGGTTGAGCCAGCCAGGCCACCGCTTCGGCGACGTCTTGCGGCAAGCCGCCCTGGCCCAGCGAACTCATGCGCCGCCCGGCCTCGCGCAGGCCGAACGGAATGTGCGCGGTCATTTGCGTTTCGATGAAGCCCGGGGCCACGGCGTTGATGCTGATGCCGCGCTCCAGCAAGGTCGGCGCCCACGCCTGGGCCAGGCCGATCAAACCGGCCTTGCTTGCGGCGTAGTTGGTCTGCCCGCGGTTGCCGGCGATGCCACTGATCGAGGCCAGCAGGATGACCCGCGCGTTGTCGCGCAAGGTACCGCTGTCGAGCAGGGCCTTGGTCAGCACTTGCGGGGCGTTGAGATTGACGGCCAGCACCGCGTCCCAGAATTCCGGGGTCATGTTGGCCAGGGTTTTGTCACGGGTGATGCCGGCGTTGTGCACCAGAATGTCGAGCCCGTCGGGCAGCTGTTCGATCAACTGCGTGGCGGCGTCATCGGCGCAGATATCGAGGGTGATCGCGCGGCCACCGAGGCGCGCAGCCAAGGCTTCGAGGTCAGACTTGGCGGGCGGCACGTCGAGCAGAATGACGTCGGCACCATCGCGCGCCAGGGTTTCGGCAATCGACGCGCCGATCCCGCGCGCAGCGCCTGTGACCAGCGCCTTGCGCCCGGCCAGCGGTCGGGTCCAGTCGCTCACTTGGGTGGCGCAGGCGCTCAGGCGAATCACCTGCCCGGAGACGAATGCGCTTTTCGGCGAGAGGAAAAACCGCAGCGGGCCTTCCAGTTGGTCCTCGGCCCCGTCGCCGACATAAATCAGCTGCAATGTGGCGCCGCTACGCAGTTCCTTGGCCAGCGAACGCGAGAAGCCTTCGAGCGCTCGTTGCGCACTGGCGGCGAACGGATCGCGTAGAGTTTCCGGCGCGCGGCCGAGAATCAGCAGATGCGCGCTGTGCTCCAGATTCTTCATCAGCGGCTGGAAAAATTCACGCAACTGCTTGAGCTGATCGGTGTGCTGCAAGTCGCTGGCATCGAACACCACCGCCTTTAGCTTCGGGCCGTGGCCGGGAATCCACGCTGTCGCCATCGACGGTTCGGTGCCATAGCTGTAGATCGCATCGGTCAGCCGGCTGGCCAGCGCGCTGACCCGCTCGGCCAGCGGCCCGCCACCAATCAGCAGGGCGCCTTCAATCGGCCGCAGGCGCCCGGCCTGCCAGCGCTCCAGCCGCACCGGCGACGGCAGGCCCAGGGCCCCGACCAGACGATGGCCGAAGGATGAGTTGGCGAAGTCGATATAGCGGTCAGACATGGAACGCGCTCCAGAGGTTGGGGTTCAAAGTGTGGACTGCCCACGGCAATCAATCGTTCGATCGGTGCAATAAGGCCTACGCTGGATTAGCAGAGTAGTTTGGCTGCGGCAGTTTTGTTGCCAGACACAAATTCAGAAACAACGCCGGTCCCCCTGTAGGCCTTCGCCTGCTCGCGATAGCGGTAGGTCAGATACATGGTAGTTGCCTGATAAACCGCTATCGCGAGCAGGCGAAGGCCTACAGGGGTTGTTTGTGAACCCGCAAATCTCACAGGAGTTATCCATGACCCAGCTGCGCCGCGTCGCGATCATCGGCGGTAACCGCATCCCTTTCGCCCGTTCCAACGGACCTTACGCCACGGCGAGCAATCAGGCGATGCTCACCGCCGCGCTCGAAGGGCTGATCGAACGCTACAACCTGCATGGCCAGCGCATCGGTGAAGTGGTGACGGGGGCGGTGCTTAAATTGTCACGGGATATGAACCTGACCCGCGAATGCGTACTCGGCTCGCGCCTGTCTCCGGCCACGCCGGCCTACGACATCCAGCAAGCCTGCGGCACTGGCCTGGAAGCGGCGTTACTGGTGGCCAACAAGATCGCCCTCGGCCAGATCGACTGCGGCATTGCCGGCGGCGTCGACACCACCTCGGATGCGCCGATCAGCGTCAGCGAAGGCTTGCGCAAAATCCTTCTGCAAGCCAACAACGCCAAAAGTACGGGCGCCAAGCTGAAAACATTTTTGCAATTGCGGCCCCGGCACCTGATCCCTGACTTTCCGCGTATCGGCGAACCGCGCACGGGCCTGTCGATGGGGCAGCACTGTGAATTGATGGCGCAGACCTGGAATATCCCCAGGGAAGAACAGGATCAGCTGGCTTTCGAAAGCCACCACAAACTCGCCGCGTCTTACAGCGAGGGCTGGCACAACGATCTGATGACACCGTTCCTGGGCCTGACCCGCGACAACAATCTGCGCCCGGACCTGACTCTGGAAAAGCTCGCCACGCTGAAACCTGCGTTCGAGAAAAGCGCCAGGGGCACGCTGACGGCGGGCAACTCCACGCCGCTCACCGATGGTGCTTCCGTGGTGTTGCTGGGCAGTGAAGAGTGGGCCAGAGAGCGTGGCCTGCCGATCCTGGCTTATCTGCGTGACGGCGAGGCGGCAGCGGTGGACTTCGTCAACGGCGCTGAAGGCTTGCTCATGGCGCCGGTTTACGCCGTGCCACGCTTGCTGGCGCGCAATGGCCTGACCCTGCAGGACTTCGATTACTACGAGATTCACGAAGCGTTCGCTGCGCAGGTGTTGTGCACGCTGAAAGCCTGGGAGGATCCGGAATACTGCAAAACCCGTCTGGGCCTCGACGCGCCGCTGGGTTCGATTGACCGAAGCAGGCTTAACGTGAAGGGCAGTTCGCTGGCGGCGGGGCATCCCTTTGCCGCAACGGGCGGGCGGATTGTCGCTAATCTGGCGAAACTGCTGGATGCGGCTGGCCAGGGGCGGGGGTTGATCTCGATCTGTGCGGCGGGCGGGCAGGGCGTCACCGCCATCATCGAACGTTAAGCACTATCCCCTGTAGGCCTTCGCCTGCTCGCGATAGCGGTATGTCATGCGATGAACTTTTCAACTGATACACCGCTATCGCGAGCAGGCGAAGGCCTACAGGGGGACCGTGGCATGTCAGATTCTGTCGCAAATGCCCTTGCCGGCCGATACCAATCAATGTCACGGTCTCGGCTATGATTCGTATCGGTCGCTGCGGCTTGACCGCGTTTGATCCGGCACAGTGTGTGCATCCTCATGGTTCACAGGTCGGCAACCCCTCCCCGTCGGGCGAGGATTGCCGTATAACGAGTGACATTCGCGTGTTTGGTAATAAAGGACCCACAATAAAAGCTGATGAAGACTCCAAAACGCATTGAACCCCTGATCGAGGACGGTCTGGTCGACGAAGTGCTGCGCCCACTGATGAGTGGTAAAGAAGCAGCTGTTTATGTAGTGCGCTGCGGCAATCAGTTACGTTGCGCCAAGGTCTACAAGGAGGCGAATAAACGCAGTTTCCGCCAGGCGGCCGAGTATCAGGAAGGCCGCAAGGTTCGCAACAGCCGCCAGGCCCGGGCCATGGCGAAGGGTTCGAAGTTCGGTCGCAAAGAGACCGAAGATGCCTGGCAGAACGCCGAAGTGGCGGCGCTGTTCCGTCTGGCCGGTGCCGGTGTGCGAGTGCCCAAACCGTACGACTTCCTCGACGGCGTGCTGTTGATGGAGCTGGTGGCTGACGAATACGGCGACGCCGCCCCGCGTCTGAACGACGTGGTGCTGGAACCGGATCAGGCGCGCGAGTATCACGCCTTCCTGATTTCGCAGATCGTGCTGATGTTGTGTACCGGTCTGGTGCACGGTGACCTCTCCGAGTTCAACGTGCTGCTGACACCCACCGGCCCGGTCATCATCGACCTGCCGCAAGCGGTCGACGCGGCGGGCAACAACCACGCGTTCAGCATGCTCGAGCGTGACGTCGGCAACATGGCTGCGTACTTCGGGCGTTTCGCGCCGGAGTTGAAGACGACCAAGTACGCCAAGGAAATGTGGGCGTTGTACGAAGCCGGCACCTTGCACCCGAACAGTGTGCTGACTGGTGAGTTCGACGAGCCGGACGACCTGGCCGATGTCGGCGGGGTGCTCCGCGAAATCGAAGCGGCGCGTCTCGACGAGGAACGCAAGCAGGCCATTCGCGCGGCGGATGATGCGCCGAAAGGCAAGTCCGACGAACCGCCTCCACCACCGTGGATGCAGTGATTGTTTGACGGGAAACCCGGCTTCGGCCGGGTTTTTTGTACCTGCGCCATTGGTTAACACCACCGATCCTTGTAGGCCTTCGCCTGCTCGCGATAGCGGTGGATCAATCAACACTGTATTAGCTGATACACCGCTATCGCGAGCAGGCGAAGGCCTACAGGGGTTTGTGGTGTTGCTGAAAGTTGTATGGGAATCTGACCGACCTTCGCACACTCAAGGACTGAATGTGACCACCTCGCGCAACACCCACCTGATCGTCAGTGCCCGGCTGATCTCCGATTTTGGCGCGTTCCTCAACATGGTCGCGCTCGCCACCTATGTCTACCTGCTGAGCAACAGCGCCATGAGCGTCGGCATTTTCCTCGCCAGTCGTGTCGGGGGCGGAATCTTGGCCAGCCTGATCAGCACGTGGTTTTACCGACGCTGGCAGGGTCGCGCGCCGCTGATTGCTTTCGACCTATTGCGCGCTGCCCTGCTGGGGATGCTCTTGATCGTACCGGCCAGTCAGCAGGCATGGCTGTTGCCGTTCATTGCCTTTGGCCTCGGCCTGGGCAATTCGATGTTCGCCATCGGCCTGAACAGTCAGCTACCACGTTTGATCCCCGAGCAGGAGTTGCTCAAGGCCAACGCCTGGATCACCTCGGCCTCATCCGCAGCGATGGTCGGCGGCAGTCTGGTGTCGGGGTTGCTGGTGGCGGGGTTTGGGTTCGAGACGGTGTTCGCCCTCAATGCCCTGACCTATTTGCTGGCAGCGTTGCTGATCGTGCCGCTGCGCTTTGAAAAGCCGATGGTCAGCGACGCCGCCGAGCGCGGTGAATGGACGGCCCTCAAGCAGGGGCTGCGCAGTGCCCCGGTAGTCGCTGCCATGCTTGCAGTGACGATGGCCGATACATTGGGCAGCGCCGCGCACAACGTTGGTTTTCCGATCATTTCGAAGCTGCTTACCCCGGACGCGG
Organism: Pseudomonas sp. SWRI99; assembly: GCF_014270125.1. Classification (NCBI taxonomy): domain Bacteria; kingdom Pseudomonadati; phylum Pseudomonadota; class Gammaproteobacteria; order Pseudomonadales; family Pseudomonadaceae; genus Pseudomonas; species Pseudomonas sp. SWRI99. The sequence goes on along the minus strand of NZ_JABWQR010000049.1, from coordinate 10,501 downwards.
CCAGTACCACATTGGGCCTGGCGCTCGCCGTGTGGGCCAGCGGCAAACTGCTCGGCGCGCGCATCGCCAGTCGCCTGAAAGGCTCGGACAACCGCCATCTCGAACGACGGTTTTTCTGCGGCGTGGCGCTGATGTCGTGCGGTTTCATTCTGATGTTTCAGCAACATAGCCTCTACGGTCTGTTGCTGTTTGCCTTGCCGGCGGGGCTGGGCGACGGCATTTCCGAAGTGAGCCTACTGTCTCGTCTGCAACGCGAACCGGCGGCCCTGCGCCTGCCGATTTTCAGCGTTCTGACCCTGCTGCAAATGACCGGTTTCGGCATCGGCATGCTGATTGCCGCGCCGTTCCATGCGTGGTGGACGCCGGGGGCCGTGGTCATGTTGTTCCATGGCATTCCCCTCGGCACCCTCTGTGCGCTGAAGGCGCTGGCGCTCAGGCGCGAGCGGGTTGCGCCCAACAGCCCGACGCCAGTTCCTTGAGGATCGGGCAGTCCGGGCGGTGGTCGCCGCTGCAATGCTCGACCAGATCCTGCAAGGTATCGCGCAGCTCGCCGAGTTCGCGGATCTTCTGGTTCAGCTCGTCAATGTGCTGCCGCGCCAGGGCTTTCACATCGGCGCTGGCACGCTGGCGATCCTGCCACAGGGTCAGCAGCTTGCCGACCTCCTCAAGGGAAAAGCCCAAGTCCCGCGAGCGCTTGATGAACGCCAGCGTGTGCAGGTCATCAGCGCCGTAGACCCGGTAACCGCTGTCAGTGCGACTCGCTGCCTTGAGCAACCCGATCGACTCGTAGTAACGGATCATTTTTGCGCTCAGGCCACTGTGCTTGGCTGCTTGGCCGATGTTCATCGGTGCTCCTCCAGGTCTTTGGGTTTCCAGGTTTTCAACAGTAGCGCGTTGCTCACCACACTGACGCTCGACAGCGCCATGGCCGCGCCGGCCAGCACCGGGTTGAGCAAACCAAACGCCGCCAGCGGAATGCCGATCAGGTTGTAGACGAAGGCCCAGAACAGGTTCTGGCGGATCTTCGCATAGGTCTTGCGGCTGATCTCCAGTGCCGCCGGCACCAGACGTGGATCGCCGCGCATCAGGGTGATGCCGGCCGCGTGCATGGCGACATCGGTGCCGCCGCCCATGGCGATACCGATGTCGGCCGCTGCGAGTGCCGGTGCGTCGTTGATGCCGTCGCCGACCATGGCAACCACGCCGGTTTTCTTCAGCTCGGCGACGGTTGCGGCTTTGTCGGCTGGCAGCACTTCGGCGTGGACATTGCTGATGCCCAAGGCTTCGGCCACCACACGTGAGCTGCCGCGGTTGTCGCCGGTCAGCAGGTGGCTGTGGATATTCCGTGCGGCGAGTTGTTGCACCGCTTGCAGTGCGCCGGGTTTGAGCGTGTCACCGAAGGCAAACAGGCCCAGCACTTTCGGGTCCGGACGTTGTTCGATCAGCCAGGACAGCGTGCGGCCTTCGTGTTCCCAGGCCTCGGCTGATTCGCTCAAGCAACCCGCACTCAAACCGCTTTCGTCGAGCATCCGGCGATTGCCCAGCGCCAGACGCCGGCCAGCAAGATCGCCGGCGATACCGCGACCGGTCAGCGACTGGCTGTCGCTGACATCCGGCACCTTCAAGCCGCGTTCGGCTGCGGCGTCCAGCACCGCTTTGGCCAGCGGGTGCTCGCTGCCACGTTGCAGGGCGCCGGCGAGAATCAGCAAATCGTCTTCGTCACCATCGACCGCCGTGAGGTGGGCGATACGCGGTGTCCCCGACGTCAGCGTGCCGGTCTTGTCGAACACCACACTGCTGACTTCATGGGCGCGCTCCAGCGCTTCGGCGTCCTTGATCAGAATGCCGTGGCGTGCGGCAACGCCCGTGCCGGCCATGATCGCCGTCGGGGTGGCGAGACCGAGGGCGCAGGGGCAAGCAATGACCAAAACGGCAACGGCGTTGATCAGCGCCGTTTCCAGCGGCGCGCCATACAGCCACCAGCCGAATAGCGTTGCAAGGGCCAGCAGCAAGACCGTCGGTACGAAGATCTGGCTGACTTTATCCACCAGTTTCTGGATGGGGGCTTTCGCTGCCTGGGCGTCTTCCACCAGACGAATGATGCGCGCCAGAACGGTTTCTGCGCCCAGCGCCTGAGTGCGCACGAGCAAGCGGCCTTCGCCATTGATGGCGCCGCCGGTGACCTTGTCGCCGGGTTGTTTCGGCACTGGCAGGCTCTCGCCGCTGATCAGTGCTTCGTCGGCGTGGCTCTGGCCGTCGATGACTGCGCCGTCGACCGGGAAGCGCTCACCGGGTTTGACCAGCACCAGATCATTGAGGCGCAGGGCACTGATAGCGACGTCCTGCTCGCGGCCGTCGATCACCTGAATCGCCCGCTCCGGGCGCAATGCTTCCAGCGCGCGGATGGCGCTGGCGGTCTGGCGCTTGGCGCGGCTCTCAAGGTATTTGCCGAGCAACACCAGGGCGATGACCACCGCCGAGGCTTCGAAATACAGATGCGGCATGCGCTCGCCCGCGGTGGCCCATTCGTACAGGCTCAAGCCGTAACCGGCGCTGGTGCCAAGGGCGACGAGCAAGTCCATGTTGCCGGCGCCGGCGCGCACGGCTTTCCACGCCGCCACGTAAAAGCGCGCGCCGAAGATAAACTGCACGGGCGTGGCAAGGGCAAATTGCGCCCAGGCCGGGAGCATCCAATGGATGCCGAACGGTTGCAGCAGCATCGGGGCCACCAGCGGCAGGGCGAGGGCGATCGCGCAGATCAGCGCCCAGCGTTCGCGGTGCAGGCGTTTTTGTTGATCATCCGACTGCGAGCGTTCGGCTTGCCAGACGCTGGCGGAATAACCGGCCTTGCTCACCGCATCGAGCAGGGTTTGCGCATCGACCTGACCGAGCAATTGGAGATGGGCGCGTTCATTGGCCAGATTGACGCTGACGCTGTTCACACCGGGGACTTTTTTCAGGGCGCGTTCGACGCGACCGACGCAGGATGCGCAGGTCATGCCGTCGATACTCAGTTCAAGGGTTTGCCGAGGCACGCTGTAACCGGCGCGCTCCACCGCTTGCATCAGCGCCGGCAGGCTGTCGCCGGGCGCCTGTACCCGCGCCTGTTCGGTGGCGAGGTTGACGCTGACGGCGCTGGCGCCGTTGACTTTGCTCAAGGCCCGCTCGACGCGCCCGGCACAACTGGCGCAGGTCATGCCGGCAATCGGCAGATCGAAAGTGATGGATTCGGACATCGGTCACGCTCCCTGTAGAAATTGCCTACAGGATCAACCTTGCCACGCGGGCAAGGTCAAGCGCCAATTTTCGGTCAGATCGTTCCCACGCAGAGCGTGGGAACGATCTGAACCTCAATAACCGAGATCGGCTCGTTTCAGGTAAACACCTTCAGCATTCATCGCCAACCGGTACTTCAGCACATCACCGGCATGCAGTACGACTTCCTGCGAGCCCGGCGCCAGCATTCCGGGATTGCACCCCGGTGCCTGGCCCGGCAATAGTTTCAAGCGCAGCGAAACCTTGCCCGGCGGCAAATTGAACGAGGTGCTCTGCTCCTGAAACAGGCGTGCCGAGAGCTGGTCCTGAATGTACACGCCGATCTCGCACGACGTCGCCACTTCCAGGCGCTCGCGGGAAATGATCAGCACCGCGTAATCCTCACCGGCGGCTTGCACCTGGGGGACGGCGGCGAAAAGGCTGAGCAAGCCAAACAGGCTCAAAGCTGACCAGCGCATGGCTGAATCTCCTGAATTCGAGTCATTGATGTACGCAGCTTGGCCGAGCGCGGCGCCGATTGCCAGCCCGGCAGTTTTGCGCAGAACTTGACCTTGCCATCGTGGCAAGCTCGACACTGCCGGCAACCTCACTCAAAGGAGTCTTTCCATGCAAGTGTTCAACGTTCAAGGCATGTCCTGCGGCCACTGCGTCAGAGCCATTACCGAGGCGGTGCAGGCGATGGATCCGGCGGCCAGTGTGCGCGTCGATCTGTCAGCAAAAGAGGTCGGCGTCGAAAGTGCGCTCAGTGCCGATCAGGTCATCGAAGCGATTCGCGAAGAAGGGTATGAGGTCAAACTCGCCTGATATCGATCAAACCCTGTGGTGAGGGAGCAAGCTCCCTTGTCACAGGTAAGCTGTGCTTTTTGATCGTTAGCGAGCTATCGGAATGTTCAAGGCGTCCGGGCGCAGCTAGACTGTCGGGCTGCGACTTGCCCATCTGGATGCCTGATGAACTTCCGTACGATTCTGATACTCGGCGTCTTGAGCGCCTTCGGTCCCTTGGCGATCGACTTCTACTTACCCGCATTTCCGGCCATGGCGCTGGCGTTCGGTACTGATGAGCAGCATGTTCAGCTGACGCTGGCGGCGTATTTCCTCGGCCTGTCGCTGGGCCAACTGGCCTACGGTCCGATCGCAGACCGGTTCGGTCGGCGCATTCCGCTGCTCAGCGGCGTCGGCCTGTTCACCCTGGCGTCGCTGGCCTGCGCCTACGCGCCCAATCTCGAATGGCTGATCGGCGCGCGCTTCGTCCAGGCACTGGGCGGCTGCGCAGGTATGGTGATCTCCCGGGCCGTGGTCAGTGACAAGTGCGATGCGGTGGGCTCGGCCAAGGTCTTTTCGCAGCTGATGCTGGTGATGGGCCTGGCACCGATTCTGGCGCCGATGCTTGGCGGCCTGTTGGTCAACACCACGGGCTGGCAGTCGATCTTCCTGGTCTTGACCGGGTTCAGTGCCCTGGCGGGGCTGGCGGTAGCGCTCGGTCTGCCGGAAAGCATGCCGGCGCACATGCCGCGCCAGCCCTTGTCCGGTGCGCTTCGTCAGTACACGCGACTGGTCAAGGATTCGGTTTATCTGGGCCACGCCCTGACCGGCGGCATCGCCATCGCCGGGATGTTTGCCTACATCGCCGGTTCACCGTTTGTCTTCATCAAGCTGTACGGCGTACCGGCCGAGCATTTCGGCTGGCTGTTCGGCACCAACGCGGCGGGTTTCATTCTGGTCGCGCAAGTCAACGCACGCCTGCTGGCCAAACGTGGCCCGGCGTTTTTGCTGGTGCGTGCAGTGTGGGTGTATTTCCTTGCGGGGCTGACGTTGCTGGCGGTCAGCGCGATGCATCCTGATGCCTTGTGGCCGTTGCTGATTCCGTTGTTTATCTGCATCGCCAGCCTCGGCTGCATCATCCCCAACGCCTCGGCGTGCGCGATGAACGGCCAGGGCGCGCGCGCCGGCAGCGCGTCGGCAATGCTCGGTTGCCTGCAATTCAGCATCGCCGCCGGTGCAGCAGCATTGGTGGGGGTGTTGCACGACGGCAGCGCGGTGCCGATGGCCGTGGTCATCAGCCTGTGCGGTTTGCTGGTAGTGAGCGTCGCGCTGCTCACTCGACGTCTGCAAAATGCCCGGGCACTGGCACAGGCCCAGGTTTGAACGCTTCAGCCAGCAGCGCGCTGCTGGCTGTGTTCGGGGATTCGATGGGGTGCGCAGAGTCGCGCTTCGAGGGTGCGAGTGAAGGCCAAAGCCTCGGCTTCACTGCGAAAGGTCACGACGTGCTGGTCCAGGCGAACCTGCCATTGAGACTTTGCCACTTCTTTTATCAGGATCTTCATTGCTGACCTCCCTTGCGTAAAAGATGTATCGCAGAGGCTTCGATTGTAGACCTCAATACGCGCGCAATTGTGACAAGGGTCAGGCAACTGACTGACGGCAAAAAACCTCGCAGCCGCTCTGGCAGAGCAGCGACTGCGAGGTTTTGTGTTTTCAGAAACCTTCTAAAACAATTTTCCCCTTGGCCTTGCCGCTTTCCAGCAGTTCGTGGGCGCGACGCAGGTTGGCCGCATTGATCGTGCCGAAGTGCTCGCCCACGGTGGTCTTCAAGGTGCCGGCATCGATCAGCTCGGCGACGCGGTTGAGCAGCTTGTGCTGTTCGATCATGTCCGGCGTTTCGAACAGCGAGCGGGTGTACATGAACTCCCAGTGCAGCGACAGGCTCTTGCGCTTGAGCAGGCTGATGTCGAACGACTTCGGATCGTCGATCAGCGCCAGTTTGCCTTGCGGCGCGAGGGCTTCGACCAGTTGCGGCAGATGCTGATCGGTCTGGGTCAGGCTGGCGACGTGGGTCACGCTGTCGATGCCGGCGCGTTTCAGTTCTTTGCTCAGCGGCTGGCTGTGATCGATGACCAGGTCGGCGCCCAGTTTGCTGACCCAGTCACGAGTCTGCTCGCGGGAGGCCGTGCCGATCACCTTCAGCCCCGTCAACTGCCTGGCCAATTGGGTAAGAATCGAGCCCACCCCACCCGCTGCGCCGACAATCAGCAGGCGCTGGTTTTCATCGTTGTTGCCCTCACGAATTTGCAGACGCTCAAAGAGCAGCTCCCACGCGGTGATGGCGGTCAGTGGCAGGGCGGCGGCGTCGGCAAAACCGAGGGACTTGGGCATATGGCCGACGATGCGTTCATCGACAACGTGCAATTCACTGTTGCCTCCGGCCCGGGCAATCGAACCGGCATAGAACACCTTGTCGCCGGCCTTGAACAGGGTGACATCGCTGCCCACGGCCTTGACCACACCGGCAACGTCCCAGCCCAGCACCTTCGCCGCGCCGTTTTCCGGGGCCACGTTCTGCCGCACTTTGGTATCGACCGGATTGACCGAGATGGCTTTGACTTCCACCAGCAGGTCGCGCGGGCCGGCGACCGGTTCTGGCAGTTCGATGTCTTGCAGGGCGTTGGTGTCGCTGATGGGCAGCGAGGCGTAATAGGCGATGGCTTTCATGGGTGGCTCCGTACAGGTAATAGAACAAATCAGACAATTGCGCCGTGGCACTTGACCAGGACAGCGGTGGAATTCGATGAGGCCATCATTGGCTATTTCTCTGCAGGATAAAACCGGCTAAAAGAGCAGTCTCTTTCAATATTTTTTTGATAATCGAGGCTGAGGATGCTGCGTTTCGATGATTTGCAGTTGTTTGTCCGTGCGGCGGATCTCGGTAGCCTGTCGGCGGCGGCGCGGGTGATGGACATGTCCGCTGCCGTGGCCAGCGCAGCGTTGAAACGGATCGAACAGCAGCTCGGCGCGCGGTTGCTGGCGCGTTCGACCCGCAGCCTGCGCCTGACGGCCGAGGGCGAGGGCTTTCTCGAATACGCAAGGGCGGCGTTGGGCAATCTCGATGAGGGCCGGCGCTGGCTGGCCAGCGGGCAGGATCAGGTCAGCGGGGTTCTGCAATTGTCGGCACCCTCGGATTTCGGGCGCAACCTGCTGTTGCCCTGGCTCGACGAATTTCAGCGCGAGCACCCGAAACTGACGGTACGCCTGTTACTGGGCGACCGTATCGCCGACCTGTTTCGCCAGCCGGTGGACATCGCCTTGCGCTATGGCGAGCCGGAAGACTCCACGCTGGTGGCCTTGCCCATCGCCGCGCACAACCGCCGGGTGCTGTGTGCTTCACCGGCGTATGTGGCGCGGCATGGCGAACCCCGCCAGCTCGAGCAACTGGCCCAGCACAACTGCCTGCTGTACATGCTCGGCAGCCGCGTTCATGACCACTGGAGTTTCCATGATGGCAAACGCGAAGTCAGTCTGACCGTCAGTGGCGATCGCTTCAGCGATGACGCCGATGTCGTGCGGTTGTGGGCGCTGGCCGGGGCCGGGATCGCCTATAAATCCTGGCTCGACGTGGGCACCGATGTGCTGGCCGGGCGCCTCAAAGTACTGATGCCGGAGCTGCTGTGTGAGCGCGCACCGCTGAATCTGCTGTGCGCCCATCGCGCACAATTGAGTAAGCCGGTGAACCTTTTGCGCGAGATGCTCGCCAGCCGATGCGCTGAACTGAGTAGTCAATTTCCCGCTTTCCTGAAACTTGATCATTAGTCGCAGGTAAATAGAGAAATTTCTGTCAGGAACAATCACCAAGTGCGCAGGCCCCGGCGCAGGACTCGGCGCCTAACCCGCTTATACTAGCGCCCGCCTCATACCAGCACCGACACCCCGTCCCGGATGCCCTCGCACTGCATCGCCAGGACTCAAGTGACGGTTGCGCACCTGCTGCGGGTTCTGTGCCGGAGCAGGTTGCGTCAGCGGCCTGCCTTGCCACGGCCCATGGCGATTTCCGCGTCTTGGCCGCTGACTGATTACCGGCCAAGATGTCTTCGAGCGGTAGACGATACGATTCAACAGGGAGTGAACACATGGAACATGCACCTTGCATCAGCCAGATCGCCACGTTGCTGGCCGACCCCAAGCGCAGCGCAATGATGTGGGCGTTGATGGATGGTTCGGCCCGGCAAACCGAAGAGCTGGCGCTGCTGGCAGGGCTCTCGCCGTCATCAGCCAGTGCGCACTTGGGGCGGCTGTCCGCTGGCGGTCTGTTGAAAGTCGAAATACGCGGTCGAAAACGCTTCTTTCGCCTGGCGGCACCGGAGGTCGGCGCGGCAATCGAGGCACTGGCCAGCGCCACCATCGCCAGCGCCCCGCGCGCGATACCGGCGGCGCTGAAACGCACCGCTGCGATGGTCAAGCCCCAGGCGGCGCCGTCTTCGCTGTTGCGCGCGCGTTTCTGCGACGATCATCTGGGCGGCACACTGGCGGCCGATCTGTATCAGCGCCTGCTCGATGCCGGCTGGATCGAACAGCTCGAACAGCGGGTGGTCGTGACGCACAAGGGTTCGACCCAGTTGGCCAAACGCGGCGTATTCATCCAGGCCCTGGCCCATCGCAATGTGCAGGTCGCGTGCGCGTGCCCGGACTGGAGCGAGCGCCGTCCGCACATGGGCGGTTCACTCGGCGCGGCGTTGTTGCAACTGTTCATGCAGTCCGGCTGGCTGACCTTGCCCAACGATTCCCGCGCCCTGCAACTGACCGCCGCCGGGCAACGGGAAATCCATCGTTTTGCCCGGGAAACCGAGCTGGAAGTGGCGTTATAGAGCGTTGGCGCTGGTCAGGCCGGGGACGGCGTCGTCCACGGCTGCGGGCAGGTCGCATTCAGTACGGCCTCTGAATCACCATCGCGCACACTCGTTCCGGGGATTTTTCCGGAGGGGGACACCGCATGGACACTCAACGCTTCAGCGCAGCTGAAAGACTGGAACGCTTGCCACTGAGCGGTTATCACCGAATCATTTTCATCATCATTGCCCTGGCGTTTTTCTTCGACTCCATGGACCTGGCGATGATGACGTTCCTGCTCGGTTCCATCAAAGCCGAATTCGGACTGAGCAGCGCCGAGGCCGGGTTGCTCGCCAGTTCGAGCTTTTTCGGCATGGTGCTGGGCGCCTCGTTGTCGGGCATGCTGGCCGACCGTTTCGGCCGCAAACCGGTGTTCCAGTGGAGCATCGTGTTGTGGGGCGTGGCCAGTTACCTGTGTTCGACCGCGCAAACGGTCGAGACCCTGACGCTATTCCGCATTCTGCTGGGGATCGGCATGGGCATGGAATTTCCGATTGCCCAGTCGATGCTGTCGGAACTGATCCCGGCCCAGCGGCGTGGGCGCTACATCGCGCTGATGGATGGTTTCTGGCCGCTCGGTTTTGTCGCCGCAGGGGTACTTTCGTATTTTCTGCTGCCGCTGATTGGCTGGCGCGACATCTTCCTGGTCCTGGCAGTGCCGGCGGTGTTTGTGCTGGTGATCCGCTTTTTCATCCCGGAGTCACCGCGCTGGCTGGAACAGGCCGGGCGCGAGGCAGACGCGGATCAGGTACTCAACGGCATTGAGCAACGCGTCCGTGCATCATTGGGCGGTGCGACGCTGCCTGAACCGGTGCGGCTGCCACGCACGGTGACGCCACCGGGCAACTTCTTTTCGGCGCTTCAGCAGATCTGGTCGCCACAGTACCGCCAGCGCACAACGATGATCTGGAGCCTGTGGTTCTTTGCCTTGCTCGGTTTCTACGGATTGACCTCATGGCTCAGTGCGCTGCTGCAGCAATCGGGTTTCGCCGTGACTCAATCGGTGTATTACACCGTGCTGATTTCCCTCGGCGGGATTCCCGGGTTCTTGATGGCGGCGTGGCTGGTCGAGCGCTGGGGGCGCAAACCGGTGTGCATCGTCACGTTGCTTGGCGGCGGGGTGATGGCGTTTCTTTACGGTCAGAGCGCGGTATTCGGTGGCAACGTTGCGCTGCTGATCGGCACCGGATTGCTGATGCAGTTCTTTCTGTTCGGCATGTGGGCGGTGCTCTACACCTATACGCCGGAGTTGTACCCGACGTCAGCACGGGCGACCGGCTCGGGCTTTGCCTCGGCGATCGGGCGTGTCGGCTCGCTGCTTGGGCCGCTGGTGACCGGACTGGTGTTCCCGATAACCGGGCAGGGCGGGGTATTCGCGCTGGGCGCGGCGTGCTTTGCGGTTGCCGCGGGGGTGGTGTGGCTGTTCGGGATGGAGACGCGGGGTAAAACCCTGGAAGAGCTGACTGAAACCGAAGTCACTGGCTGAACACAGTCAAATTGTAGGAGTGAGCCTGCTCGCGATAGCAGTGTGCCAGATATGAGTTCTTCAACTGACACACCGCTATCG
>NZ_JABWQR010000048.1:0-21389 GCF_014270125.1 Pseudomonas sp. SWRI99 | reverse complement strand
GAGGCGACTGGCCTCTTCGCTGGCAAGCCAGCTCCCACATTGTCCGCTGCTGACACAAAAATTTGTGGACAACCGCAGTCCCTGTGGGAGCGAGCCTGCTCGCGAAGGCGCCTGCGCCGGCGGCGAAAATCTCAACCCCTGCAAAAGCGAGTCCGATACACCCCCGGCGCACACCCCAACCAACGCGAACACGCTCGATTGAAACTCTGCACATCGCTGTAACCCAGCCGATCCGCCACCTCAACCAACTCCAGCACTCCAGCCTGCAACAGATCTTCGGCGCGGTAGCGTCGGTAGTCATCAAGCAGTTCGGTGAACGTCCAGCCCAATGCCTTCAAGCGCCGGGCGGCGGTGCGTTCGAGCAAGTGCCGGGTGGCGCAGAATTGTTTCCAGTCAGCGGTAGCCAGGTCAGCGATCAGATAATCGCTGAGCTGCTCCAGCAATGTCGCTTCACTGTGACGCCGGGTCTGTTCCAGCAGGTCGACCAGAGTTGTTTCCAGCGCCTGATTGCCCGGCGTCAGTGGCACCGTGAACAGCTGCGGATCGAGATGGATCGTCGGGTGCACTTGTCCGCCGTATACGGGGGCGCGAAAAACCCGCTCATGTTCTGCGCTGCTGGCCGACACCAGCGCCACACCCAACACCGGATCACGGCCAAGACCGCTGGCCAGCAATTTGCGGCGCAGCAGGTTGCACAGGCTGACCAGGATGTAATCGATGAGCGCAGCGGGCGCACGAAGCGTGCCGACCTCAAGCAGACGCAACGCGACACCGGCGTCATCGCGCACGACCTGCGCAGTGAAATGGCCGTTGAAGAACGGAAAAAACTCCACAAAAAAAGCGCAGGCACGGTCCAGCGACACAGCGACATCGAACAGATACGTCAATCCGTTGGTGGCCGTGGAAACGAAGCGCTGGCCGGCCGCCAGACCCACCAGCGGGTCGGCGCTGTGTTCCACCGCAAAAGCCCAGAACCGCCGCGACTGCACCAGCGGAATGCGCATGAACGGCGTGCGCAAATCGAACAGGCTGCGATGCAGTTGCGCTTCAATGCTGCTCTGCGCAATGCCTCGTGCGAGCAGCTCTTCGATGGCCGGCAGTAAGGTCGGTGCGTAAAAGGCATTGGCGGGTGGTGGCGAGAGGTCGGTCATGTCAGCACGAGTCATAAAGTCAGCAGTTGGCCGCGAGCAGGCGTTGGTCCACCGTCAGGATCGCCTCGATCATTGCCCGCGCCGCTGGCGTCAGGGAATAGCCGGCCCGGTTGACGATGCCGTAACCCAGTTGCAAGGCTGGGTCGTCGTGGGGGATGTCGACGAATTCGAGCAGCGCGATCAAGCCCTGATCGAGCTGTTCGCGCAGGGCTTCCAGCGTTGCCAGACCCACCGCATCGGAGCGCAGCACCACGCGCTGGATCGCGTCGAACTGCGCGCATTCGACGCTGGGATTGAAGTCCGCCTCACCGAGGATGTCGGCGAGGACTTTACGGATCATCGGCGGAATGCGCGTGCCGACAATCGGGTAATCGAGCAGGGCGCGCAATGGCAGGTTCGTCTGCGCGGTGAGCGGGTGGCCGGCGCGGCAGAAAAAGCGTCCTGGACGCGTGCGCAGTCGTTGCACCTGATACTGCGGATCGTTGACGAAGTGACGCGCATCCGCCACAAAAAATTCGATCTGCTGCTCACGCAACCACAATGACAATTGCTGCCAGTCGCCCTGATGAAAGCGCGTGTGAATCGCTGGGTGCGCCTGAATGAAGGCGGCCAGCGCTTCCGGCACCAGCACCTGCGCGGGATAGGGGCCGCAGCCAAATTGCAGTTCGCCGCCGGTGAGGCCGTTGTATTGCGTCAGTTCGTTGTGCAGGGCCTGACTGCCGGCCAGCAGGCGCCGCGCATGTTGCAACACCAGTTCGCCTTGTCCGGTGAGGCGAAATTCGCGGCTGCTGCGTTCGACCAGCACACAGTCGAGGTCGCGCTCCAGGGTCTGGATACTGCGACTGAAGGCCGGCTGGCTGAGGTTGCTCGCTTCGGCGGCGCGGCCAAAGTTGCGGCAGTCGGCGAGGGCAATCAGGTGCCGAAGCTGGCGAAGGTCCATCATGCGTCTCCTGCATTTTGCGGATACTTTTAATGCATTGGATCGATAGCACGTCGGCTGGCATAAGTACACGCCTGTCTGTCGATGACCGCCGCCATGTCCCATCCTCTCTTCGCTTCCAGTGCCTTTACCCGCACGATTGTCAGCCATGCCCGGCAGTCCGGTTTATGCCCGCAGACGTTGCTGGCACGGGCCGCAATCTGCCCTTCGAGGCTCGCTGATCAGTCACAGACCATCGCCGCAGAGGCGGTCGAGCGCCTGTGGCACGCGTGCGAATTGGCAGGGGCGAAACGGACATTTGGTTGTGAACTGGTGAGCGGGATGACGACCGACAGCCTACAAGGCCTGAACATTCTGCTCGACTCGGCGGCGACCTTGCGCGCCAGCCTCGACTGCTTGATCAGGTGCCTGCCAAGGGTGATCAATTACGTCGCGGTCGATCTGCAGGAGTCAGCCGACTTCGCCCATTTGCACCTGCGCCCGTTGCAGGGGCCGATTCATCATTTTGCGCAAGATGCGGCGACGATCGCCTTGGTTCGCAACATCGCCGCACGGCTGGGCAAGGAGCCGGCGCAGGTGTTCAGCCGCGTCGCCCTGGGCCCGGCGCAGGCGGCCGGGGCCTGGCTGCGCGAGGCGGGAATTGCCATCGAACAGGGTTCGCACCTGTGCCTGACGTTGCACCGTGCAAGCCTCGATGCGGTGTTGATCGGCGCCAACCCGTTCGTGCACCAGAGCATGCTGCGCCATTGGCACGCCGCCAGCGCTGAACCCGCGCGCCACGACAGCCTGACGCTGGCGCGGCACTGGCTGACGGCGGGCGATCAACCGATCGAACGGATTGCCGAACGGCTCGGCTACCGTCAGCCGAGCAACTTTATTCGCGCATTTCGCAAGCAGTTCGGGATCACCCCGAAGCAGTTCCGCCTGCATCCCGTGTAAGGGCGGCTGCCCCGGCCTTTCGGCAAGGGGCGCGGCTCAAGGCGTGACGATATTGAATTGCGGCCCGAACGTATCGAGGCTGCCCATCAACAGCGCAAACTTCTGGCCGTTGCCCTGCAATTTGACCAGCCCTTTTTGCATCGCCGTCGGGAAATCCAGCTGCTTGAGGCTGATCTTTTCCAGCGTATCGCGGCTCAGGCTGACACCGGCCTCGGCCGTCGGATTCAGCCCGGCCCGGTGCGTCAACACGCCGTTGCGCAGGGTCAGGTTGAAATCCTTTTGCACATCTTCGAATGTCCAGTTCAGGGTCAGGTCATGGGCGACGGCTTTGTCGCTGTCCAGGCGCACCGCCAGGTAATCGAAGAACATCTCGGGGCTCATCGCCCGGACCATGTCCACCGACACGGTGTTGGCCGATTGCGGCGGCACACCGTTGCGCAGTTCCATGGCGCCGGTCAGGTACATGTTGCGCCAGGTGGCGTTCTCGCTCTGATAACCCATTTGCTCCAGCGCCTCGGCCTGGGCCTTGCGCGCGTTGGCATTGTCCGGCTCGGCGAACAGCAGTTGGTTGCCCAGTTGTGCGGCCCAGCGATAATCCGCGCTGGCGATGGCAATGCGAATTTTCTCCAGCACGGCGCCGCCGCCACCCATGGCCTCGACAGTGCGTTTGGCCGTATCTTCTGGCGGCAGCGGGTCGAGGTTGGCCGGGTTGCCGTCATAGAAACCCATGTAGCGCTGATACACCGCGCGGGTATTGAAACTCAGCGAACCATAGTAGCCGCGGGTGTACCACTTCTGGTCGAGCGCGCCCGGCAGCTTCTTGATCGCGTCGGCAATTTCCAGCGGCGTCAGGCCCTGGTTGAGCAGGTGCAAGGTACGGTCATTGATGAACGCGTACATGTCGCGCTGATCGGCGAGCAAAGTACGAATCCGCTCGCCGCCCCAGGTCGGCCAGTTGTGCTGGGCGAACAGCACGTCGGCCTTGTCGCCGTAGCGCACCAGGCTGGCGTCCAGGTATTGCGACCAGGCCTTGGCATCGCGCACTTGCGCGCCACGCGGGGTGAGAATGTTGTGCATCATCTGCGTGGCGTTTTCAGCCATGCACAGCGCTTTCAGTTCTGGCAGATACAGGTTCATTTCCGCCGGCGCTTCGGTGCCCGGGGTCAGTTGAAATTCGACTTGCAGGCCGGCGATGGTGCGGGTTTCCAGCGGCTCGGCGATCAGATCGGTGGGCGGGATAAGCGTGACTGTTCCTCCGCTGGGCGCGCTCTTGCCCAGGCCGGCATCGACCTGACCCTTTTCGCTGCGCGGCAACAGGCTGCCGAACTGATATTGCGCGCGGCGACTCATGGCGTTGCCGGCCATGACGTTCTCGCTCATCACGTGTTCCATGAAACCGACCGGTGCGTATACCTTGACCTTGCCGGCCTTGACGTCCGCCTCGTCGATCACCCCGCGCACCCCACCAAAATGGTCAACATGGGTATGGCTGTAAATCACCGCGACCACCGGTTTGTGCGGGCGGTTGGCGTAGTACAGATCCAGCGCGGCCCTGGCCGTTTCGGCCATGGTCAGCGGGTCGATGATGATCAGCCCGTCGTCACCCTCGATGATGGTCATGTTGGCCAGATCGAGGCCGCGCACCTGATACAGCTTCGGGCTGACTTCGAACAAACCGGCGTGGGCGTTGAGTTGCGCCAGTCGCCACAGGCTCGGGTTGACCGAGGCTGGCGCCTTGTTGCTGGCGAGAAAATCGTAAGCGTGGGTGTTCCAGATAACCTTGCCGGCGGCATCCTTGATCTGGCCTTTGAACGGGGCGATCAGGCCTTTGCTGACCGACTCGAAATCGGTGCGGTCGCTGAAGGGCAGGGTTTGCAGAACGGCGGCGTTGCGGGTGGCGGTTTGTGTGCTGGGCGTAACCGGCCCGTCGCTGGCGAATACCGCCTGGCTCAGGCTGGCGGTGATCAGGCAGGTCAACAGGCCGCGAGGGCTCAAACTGAAACGGGGCATGGTGTCTCCGGTTGTTATCGTTATGGCTCGGACACCTCGCAGGGTAGAGCAGCGTGCATGGACGGCGTTGATCGTCAGCGGACAAAAACCATTCAGGGCCGCTATCCTAGGGCCAGGTCCATTGATCGGGTTTGCTCATGCTTGAGGTTCGCGACGTTTTCAAAAGCTATGCCACGCCGCAGGGGCCGTTGCCCGTGCTGCAAGGTGTCGACCTGACCCTGCAAGCCGGCAGCAGCCTGGCGCTGATGGGGGAATCGGGCAGTGGCAAAAGCACCTTGTTGCATCTGATTGCGGGTCTCGACAAGGTCGACCGCGGCAGCATTCGCAGCGGCGAGCATCGGCTTGAAGAAATGAACGAAGCGCAACTGGCGAACTGGCGGCGCACGGAAATCGGCCTGGTGTTTCAGCAGTTCAACCTGATCGGCAGTCTGCGCGTCGAGGACAATCTGGCGTTTCAGGCGCATCTGGCCGGGCGTCACGAGCCGCGCTGGCAGGCGCATCTGGTGCAGCGCCTGGGGCTGACGGATTTGCTCAAGCGCTATCCTGAACAACTCTCCGGCGGCCAGCAGCAACGGGTCGCGCTGGGCCGGGCGCTGGCGTCGCAGCCGAAATTGCTGCTGGCCGATGAACCGACCGGCAGCCTCGATGAAGCGACCAGTGATGAAGTGCTGCGCTTGTTGCTCGAACTGCTCGACGACACGCCGACGACCTTGCTGATGGTCACTCACAGTCAACGTGTCGCGGCCCGCTTGGCGCAACGGCTGGTATTGACCAACGGGCGGCTGGCGTGAGAGTGCTGCGCCAGACACTCCGCGCGCTGCTGAGCCACTGGCGGCGCCATCCGGTGCAATTTTTCAGTGTGCTGACTGGATTGTGGCTGGCGACCAGCCTGTTGACCGGTGTCGAGGCGTTGAACAGTCAGGCGCGCGACAGCTATGCGCGGGCCAGCCAGATGATCGGCGGCGAACCTCAGGCCAGTCTCAGTACGCCGAACGGTGCGCTGTTCCCCCAGCGCTGGTTCATCGAACTGCGCCGACAAGGCTGGCCGGTCTCGCCGGTGTTGCAGGGCCGCTTGCAGCTCAAGGGGCACGAAGACCAGCGTCTGCAGCTAATGGGCATTGAACCGGTGTCGCTGCCGGCGGATTCGGCTGTGGCCGGGCAGGCGATGCCGATCGAGCGAGTCGTCGAATTCTTCACGCCGCCGGGCAGTACCTGGATTTCCCCCGAGACCTTGCAGATGCTCGGTTTGCGCGAGGGCGATACGCCGCCAACCGCAGGCGGCCAGAACCTGCCTCCACTGCTGGCGCAAAAAGACATGGCGCCGGGCCTGTTGCTGGTCGACATCGGCGTGGCGCAGGCCCTGCTCGAACAACCGGGGCAACTCTCACGGTTGTTGCTGCCCAAGGATTTTCACGGTGAATTGCCGGCGCACCTTAGCGCTCAGTTGCAACTCAAAAGCAGCGGCGAGGAAAACAATCTGGCGCGGTTGACCGAGAGCTTTCACCTCAATCTGGATGCCTTGGGATTTCTCTCCTTCGTGGTCGGCTTATTCATTGTCCACGCGGCCATCGGCCTTGCGCTGGAGCAGCGCCGGGGCTTGCTGCGGACCTTGCGCGCCTGCGGCGTCAGTGCGCGAATGCTGATCGGCTGCCTGACCATCGAGTTGGGAATGCTGGCGCTGATTGGCGGGCTGTTCGGTGTGATCAGCGGCTATTGGCTGGCCAGCGTCTTGCTCCCGGATGTCGCCGCCAGCCTGCGCGGCCTTTACGGCGCAGAGGTGGCGGGGCAGTTGCGGTTGAGTCCCTGGTGGTGGTTCAGCGGCATCGGATTGAGCCTGCTCGGCGCGTTGCTGGCCGGGGCCAACAGCCTGCTGCGGGCGGCGCGTCTGCCGTTACTGGCGGTGGCTGATCCGCAGGCGTGGCATCAGCAATACGCGCGCTGGTTGCGTCGGCAGGGTTGGCTGGCCGCGGTGTTGTTGGCCGTTGCGTTGCTGGCGCTGATCTGGGGTGACAGCCTGAGCAGCGGTTTCGTCCTGATGGCGGGGCTGTTGCTCGGCGCCGCGCTGGCCCTGCCGGTGCTGCTCAGTGCGCTGCTGAACCCTTTGCTCGGGCGCAGTCGCTCGGTGCTGGGGCAATGGTTTCTTGCCGACTGCCGCCAGCAATTGCCGGCCCTGAGTCTGGCCTTGATGGCGCTGCTGTTGGCACTCGCTGCCAACATCGGCGCGGGCAGCATGACCGCCGGTTTCCGCCAGACCTTCAATGACTGGCTCGAACAACGCCTGAGCGCCGAGTTGTACATCAATCCCGCCAACCCGGCGCAGGCCCGCGAAATGCACAGCTGGTTGCAGCAGCAACCGAACGTGCAGGCAGTGCTGCCCAACTGGCAAGTCTCGGTGACGCTGCAAGGCTGGCCGGCGGATGTCTACGGCATCATTGATCATCCGCACTATCGCCAGCACTGGCCGCTGCTCGACAGCAGCGGGGGCGATCCCTGGAGGAAACTGGCGACGGATGATGCGGTGATGCTCAGCGAGCAACTGGCCCGGCGCCTGAAATTGCGCGCGGGCGAGCATCTGACGATTCCCACGCCCAACGGCACATGGTCGCCGCGCATCGTCGGCATCTACGCCGATTATGGCAATCCCAAGGGGCATGTGCTGATCAGTAGCCATCACCTGCTGCGCGGCTGGCCGCAGCTGACGCCGAATCGCTTCAATCTGCGTATCGATCCGTCGAATATTCCAACGTTGCTGAAGGCCTTGCAGGCACGCTTTGAACTCGATGACAGCCGCATCGTCGATCAGGCGCAACTCAAGGGCTGGTCGGTGCAGGTTTTCGAACGCACCTTTGCGGCCACGGCGGCGCTGAACAGCCTGACCCTTGCGGTGGCAGGGGTCGCGCTATTCATCAGTCTGTTGACGCAGAGCCAGAGCCGCCTCGGCCAACTCGCACCCCTGTGGGCGTTGGGCGTAACGCGCAAGCAGTTGATGCTGCTCAACCTTGGCCAGACCTGGTTGCTGGCGGTGTTGACGCTGGTGTTGGCGCTGCCCCTGGGGATCGCGCTGGCGTGGTGCCTGGATGCGGTGATCAATGTGCAGGCGTTTGGCTGGCGTCTGCCGTTGCGGGTATTCCCGTTGCAGCTTATGCAACTGATGGGCCTGGCCTTGCTGGCCACTTTGCTGGCTTCGGCATGGCCGCTGTATTCGTTGTACCGCACGCAACCGGCGGACTTGCTGAGGACTTTTGCCCATGAGGATTAAGCGCGTCGCGCTGATAATCGCGCTGTTGCTGGGCGGCTGCGATCAACCGGCACCCGAGCAGAAAGGCTTCGCCGGCATGGGCGATCAGGCGCAATCCTTCACCCCGGTGGTGCCCGGTCGGGTGTTCAGTTTCCCCGCCGATCACGGCGCGCATGATGGTTTTCGCATCGAATGGTGGTACGTCACCGCCAACCTCAAAGACCAGCAGGGCCACGATTTCGGTGTGCAATGGACGCTGTTTCGCAGCGCCCTCAAACCGGGAACGGAGCAAACCGGGTGGGGCAGTCAGACCGTCTGGCTGGGACACGCGGCGGTCACCTCCGGCGCGGTGCATCACGCCGCCGAACGGTACGCCCGTGGCGGCGTAGGGCAGGCCGGGGTGCAACTGGCGCCGTTCGAAGCGTGGATCGACGATTGGCGGTTTGCCAGCCAAGCGCCGGACCCGTTGAGCGAGATGCAGCTCAGCGCGCGTGACAAGGCCTTCAGCTATCAACTGCGGCTCACCTCCAGCCGTCCGCTGGTGCTGCAGGGCGACAAGGGCTTCAGTCAGAAATCCGAAGAGGGTCAGGCCTCGTATTACTACAGTCAGCCGTTCTTCCACGCCAACGGCACACTGCAAATTGACGGCCAGACCTACACCGTCAGCGGCCCGGCGTGGCTCGACCGCGAATGGAGCAGCCAGCCGCTGACCGCCAACCAGACTGGCTGGGACTGGTTTTCCCTGCACCTGGACAGCGGCGAACACGTGATGCTGTATCGCATGCGCCAGAAGGACGGTGCGCCGTATCTCACCGGCACCTGGATCGCTGCCGACGGGCAGATCGAAACCCTGCGCAGCGAGCAAATTACTCTCACCCCGCAAGACACCGCCAAGGTCGCCGGTCGCCCGATGCCGGTGAAGTGGACGATCGACATTCCCGACAAACACTTCACCATCAGCGTCGATGCACTCAACCGCAACGCCTGGATGAATCTGCGCATTCCGTACTGGGAGGGCCCGGTGAAAATCAGCGGCAGCCACCCCGGCCAAGGCTATCTGGAAATGACCGGTTATTGACGGCTGACGCCGCTTCCCTGTGGGAGCGAGCCTGCTCGCGAAGACGCCAGTTGCTCCACCGCTTACTCAACCGCCCGGAACTCTCTCTCCCAAAAGAGGCTCTACCCGCAAACCACCCATTTCCGGACCCAGCCATGAGCGACGACCTGCAACCCCCAGACCTCAACTCCTGGCAACGGCTGTTCGACGATCAAGCCTACTGGCAGGACTCCCCCGACGCGCACTATCTCGACCTGCAACGCATCGCCGACGACCTGCTTGGCCAAGGCGCCATCGACCTTGAGCAATGGCAACTGTTACGCGCCAAAGCCGATGATCTGCACAAGCATTCACCCGAGGTCAACGTCGCCCGTGAACTGGACGACCCCGAAGCCTGAGGACCCTCCCCATGAACAAAACCGTGAGCCCGAACGACAACCCCGACGAACCTCGCCCGGCCGGCGAAACCGAACGCGACAATGACGCCTTGCGCCCGACCGATCCCAAGCAGCGCCAGAGCGGCGGCAAGGGCACACCGAGTGGTGAATCCACCGCCCAGGAAACTGCGTCGCCACACACCCGCGGGCCACAAACCCAAGTCAAGCCCTGAACAGCGTCTATGCTCACTGGCACGCCCACCGCTGAAATCGATTCGGCGGCGGGCGCTGCCATTTTCATCACAGGGAAAGTAATGCTTATGAAGCTCGACGCACTGGCCAAGGCCATCACCCTCGCTACGCTCCTTTCTACTGCCAGCTTCGGCGTCTGGGCCGCCGACATTCCGCTGTCGGCCACCATTGAAGCCGATGCCGTTACCACCAAAGTGCTTGCTGTCGACCCGGCCAAGCATCAGGTGGTGCTTGAAGGGCCAGAAGGCCGCCAGGTTCACGTTCAGCTCTCCGACAAGGCGAAAAACCTGGGCAATCTCAAGGTGGGCGATCTGGTCAAGATCGAGGTCCAGCGTTCCGTCGCTGCGTATCTGGACACCGACGTGGATAAAGGTCTGCCGGGCACCACCGAGCGCACCGGCGAACTGCGCAAGGCACCGGGTAGCGACAACCCCGGTGGCGAGGCTTACCGTCAGGTTCAGGTGCAACTTAAAATCAGCAAAATTGATTTGAAGACTCATCAGGTCACCCTCGAAAACCCGTCCGGACAATCGAAGACGCTCGACGTAAAGAAGCCTGAAATCCAAGCCAGGCTGAAAGATTTGAAAGTAGGGCAGAGCGTTATTGTCACTTACACCGATATCCTGAAAGTGACCAGTCAGCATGATAGTTGAGCATTAGCTCTACAATATGATTGTTCTTGTACAACGTCATGTATGAGAACAATCATATAAAAGTATCTGTCAGAAGTTTCCCGGTAAATATCGACGAACACAGTTTTTAACTTTTCAGTTCGTAAATTTCATGTTCGGGCATGCGACATATTGGCCAATATCCATTAAAATCCCTGCCGTTCGCCCAGTGTCAGGGCTCTTTACCGGTGCATGGATTGCCAGGCCATTACACTGGGCGAACACCTCCTTGGCGGCAGATGTATACAAAATTTGAGAACAAAAAGGGCGACTCGAAAGTCGCCCTTTTTTGTTACTGGATATCAAATCGACGCGTGCATGCCGGACTTGCCCTGCTGTCCCTGCACCCGCTTGAGGGTCGCCTGATACATCTTTGTACGGCGGTGATCCTTGCCGTAGGTACCCGCCGCCGCGACGGTGCCGGCCTGGATGTGATCCAGGTAGCAAAAAATTTTTCGTGGCGAGAGAAATTTGATGCCGTAGCCCAAATCGACCATTCGATCCTGCAAGGTATAGCCCGGCACCCGATCGTCCATGCAAAAGTGCAGACCTTGCGATTTCATCAAACGCGCATTCCACAACGTGCAGAAACTTTTCAAATGAGTTTCTTTATAAGGTCGTGGTTGTTTGGAACGCAGGCCCCATTGCAGTTTTACCCGTCGAACATGGTGCTTGCAGAATCGCGAAGTTAAACGCCACGTATCACGCAGCCATCCACGATCAAGTTGCTCGACACAACCAACGGCCGCCATGTCTGCAGTTTTCGTACATTCGCGCATCATCATTGCGAACACTTCCATGTCATACACAAACGTGTCGGTGTGCAGAAGAAACAAGTAATCGGTCTCGACTTTCTCCAATGCCAGATCCAGCGCCTTGCCATGGGCAATATGACCCTCTTCCTTGCCCGGCGAAGGACGCTCGATCAGGTTGATCCAGTCCAGCGAACGCAAGTAATCGAGGCTGTCATCCGCCGAATCGTTGTCCACCACCCACACCGGAATCCGTTGCGCCTGCACGTGCTCGCGTAGTAACTCCAGGCACATGCGGGTGATGTCTGCGGTTTTGTAATTGACCAGGACGAGGCTGAAGTTGGGTTGCGGCTGGGTGGGTAGATCAAAGGCTTTCATGTCGGAGGGACTCATCTACGGCTCAAGACGACAGGGTTCATGGGCCGGGATGCTAGCGGGGGAAGCTTAGGTGAAGCTTAATTTGTGGGGTTGACCGGGCAAGCGGGAAGTATTCAACGCTGCAACCCGGTGTCGTAAAAGCACCGTGTGTGCCAGAGCCTTTACCCCCGAAATATTACGACCAACTGCGCAACTTCTTGCGCAGTTGGTCATTGGCCGGGACCGAGGTGTTTGCTTCGCGAGCAGGCTCGCTCCCACAGGGAATATAGGTTGCCCGGAAGCCCGGGTTCACCGCAAAAACCTGTAGGAGTGAGCCTGCTCGCGAAGGCGTCCGTGCAGGTGAATCATTGGCGGCTGGTAAACCGCTATCGCGAGCAGGCTCACTCCTACAGGGGATGTGTGGTTTGCTCCGAATTTTCGTTCAGCCCCGAAACCTGTGGGAGTTCAGGTCAGATTAATCCGTAGCGCTTCGGCGCACTCCTTGATCGAGCGCTGCTGCGCTTCGGCATACAACCCCAGCTCATCTATGGTCGAACGCCCCAGCGCCTGTTCAAAAGCCTGGCGATTGGAATGCTCGCCATAGTGCGCTTGGGCGGCGTCGCCCAGGTTCGACTGAAAAATCCCTGCCGCACTGACCGGAAGGAAATCTTCGTACACCAATGGTTCGGCTTTCACGTAGCCGTCGCGCAGTAAATCTTGCAGTGATGTTTCTCCGAGTCCCGCAGCGGCCAGCCCCTTTTTTGTGGCGAAATAACGAAAATACGCCAGTCCCTGTTCGCGCATGCCGTCGAGACTGTCAGGAAATTCGGCAAAGTGCTGAGTCATCAGCGCGTTGTAGCGTGCGGCGTTGGCTTCGTTGGGAAAGTCGCCGAGTTCTTCGCGAGCGGCATTCAGCAAGCGGTCATACAGCGCTCGGCCCTTGGGCGTCAGCGCCGCTCCGCGTTGTTCGATCTCGCCGAAACGTGCGCTGTGGCTACCGCGAGTCTGGTTCTGATCAGTAAAAGCGATCGGCTCGTCCAGCGCTTTGAAACTGGTCTGGCGCAGCAGGATCGGGCAGTTGCGCCGCGGCGGGCCTTCGATGACCGCTTTTGGAGTAATACCATGGGCCGGCATCTGCGTCTGAACGATGTCAATGTCCAGGGTGCGCGGTGTCAGGTGATTGATATGCGGGCCTTTGAACGCGACGACATCGGCAATCAAGCGATGCTGGGCGCTGAGGGTCTGGTACTGCGTGGCCGTGACCGTGGCGCTGTGGTGCCAGCGAAAAGTCTCCAGTGCCTGTAAGACGAATTCTGCGGCTTCAGCTTCATTCAGGCCGCCCGCCGTTTCCGCCTGGGTAATCAGCCGTAATGCCCCTTCGGTAAAAATCGACCGTCGGGCCAACACCGATTCGGCGAATTCACGCACTTCAGGATCTTCAATCAGTTCCAGGCGCAGCAACGAGGTAAAGACCCGAAAAGGGCTGATCCGCAGCGCCGCTTCATGCACCGCACGGAACGCTGTGGAATGCACCGGCACACCCGCCGGGGTCAGGTCGTAGTAGCCCACGGGCTGCATGCCCATCACTGCGAACAGGCGGGCGAGGGTAGCCAGTTCGCTTGCCGTGCCAACGCGGATAGCGCCGTGGCGCTCCATGTCCAGCCGCTCGATTTCGCCCGTGCTGCGCAAGTGTTCGACCAAGTGGGGTTGGCGTTCAAGCACGTCACGGTTGGTCTGCTCGACCAGCGCCATCAGCGCGCCATACAGCGGCACCTCCTCGCGGTACATGTCGGACATCGCTCGGGAGAAGCGCTGGCGGATCAAGTCGGGACTGATGAACGGCTGCACGGTCATGAAAAAAATTCCTGGCACGGTCACGGAATGAGTGACGGAAAAGATCGCAGCCTTCGCCCACGCGGGCAAACGAAGAATCCTACGAACTTCATTCTGCCAACGACTGATCCACCAATTCGATCCAGTGCAAAACCGGCGTGCGGCCGGCGCTGGCCAAATGGCTTTGGCAGCCGATGTTGGCGGTAACGATCAGCTCCGGATCGCCGCTTTCCAAGGCATTCAGGCGGTTGTCGCGCAACTGCCTGGCCAATACCGGTTGGGTCAGCGAGTAAGTGCCTGCCGAGCCGCAGCACAGGTGGCCGTCCGGCACCGGCGTAAGGTTGAAACCCAGACGAGTCAGCACGGCTTCCACCGCACCGCCAAGTTTCAGTGCATGCTGCAACGTGCAGGGGCAATGCACGGCGATACGACGCTCAGTGGCGGCGCAGATCTGCTCCAGCGGTTCCTGCGCGAGGATCTGCACCAGATCGACGCTGCGTTCGCTGATCTGTTGCGCCTTGTTGGCATAAGCCGGATCGTTCGCCAGCAAATGCCCGTAGTCCTTGATGAATGCGCCGCAGCCGCTGGCGGTCTGGACGATGGCTTCGGCGCCGCTCTGCACATGCGGCCACCACGCGTCGATGTTCTGTCGGGCGCGGTCGAGGCCTCTGGCCTGCGCATCAAGGTGATAGTCCAGCGCCCCGCAACAACCGGCTTCGGGCACTGGCGTGACGCTGATTCCCAGGCGATCGAGGACCCGTGCGGTTGCGGCGTTGGTGTTCGGCGACAGGCCCGGTTGGACGCAACCTTCCAGCAGCAAGACGCGGCGGGCATGCCGGGGGGTAGGGCGCGAACCCGCCGCCGGCGAGTGCTGCGGCAGTTTATCTTCAAGCAAGCGCGGCAGCAGCGGGCGGAACGTCGCGCCCATTCGCAGCAAACCTTTGAACAACCGCGGATTCGGTGCCAATGCGCGCAAGCCTTCACGGAGCAGACGCTGGGCCGGCGGGCGCGGCACCGCGTGATCGACCACCGCGCGGCCAATGTCGAGCAGGTTGTGATAATCGACGCCGGACGGGCAGGTGGTTTCGCAATTGCGGCACGACAGGCAGCGGTCCAGATGCAGTTGCGTCTGCTCGGTGGCCGGCGCGCCTTCGAGCACTTGCTTGATCAGATAAATACGCCCGCGCGGGCCATCGAGTTCATCACCGAGCAACTGATAGGTCGGGCACGTCGCGTTGCAGAACCCGCAATGCACGCAAGTGCGCAGGATCTTTTCCGCTTCGGCGGCGCGGGGCAACTGGCGTGATTGCTCGCTGAGTGTGGTTTGCATGGTCAGACCTCGGCGTACATCCGTCCGGGATTGAACAGCCCTTGCGGGTCGAGTTGTGCCTTGAGTTGTCGGTGATAGCGCAGCAGCGTCGGCGCCAGTGGCTGAAACGGTGAGTCGATGGCGCCATGCGTGAAGCACGTCGCGTGACCGCCGAAGGAGTGGGCGAGCGCGTGAATGTCGCTGCGCTCGGATTTCAGCCAGCGTTGTGCACCGGCCCAGTCGATCAGTTGCGCGCCAGGCAGGTCGAGCGGGCCGAGATTGTTCGGCAATGACAGCCGCCACATTGGCAAGCCTTCATCGAAAAAGCTCAAGCGCTGCTCGTTCAGATCGCCCCAGAAAGACGAGTCCAGCGGCTCGCCACCGAGGCGTTGATGCGCCGCTGCCACTGAACCTTCGCCACCCTCCAGCCGCAAATACAGGCTGCGCCCGTCGTGACATGCGGCGCTGATCGGCAGCGGCTGCTGACCCCATTCGGCAAGTTTGCTCAAGGCGCGGGCACAGTCGATATCGAGGCAGATGCTCAGGCAATGGCGAGGTTTGGGCAGCACTTTCAGCGACACTTCGGTCAATACGCCGAGGCAACCGAAACTGCCGGTCAGCAGCCGCGACAGGTCATAACCGGCGACGTTTTTCATCACCTCGCCGCCGAAGCGCAAATGCTGGCCGAGGCCGGTGATGACTCGCGTGCCCAACACAAAATCGCGTACCGAGCCGGACCACGGACGGCGTGGTCCGGACAATCCGGTGGCGATCATGCCGCCCACCGTGGCGCTGTCGGTAAACGACGGTGGTTCGCATGGCAACATCTGCCCGGCGGCGTCCAGCGTTGCGAGCAGCTCGGACAACGGTGTGCCAGCACGCGCCGTGACCACCAGTTCGGTCGGTTCGTAACGCATGATGCCGCGATGCACGCGGGTATCGAGCACTTCACCGGCCACCTCACGACCGAGAAACGCCTTGCTGTTGCCACCCTGGATTTTCATAGGCGTGGCATTGGCTAGCGCTGTTCTGACTTGATCAAGCAGGGCGTCGGCGGCATCGAGATCGGCCATCAGAAACGCTCCAGCTCGGGGAAGGGCAGTTGCCCGGCATGGATGTGCATCGCGCCGAACTCGGCGCAGCGGTGCAGGGTCGGGATGTTCTTGCCGGGATTGAGCAGGCCTTGTGGATCGAACGCGGCTTTGACTGCGTGGAACAGCTGCAACTCATCGCTGTTGAATTGCGCGCACATCTGATTGATTTTCTCTCGGCCCACTCCGTGTTCACCGGTAATGCTGCCGCCGACCTGCACGCACAATTCGAGAATCTTGCCACCCAGCGCCTCGGCGCGATGCAGTTCCCCTGGCTGGTTGGCATCGAACAGAATCAGCGGGTGCATGTTGCCGTCACCGGCATGGAACACATTCGCCACGCGCAAGCCATATTCCTCGCCGAGACGGGCGATGCCCTGCAAAACGGCGGGCAATTCGCGGCGCGGGATGGTGCCGTCCATGCAGTAATAATCGGGAGACAGACGCCCGATGGCCGGAAAGGCATTTTTGCGCCCGGCCCAGAACCGCACGCGTTCGGCCTCATCCCGGGCCTGGCGCACTTCGCTGGCACCGGCGCGGGCCATGACTTCGCGCACCCGTTGGCAATCGTCGTGGACATCGGCCTCCACGCCATCGAGTTCGCACAATAGAATGGCCTCGGCATCGACCGGGTAGCCGGCGTGGATAAAGTCCTCGGCGGCGCGGATGGCGAGGTTGTCCATCATCTCCAGGCCGCCGGGAATAATCCCGGCGGCGATGATGTCGGCGACCGCGCGGCCGGCTTTTTCCACCGAATCGAAACTGCCCAGCAGCACCTTGGCGACTTGCGGGCGGGGCAGCAGTTTGACTGTGACTTCGGTGATGATCCCCAGCAATCCTTCGGAGCCGGTGAACAGTGCGAGCAGGTCGAAGCCCGGCGAATCAAGGGCCTCGGACCCCAAGGTCAGGCGCTCGCCTTCGATGGTCAGCACTTCGATTTTCAGCAGGTTGTGCACGGTCAGACCGTACTTGAGGCAATGCACGCCGCCGGCATTTTCCGCGACATTGCCGCCAATCGAGCAGGCGATCTGCGAGGACGGGTCGGGCGCGTAATACAGCCCGAACGGCGCGGCGGCCTGGGATATGGCGAGATTGCGCACCCCTGGCTGGACCCGTGCGGTGCGGGCGGCCGGGTCGATGTGCAGGATGTTGTTGAACCGCGCCATGACCAGCAGCACGCCTTTTTCCAGGGGCAAGGCGCCACCGGACAAACCGGTGCCTGCGCCACGGGCAACCACCGGAATGTGATGTTCATGACAGAGCCTGAGCAGGGACTGCACCTGCTCGAGTCGACGGGGCAGGACCACCAGCATCGGCGTGGTGCGGTAGGCGGAGAGTCCGTCGCATTCGTAGGGTTTGAGTTCGTCCTCGCGCCACAGAATGTCCAGATCCGGCAGCGCCTGCTGCAAGCTCTTGAGCAGTTCGGCCTTGTTCACCTCGGGGAGCGGTCCGTCGAGGCGCTCGTCGTAAAGGATGTTCATGGTCAACCGCCGATTGCCTGGAACTGAAATACCCACCTGTGGCGAGGGAGCTTGCTCCCGCTGGGGCGCGAAGCGGCCCTGATCCTGCAAACGCTAAGTTTGTGCTTGGACATGCTGGCATTGGGTCTGCTGCGCAGCCCAGCGGGAGCAAGCTCCCTCGCCACAGGGTGCACTGTCATTTTTGACCTCGCAGAAATTCTTCGTACAGCCGCGCGGTATTCCCCGGCTGCTCGACCATCGGCATGTGCCCGACGTGATCCCAGACATCGACCCGCAGATTGGCGATGCCCTTGCTCCAGACCGGCACGCTGCTGACGTCGATCAAGCGATCCTTGCGCCCCCACAGCAACAGCGCCGGGCATTTGATCTCGGGCAGCTTTGGCTCCATCGGCGGGCTGGCGTGAAAGTCGCGGAAGATCTCTTCGAGTTCATCGCGTTGCTGCTCGTAACGCTGGGCGACGGCATCCAGCACCAGTTTCGGCACCCACGGAGGCGATTCCATGGTCATGGCGTACAAGCGCTGGAAGTCCTCGCGGGAATCGATCAGAAACGGATTGTGCCCCCGGGCCAGATGGCGCTCCATGTCGCTCGGCTGCGGTGCGGTGACGCCAGCCGGGTCGATCAGCGCGACCGAGGCGATCCGCTCCGGATAGGTCGCCGCCAGCCACGCTGCAATGTAGCCGCCCATGGAATTGCCGATCACATGGACTTTCTCCACGCCGCAGACATCGAGCAGTTGAATCATGCGCTTGGCCTGAACCGGGATGTCGTAGCCGCCGCCGGCCTTGAAGCCGGTTTCGCCGTGGCCGGCCAGGTCCGGAATGATCACCCGATACTGGCGGACGAAATGCCGCGCGCAGCGCAGCCACAGGTTCTTGTCGGCGCTGAAGCCGTGGAGCATCAGAATCGCGCTCGACGCTTCATACGGCCCGCCCTGCCAGGTCGACACGCTCATCTCGGCGATGGGCACCTCGATCTTGTGCAATTGGTACAACTTGGCCTCGATCGCCATGCTCAGGTCATACAGCCAGTGGCCGACCGCCGGATAACTCAACCAGCTCCAGGCCAGGAAAACCGCGAGAGCGACAAACAGCAAAAGCATCGACGTCTTCCTTTTACGTGTTCAAGAGAAAATATGGTCGGCCGGTTTCAGTGCCCGGGTCAGCCGGTGATAACTGAAACTGAAGCCGGGAAACATGGCGATCACATGACCGCTCTTGCTTTGATACCAACTGTGGCAGCCGCCGGACTTCCAAACCGTGCGCTGCATTTCCCGGTGGATCATTGCAGTGTAGGTACGTTCCGCGTCATGGCGCACTTCGATGCTGCGCAAGCCTTTGGCCTGCACGGTGCGAATGCAGTCGAGGATGTAGTTCATTTGCGATTCGATGATGAACAGCGCCGAGGTGTGGCCGATGCCGGTGTTCGGCCCGGTGACGATAAACAGGTTGGGAAAGTCCGGCAGGCTGGTACCCAGATAGGCGCGCGGGTATTCGGCCCAGACCTCTCTGAGTTGCACGGCGTTTTTGCCGCTGACCGGGTAGGAAATGACGCCATCGGTGGCGTCGTAACCGGTCGACCAAACGATCAGGTCCACTTCGATGTGCCGGTCGTCCTCGGTGTTTATCCCGGTTTCATCAATCGAGGCGATGCCTTGCTCGCGACTGTGCAGCGTAACGTTGGCGCGGTTCAGCGCCGGGTAATAGGTGCTGGACACCAGCACCCGTTTGCAGCCGATGGTGAAGTCAGGGGTGAGTTTCTGTCGCAGCACCGGGTCCGGCACCTGGCGCTTGAGAAAGCGCAGCGCCTGTTGTTGCACCAGACGAATTGCCGGTTTCGAGTATTTGAAGGCGATCACCCGGGTCTCGAACTGCCAGTAAATCAGCCAGCGCAGCAGCGTATAGGCCGGTTTCAAACCGAGCAGCCAGCGTTGGAATCGGCCGAATGTGCGATCAGCGCGCGGCAGCACCCAGTGCGGTGTGCGCTGAAACACATGCAGGTGTTCGACCTGCGGCGCAATCGCCGGAATGACCTGCGCCGCGCTGGCGCCGCTGCCGACAATCGCCACGCGTTTACCGCGATAGTCGTAGCTGTGATCCCAATGGTTTGTATGAAACGTCTTGCCCTGAAAGCGATCTTGCCCAGGAAAGCGCGGGATGACCGGCTGACTCAACGGCCCTGTGGCATTGATCAGGAACTGCGCGTAAAAGCTGCCCTTGGCGCGGGTATGCACCGCCCAGCGTTTTTCCGCCTCGTCCCATGCGACGCGCTCGACCTCGGCTTGCAGCTCCACCCGTTCACGCAGGCCGAACTGCTCGATCACCTGCTCGGTGTAGCGCCGCAGTTCCGCCTGGCCGGCAAACATCTGCGACCAGCGGTAGGGCGCGAATGACAGCGAGTACAGCGGCGACGGCACGTCCACCGCTGCGCCGGGGTAGGTGTTCTGGCACCAGGTACCGCCGAAAAACTCGCGTCGCTCCAGTATCCGAAAGTCATCGAACCCGGCCTTGAGCAGGTTGACCGCCGCACACTGGCCGCCGAAGCCGCTGCCGATGATCAACACATGGTAGGTGTGCATGGACCCCCTTCTTATAGTTGTTTTTCCATTTCCCTGTTTCAGTTATAGCCAACTCTGGGCCGCGTGTGCGGTGCTGATAGCGCTCTATTCAGGCCGCTGGCCGGTGATGGCTATTTAACTCCACCCTGATAGACTCCGAACACATCCGTGTCGGGGTGTAACCATTGCATCGCGCGGTCGAGGCCCCTATGGGAAATACGCGAGGAAAGGGACTTTCACTGGCAAGGAGGCTGTACAAGTCGCGGGTGTTCGGGCTGCTGCTCGGGCTGATGTGTGTCAGCGTGGCGATGTACCCGCTCGATCCGCCGCTGTGGGTGTGGAGTCTGATGCTGTTCAACGGCCTGGTCTGGCCGCATCTGGCGTTTCAATGGGCAGGCCGTTCGAGCATTCCGTATCGCGCCGAACACCGCAATTTGCTGATCGACGCGTTCATGGGCGGCTTCTGGGTCGCCGCCATGCAGTTCAATCCGTTGCCTACGGCTACCACTGTTTCGATGATGGCGATGAACAATGTCGCCATCGGTGGTGGACGCTTTCTGCTCGCCGGGACGGCGGCACAACTGTTGGGCGTCGGCGTCGGGCTGGTGGTGTTTATGCCGGCGTTCATCCCGGCGACATCTCCGTTGCAGCTTTACGCCTGCTTACCGTTGCTGTTGCTGTATCCATTGGCGCTGGGCTGGATCTGCTTTCGTCAGGCCGACACCCTTGGGCGGCATAAACGCGAGCTGCTGGCGTTAAGCCGAACTGACAGCCTGACTGGCCTGCTTAATCACGGTGCGTGGAAGGATCAACTTGATCTCGCCTTTCAGCGCTGCAAACGCCAGCAGCAGGGTGCGGCGATTGCGTTGATCGACATCGACCATTTCAAGGCGATCAACGACACCTACGGTCACGTCGCCGGGGATATTGTGTTGCGCCAGTTGAGTAAACTGCTCAAGCAGAATCTGCGCGCGACCGACGTGGCCGGGCGATACGGCGGGGATGAGTTCTGCGTGATCCTGCCGGAATTGCCGCTGTTCAACGCCGCTCAGGCCATGGAAGCCTTGCGCGAGCGTTTTGCAGTTCTGGGGTATGAGCAGAGCCCGGCATTAAAGGTCAGCTTGAGTATCGGCCTGGCTGCGTATGACCCGAGCCATGCCGACGCCACACGCTGGCTCGATGAAGCCGATCAGGCCTTGTATGAAGCCAAGGCGAGTGGACGCAACCGGGTGATTTGCAACAACGACAGCAAACCCCGGCAGGCGGTGCTGGATTCGGTTTGAAGGGACACCGCCGATTAAAACTGTAGGAGTGAGCCTGCTCGCGATAGCGGACTAATGTTCAACATCGATGTTGACTGACCCAACGTCATCG
>NZ_JABWQR010000047.1:0-24279 GCF_014270125.1 Pseudomonas sp. SWRI99 | reverse complement strand
CGCGCCGTTTAAACATGATGGGTGTTTTCTGTTTATCTGGCAGTGAATGGGCTGACGCATTCGCGAGCAGGCTCGCTCCCACATTTGATCTTCACCGGTTTCAGGATTTGTGTTCATTTCCGGGCTAGCATTGGCCCATGCCTTCATCACCGTTGTTCGTTTCGGATTGCCCGCCCATGACTGCCCATCGAATTGGTTTCCTGATTTGGCCCAGCACTAAAGCGTTGACGCTGGCGCTGGCGGAGGAGGCCTTGCGTGTTGCGCAGCGGGTGCACCCGGACGTGGTTTACGAACTTTCGTTTCTGCAGGCCGAACCGCCGGCCGACGGCGCCTGGCAATTGCCCGGTGAGCCTTGGGCCGGCAAACTGGAAAATTTCCAGAAGCTGTTCCTGCTCGCCGATGAGCCGCCGACCACGCTGGCGCCGGCACTCAGCAGCGCGCTCAAGCAACTGGTGCGCGCCGGCTGTGTGATTGGCGGTTTGTCGGCCGGTGTTTATCCGTTGGCGCAACTCGGTTTGCTCGACGGTTATCGCGCCGCCGTGCACTGGCGGTGGCAGGACGATTTCGCCGAGCGTTTCCCCAAGGTCATCGCGACCAGCCACCTGTTCGACTGGGACCGCGATCGCCTGACCGCCTGTGGTGGCATGTCGGTGCTTGATCTGCTGCTGGCTGTGTTGGCCCGCGATCACGGTGCGGAGCTGGCCGGTGCCGTGTCGGAAGAACTGGTGGTCGAACGTATCCGCGAGGGTGGCGAGCGCCAACGCATTCCGTTGCAGAATCGCCTCGGCTCCAGCCATCCGAAGCTCACCCAGGCGGTGCTGCTGATGGAAGCCAACATCGAAGAGCCGCTGACCACCGACGAAATCGCCCAGCACGTGTGCGTGTCTCGCCGGCAGTTGGAGCGGATTTTCAAGCAGTACCTCAACCGTGTGCCGAGCCAGTACTACCTGGAACTGCGCCTGAACAAGGCCCGGCAGATGTTGATGCAGACCAGCAAGTCGATCATCCAGATCGGCCTGTCCTGTGGCTTCTCTTCGGGGCCGCATTTCTCCAGCGCCTACCGCAACTTCTTCGGTGCCACGCCACGGGAAGATCGCAACCAGCGGCGCAGCAGCAGCCCGTTTGAATTATCGTCAGTGCCACCCGAGCGCGGTTAGGCTCCGTCGGACTCTTCGGAAGAATCCGTTGATACGGTCGGTGTGCCTGAACGACTGCCGGCATTGGAATAGTCAGAGCCTTCAACCTCGCCGGCTTGTCCCGCCCATTCTGGTAATCCACCGCCTGCGCGTAGTCTTGCCAGGTTCTGATCGGCCAGAATCTGCTTGGCGGTTTCGGAAAGGTCATTGCCGGTAAAAACGAAGTGCGTATTTTTCCGGTTCGCCAGCTCCTCAGGCAGTTCCCTGATGTGGTTATAAGACAAATCGGCATACCTCAAGTAGGGGCGATCGAGTATTCCTGGCGGGAGTTCTTTCAGCAATGTTCTGCTCAGGTCGAGCCAGGTCAGCGCCGTCATGTGGCGCAGGTCGGGTGTCTGCTTGAGGTAACTGCCACGCAACGTCAGGCTGCTTAGATTGTTCATTCCACCCAGTGCGCTCACGGTTTGCGGGGTGAGGGTGATACCGCAGTCCGACAGGCTGAGGGCTGTCAGATCTGTCATGCGTAAGACCACCTCGGGGATGTTCCCTAGCAGATACCGCTGGATCGTCAGCGATCGCAAATGGGAAAAGTGAGCAAGGAGTTGGCCGAGTTGGGGAACAACTTCAAGGTCGCTGCATATCAGTTTCACTACCGTGATATGGCCGAAATCCGCCGACAGCGCAGGTAGTTCTCCCCGCAAAGGCAGATTGAACGAAAATTCTGACTCTGCCCCGCCCTCCGGGACGATCCGCCGCCAGCACTGCTCCAGACGCTCTTTGAACTGTTGGCGGTTGGCTGCCTCCCGCTCGAGTCTGAGGCCCTGCACCGGCTCGCCCGTAAGGTTGTCGAGCGGGAGGTTGGCCCACGCGTCGAGATCACTGGATAGCGTGGCAATCTCGGTCTGTCGGCGCACCAGCTCCGCACGTCCCTCAGCCAGCGTGCCGGGCAGACTGTAGACAATGTCGCTCAGGCTTTGCGGGCTCGAACGGGGGTATAGCCTGTGTGCCAGCTCGATGTCCTCAGCCTCGATCGAAACGCTGAAGTCGCCGCCCTTGGTTTGGCGATAGTTTTTTATCAGGTCGCGTGCGGTCGGCGACAGCGGATTGTTGCTCAAGTCAAAACCCAGACTGACATCGCCGGGCAGCTCGAACAGGGCTTGCGGTAGTTCGGTGATGTTGTTGTAGCTCAAGATCGCGATCCTCAGCCTTGGGTGCCCAGTCAACCCGGTCGGTAGCCGGTCAATCTGGGTGCTGGCGAGGTCGATGTATTTGAGGTTCGGCAGCAAGCTGATGTCCGGAGCGTGGCGCAATGGATTGTCGTACAGATCCAGCGATTCGAGTTGCGTCAACGAGGACAGTGCAGCCTGGCCTGTCTCATCGAAAACCATGCCGCAGTTGCTCAGTAACAGTGTTTCGACGCTGGGGGCGATATTTTCGGGGAATCGACCCAAGGCGAAGTCGCGCAACTCCAGCACCCTGACTCGGGTGAAGCCGCGCAGAAAAGCGTTAACGTCTTTTAATCCCTTGTTTCCCGTCAGTGCAAATTGAGTAACGTGACTGAAGTCTGCCTCTATCGCCGGCAAATCGCCGTAGAACAACATGGCGGTGATCGGATTGTCGGGGCCATCGAGGTATCGATTGCGCCAGAATTGTTCGATTTGCTGACTGAACGTTCTCCTGTGTCCGAGCTGTATCGTCCGTTCAGCCATGCTCATGACTTGTCCATCAAGGTCGTACAGCGATGCTCGCTGCGACCAGGCGTCCAGGTCACTGTGCATCCGCGCGAACTCGGTGCGCCAGCGCAGCAGTTGCGCGTTGCTGTTGGCGAGTGTTCCCGGCAGTTCATAGATGATGCGGATGGCGTCTCCATTGTTCAATCCGGAAAAGAGCGATAAGGCCAGGTTGATGTCGCTCTGATCGGGCACCACGCCGAAGTGCAGGCCGGTATCGCGGTAGTAGGCTTTGATGCGATCGCGCGCCGTCGCTGACAGGAGGAGGTTGTTGCTCAGGTCCGTGTCATCGGCGAGATCCCTGTTCAGGGCGAAGAAGGTTTCCGGCAGTTCGGTGATCGCATTGCCGTCGAGATTTGCTGTGCGCAGGTTGGGGTGCGTGGCGATGCCGTTGGGCAGCGTGTCGATTGCTGTGTCGGACAGGCGCAGGTCATTGAGCAGCGGCATGTTGGCGATGTCCGGAGCTTGGCCCAGCGCGTTATGGCTCAGGTCCAGGCGCTCCAGTTCAGACAACGACTCCAGTACCGATTGCCCTTGCGCTGTCAGCGTCAGGTTGCAGTTGGCCAGGGTGAGGTCCTTGAGTTCCGGCAGGCTGGAGAGGGTCTGCGGTATTTCGCCGAGGGCGAAGTCGTGCAGTTGCACGATGTCCACATACGGGAATTGCCCGACAAAGGCGCCCACTGCGGTAGCGTCTGGATTGCCGCGCAGGGTGATTCGGGCCACGTGATCGAAATTGGCACGGAGCACAGGCAGATCGCCCTGGAACGTCAGGGTCGCCTCGAAAACATCATCGCGTGCATCGGCGTCGGCCGAGAGGCTGCGCCAGAAACTCACCAGTTGTTGCGCGAAATCCGCTCGCGAGGCGCGGTTGGCCTGCATTTCGGCAGCGCTGAGCGTCGCGCCGATCACCGGGTGGTGAGTGGGTACCTGATCGGCCCATATGTCCAGATCGGCCTGCAAGTCGCGCAGTTCTTCGTGCCAGCCCATCAGTTGAGTACGGCTGTCGGCAAGGCTGCCGGGGAGCGTGTAGATCAGATCGGTGGCGGTGACTTTGTCCAGGCTGGGAAACAACTGCCGGGCGAGGGCGATGTCTGCCGGGTCGGCCAGTACGTCGAAGTCCTGCCCGGTCTGGCTGTGGTAGCTTTTGATCCGGTCGCGCATCGCCGCATTCAGCGGGTTGTCAGCGAAATCCATGCCGTTGGCGCGGGTGGCCGGCAGTTCGAACAAGACGTCGGGCAGTGTGCTGATCAGGTTGCCGCTGAAATTGGCGACTTCCAGCCCGGAATGGTCCGCCAGGCCCGCTGGCACGTGCGCCAGGCCCGTGTTGGACAAATCGATATGGCTCAGTTCGGGCAGCAGATTGAAATCGGGAAACGTCCCCAGCGGATTGTTGCTCAGGTCCAGTATGGTCAGGTTGGTCATTGACAGGAGTCTGGCCTCGTTTTCCGGCGTCATCACCACGCCGCAATCGTTCAGCTTCAGCGTGTGCAGCTCGGGCAGATCGAGAATGGACAGGGTGCCCGGGTCGAGGTCAAGGCGGCGCAGCTCCAGCAGCGTCAGGTTCTGAAAACGTTGCAGGAACGCCAGCATGCCCGAAACGTTTTTATTGCCACGTAGTGTCAGATTCAAGACATGACCGAAGTCCGCATCGAGTAGCGGCATGCCCCCCATGAAACCGAGCGTCGCCTCCAGAGCGATGCTTCTGGTGAAAGGGGGGAACGACCATCTTTCGCGCCAGAAGCTTTGCAATTTATCGCTGAACGCCGCCCTGGCAAGCAGCTCACTGGTCTGCTCATTGATGTTCAACGGCTCACCGGTCGCCGGAGCGTGTTGCGGGACGTCCCTGATCCAGTCCGCCAGATCGCTTTGCAACCGGCTGAATTCGGTTTCCCAGGCGGAAAATTGCGCACGCCCTTGCGCCAGTGAACCGGGCAACTGGTAAATCACCTCGACCGCGTCATCAACGCTCAGTGAAGGGAAGAGGGTGATCGCTTGATCGATATCCGTTTGTTCAGGCAATACCTCGAAGTGCTTGTGGGTCCGCCGATAGTAGTTTTTGATCAGATCCCGGCTGGTCGGGGACAGTGGATTGCCCGCAAGACTGAAACCGTCGGCGAGGGTGCCGTTCAGGTTGGAAAACGCCTCGGGAATCTCCCTGATCTGGTTACCAGCGAAGCGCCCGGTGACTAATCCCGGATGCTCCAGCAAGCGATCCGGAAGGACGCTGATGCCGGTGTTATCGAGGTTGAGGTAACCCAATGCCGGCAGCTTGTGAATATCTAGCGGCCCGCCGAGCGGGTTGCGCGCAAGGTCCAGAAAGGACAACTGTGGCAGTGACTCCAGGAGCGAGCGGTTCGCGGGACTCATGGTGATGCGGCTGTTACGAATGACCAGACGCCGCAGTGCCGGCATCGACGCCAGGGCTTGGGGCAAGTCCGGCAGGTGAAGATTGCGCGCTTCGACCGATATCAGCTGTGGAAACCTCTGCAAAAACGGATCGATGGCACGGGTACTGACGCTGCCATCGATCACCAGGGATCTGACATGGCTGAAGTCGGCGCGCAGCGCAGGCAGATCACCGGTAATCGGGTCGCGAATCTGTAGCGCATAACCATAGACGTCGCGGGTTTCCCGGCGCCAGCAGCGTTCCAGTACGTCCCTGAGGGCGGCGCGGCTGCGCTGGGCGGCACGACGTTCCGTGGGCGTCAGCCGCCGCCGGGTGTGTGGGTCGGTGACCGGGATATCGGTTTCCCAGCGCCGCAAAGTTGCGCTCATTTCGCTGAACTCGCTGCGCAGGCGCGCAAGCTCGTTGGTCAGACCTCGCGGGACTTGGGTGAACCGGGTCGCAAAGGCCCGGGCTTCTTCGATACTGAAACCGCGTAAAATCTCCTGGACCCGCGCGGCACGGGTCGGTTCTGGAAGTGAAGGTGCGTCAACGAAGGGCTCCATCTGCCTGTAGCCTTCGCGGCCCAGCAGGCGCAGTGTGTCGACCGTCGGCTCCGGCACCGGCTCCAGAGCAATCGCCAAGCGCAATTCACTGCGCTCAAGGGGTTGGGCGCGGATCGCGTTTTTAAGCTTGGCGGCCTCGCCGATTCCGATGTCCAGGGCCTGGCGCTCAGCGTCCGGCAGGGCGTAAAGAATGCCGGAATACAGATCCGTGGCCGAATGCAATTGCTGGCCGCGATCATCGAACGGCTGATAGCGGCCATCGCTCTGGCGCACCAGCACTTTTTGTTCTGGTGCGTCTGCACGGCCGGTACTGTCGAGCATCCTGCCCTCATACCTTCCGTCACGGATTTCCAGGCGTACGTCACCGCTCCAGCCTGGCACGTTCCTCAGGCTGTGCAGTGCCAGAGTGTCGGTGTCGGGATTGTTCACCGAGTCCAGCAGCAGACCTTCATACGCTCGGGCGACGCGCACCTCCTCACTGGCCATGTCCATCAGCGCTTGCTGGCGCGGGGGCAACTGGCCCTCGCTGATTTGCAGCAGCTCGTCGCTGCTGGTGGTGTCGAGCACTTCCTGGGTGACGCGCGGCGGCAGTGCCGGATCGTACTGGGCCAGCGCGGTGTGCAGGGGATCGTCGACTTGGGTTTCGGCCTGATAGCGCGCTTCGAACAGCGCACCACGTTGTGCCTTGCCCAGTTGCAGCAGCTGTGCGCGCAGCTTGCGGCTGCGCGCTTGCAGCGACAGTTCGGGGTCGCCGAAGTCTTCGCCGAGCAGGGCTTTGGCTTGCGCTTCGTCGAGGCTGCGCAGCAGGGTCTTGAGCAGGTCGCCCTCGAACAGGTTGTCCTGGCGCAGGTCGGTGAGCGGCAAGGTTTCGTCACTGGACGATTGCCACACGGTTGCGCCCTCGGCATCGAGCAGACGCAGACGTTGGTTGGCGGGCCAGCGGCCATGTTCGGCAAGCAGTTGCAACTGGGTTGCCGGGTCGGCAGCGCAATACTGTTCGGGCTGATCGCTCGCCAGTTGGTCGATGAACACTTGCAGATCCCGATCGATCCGCCAGCGCGTGATGCTGTCGGCCAGCAGCGGCGGCATCGGTTCCCGATCGACATGCATTTTGCGCAGTGCGTTTTCGTTGTAGCCGCTGACGTGCAGGATCTGTTCGCGTTGCGCCGGGGTGAAGGCTTCCATCTCATGGCTGGTGCGGCGCAGCGTGGTTGCCTTGTCCCATTGCAGCGGCGTTTCGAGCTCCGTGTGCCAGGCGCCGTCGCCGTTGTGCCGCACCACCGGTTTGTAGGCGTTTGGGCGGGTCGGGTGTTCGATGCGGTATTGGCCGGGTGTCACGGATTGGCGCACGGCGTAGTGCGCATCCTCCAGCGGCAAGATCTGTTTGCCCTGAACCTCATGCAAACCCAGTTTCGACGGTTTCGAGCCTGCGGGTGGCAGGGACTTTTGCTGATAACGGCTCAGGTCCGCATCCCAATAGCGGGTTTGCCCGTTGTCCAGTCTGACCGGTTTGAAACGGTCGATGAACGCGACCACTTCTTTGGGCAGGACTTTGCGAAATTCACCCACGGCAATCGCACCGCCGACGGCAAACATGCCCAGTTGCAGCAGCGAATCAACGGTGCCGATCAGGTGCTGGATCGCCTCAGCGGTCTGCCCTTGCGCCCACTCGACGATGCCTTCGAACACTTCGTCGAGAAACTGATACGCCATGTACGCCATCATCATTTCCCCGAGCACCGGCACGAACGGCGCAATGACAAACGCGGCGGCCTGCAGGATGGTTGAGGCGATGCCGACAAGTGAGTCCCAAAGCGCCCAGCGGGTTTTCGTGTCCACACTGGCCGTCGCCACGGCGATGACCCGGGCGTCGTTGAGGATCTTGTCCAGTTTGCTTTCGTACAGGTGTTGCCACAGATCATTGCTGATCGGGGTCGAGTACAGCTGCAGATCGGTCTTGTCGAATGGCTCGTCGCGCCAGACCGGCTCTGAACTGCCACGCACCGGTTCATGCCACTTCACCCGTCCGAGACGAGCGTTGAGGGCGGCAAAGAACGCGCCGCGCTGTTCGTGATTGATGAAGCGGCTGAAAAATTTGCGGTAATCGGCCGAGCGCAACTGGTCGGTGAGCGCCTTTTCAAAGTCGGCCGAGGAGGCGTACTCCTTGACCGGATGCTGCGGATCGTCAGGCACGTAGGCGACGATGCGCGCCAGGCTGCCTGATTCGTCCGCGGTATCCGGTCCGGGGCCGAATATGATGGGGCCGGTGAGCGGTGCGGACATCATCGTCAAAGCGTGACACGACACGGGTTGCCTGGCGATGCGCAGATTCGGCACGCCATCGATCAGCGCATTGATGGTGCGAAAGTAAGTGGCACTGATGTCCCCGTTGATCCTGGCGAAATGCAACGCGGCCTTGAGCGCGGCTTTCTGGTTTTTGTCGACTTGTTTACGCAGGGCAGCGCCTTTCTCGGCGTCGGTAATGCCGAGGTGTTCGTCCAGATATCTTTTGTACTGCGCACCGATGTCCAGCTCCCGGCACATTGCGGTGAAGGCTTCGATACTTATTTTGGCCTTCACCCAGGGCAGCGTGTCGAACTGTCCGCTGGCCGAGGGTTCGGTGATAAACGTCGACGGGGCTTCAAAGGCGTTTTCGCGAGTCTCCTTTTCCTCGAAGTTGTGCAGCGCCGCGTCGAGCAGCGACAGTGTCCAGGTGCGGGCCCCGGTCTTGACCGGAAATATCGCCGCAGTCTGCGGAACATACAGGCGCAGGAAGGTCGATTTGACGTCCAGATCAAGATCGAAGCGGGCTTTGATCTCGGCCTTGAGCAGCGGCTCGGCAAAGGCGTTGACGTCCCGAAATTGCGCCAGCAGTTGGTCGACCTCGTTCTGCGCATTCAAGTGGCCGGTGTTCAGCGTGGTCAGCTGTGCAAGCCGGCTCGGCGAAACCGATTGCAGCTTGAGCGGGAGCGCAGGCCGGGTTCCTTTCAATGCCTGGCGCCGGGCGTTGGAGGATTTGCCCAGCCATGCCGGAAGGCTGAGCTGCCAGTGCAGATAGTGAATGTCAGGCTGGTGCCCGTTGGCGGAGTCGTTGCTTGATTGAGTTCGGTCAATCGATTGCATGGGCCAGTCCTTGGCGTTGGGAAAGCATCCAGCAAATCACAATGTTGCCGCGCCCGTGCGGTACATATGTATGCCAGTGCCGCGCCCGCCAATTGATATCTTCCAAAGCCTGCCGCAAACCGGCGACGGCAGTTTAAACTGCGCCTTTGCGACGCTATATGTCGCATTGCCGTAAACCCGGGAAAATCCGGGGTTTGCGCTATAACAAGTTGTCGCTTGGCGACAAGGCCGGGCGCAAAACTGTCCTTACAATCCCCCCATCGCTCGCCAGTTTCAGGCGGGTGGCCCTCATCAGGAGACTCCGATGTCCGTTGAGCACGCTGCGGTACAACGCGCCGATTTCGACCAGGTAATGGTTCCCAACTACGCGCCTGCCGCTTTCATTCCGGTGCGTGGCGCCGGGTCCCGGGTCTGGGATCAGGCCGGCCGCGAGCTGATCGACTTCGCTGGCGGGATTGCCGTCAACGTACTGGGCCATGCGCACCCGGCGCTGGTCGGCGCACTGACCGAACAGGCGAACAAGCTGTGGCACGTGTCCAACGTGTTCACCAATGAGCCGGCCCTGCGCCTGGCGCATAAGCTGATCGATGCCACATTCGCCGAGCGCGTGTTCTTCTGCAACTCGGGCGCTGAAGCCAACGAGGCCGCGTTCAAGCTGGCCCGTCGCGTCGCGTTCGACCGTTTCGGCACTGAAAAATACGAGATCATCGCCGCGCTCAACAGCTTCCACGGCCGTACCCTGTTCACCGTCAACGTCGGTGGCCAGTCGAAGTATTCCGACGGTTTCGGCCCGAAAATCACCGGCATTACCCACGTTCCCTACAACGACCTGGCCGCGCTGAAAGCGGCGGTGTCCGAGAAGACCTGCGCGGTCGTGCTCGAGCCGATCCAGGGCGAGGGCGGCGTGCTGCCAGCCGAACTGGCCTACCTGCAAGGTGCCCGCGAACTGTGCGACGCGAACGACGCGCTGCTGGTGTTCGACGAAGTGCAGACCGGCATGGGCCGCAGCGGCAAGCTGTTCGCCTATCAGCATTACGGCGTGACCCCGGACATCCTGACCAGCGCCAAGAGCCTGGGCGGCGGTTTCCCGATCGCGGCGATGCTGACCACCGAAGCGCTGGCCAAACATCTGGTGGTCGGTACCCACGGCACCACCTACGGCGGCAACCCGCTGGCGTGCGCGGTGGCTGAAGCGGTCATCGACGTGATCAACACCCCTGAAGTGTTGAACGGCGTGAACGCCAAGCACGACAAGTTCAAGACCCGCCTGCAACAGATCGGCGAGAAGTACGGCCTGTTCACTCAGGTCCGTGGCCTCGGCCTGCTGATCGGCTGCGTGCTGAGCGAAGCCTGGAAAGGCAAGGCCAAGGAAATCTTCAACGCTGCCGAACAGGAAGGCCTGATGATTCTGCAAGCCGGTCCGGACGTGATCCGTTTCGCCCCGAGCCTGGTGGTCGAAGACGCCGATATCGATGCAGGTCTCGACCGCTTCGAACGTGCCGCTGCTGCACTGACGCAAGCTTGATGGACCCATCGACGCCTGGAGTTTTTCAGGCGTCGATCAAAATTTTGATACCGGGCACGTTCAACTGTAGGAGTGAGCCTGCTCGCGATAGCGGTGTATCAGTCGACATTGATGTGTCTGATACACCGCTATCGCGAGCAGGCTCACTCCTACAAGGTCCGGTGTTTTTTCTGTGATTTTTTGAAGAGAAAAGGAGTGACACCATGCTGGTGATGCGCCCCGCGCAAATGGCTGATCTGGGCGAGGTACAGCGTCTGGCTGCGGACAGCCCGATTGGTGTCACTTCCTTGCCGGATGACGTGGAACGTCTTAGCGACAAGATCGCCGCGAGCGAAGCGTCGTTCGCCGCCGAAGTGAGCTTCAACGGTGAAGAGAGCTATTTCTTTGTCCTGGAAGACACGGCCACCGGCAAGCTGGTCGGCTGCTCGGCCATTGTCGCTTCGGCCGGTTATTCGGAGCCGTTTTACAGCTTCCGTAACGAGACCTTCGTTCACGCCTCTCGCGAGCTGAAGATTCACAACAAGATCCACGTACTCTCGCAGTGCCACGACTTGACCGGCAACAGCTTGCTGACCAGTTTCTACGTGCAGCGCGAACTGGTCGGATCGCCCTGGGCCGAGCTCAATTCCCGTGGCCGTCTGCTGTTCGTCGCCAGCCATCCGGAGCGCTTCGCCGATTCGGTGGTGACCGAGATCGTCGGTTACAGCGACGAGAATGGCGACTCGCCGTTCTGGGACGCTATCGGGCGCAACTTCTTCGACCTCAACTACGCCGAAGCCGAACGTCTGTGCGGGCTGAAAAGCCGCACGTTTCTCGCCGAGCTGATGCCGCATTACCCGATCTACGTGCCGCTGCTGCCGGACTCCGCACAAGAAGCGATGGGCCAGGTGCACCCGCGTGCGCAGATCACCTTCGACATCCTGATGCGCGAAGGCTTCGAGACCGATCATTACATCGACATCTTCGACGGTGGCCCGACCCTGCACGCACGGGTTTCCGGGATCCGCTCGATCGCCCAGAGCCGCGTGGTGCCGGTGAAGATCGGCGAGCCGG
Organism: Pseudomonas sp. SWRI99; assembly: GCF_014270125.1. Taxonomy (NCBI): domain Bacteria; kingdom Pseudomonadati; phylum Pseudomonadota; class Gammaproteobacteria; order Pseudomonadales; family Pseudomonadaceae; genus Pseudomonas; species Pseudomonas sp. SWRI99. The sequence goes on along the minus strand of NZ_JABWQR010000047.1, from coordinate 12,763 downwards.
TCAAAGGTGCCGGGCGCCAGTATCTGGTGGCGAACGCGCAGTTGCAGGATTACCGCGCGGTGTTGCTGGAACTGGATTACGCGCCGGGCAAACCGGTGACTCTGGATCTGGAAGCGGCCGAAGCCCTGGGCGTCGGTGAAGGTGCCAGCGTGCGCCTGGTGGCGGTTTAACGCCTTAGCGAGTTTCACGGGTGGCGCGAGCGGCCCGTTTGAGGAGATAGCATGATTGTTCGTCCCGTACGCAGCAGCGATTTATCCGCGCTGATCGACCTGGCCCGCAGCACCGGCACCGGCCTGACTACCTTGCCGGCCAACGAAGAGCGCCTGACCCATCGGGTCGGCTGGGCCGAGAAGACCTTTCGCGGCGAAGCCGGGCGTGGCGATGCGGACTACCTGTTCGTGCTCGAAGATGACAACGGTCGTGTGGTGGGGATTTCCGCCATTGCCGGCGCGGTCGGTCTGCGTGAGCCGTGGTACAACTTCCGCGTTGGCCTGACCGTCAGTGCTTCGCAGGAGCTGAACATCTACCGCGAGATTCCGACGCTGTTTCTGGCCAACGACCTGACCGGCAATTCCGAGCTGTGCTCGCTGTTCCTGCACGCCGATTACCGCAATGGCCTGAACGGGCGCATGTTGTCCAAGGCGCGCATGCTGTTCATCGCCGAGTTCCCTGAACTGTTCGGCAACAAGATCATCGCCGAGATGCGCGGTGTGTCCGATGACGCCGGGCGTTCGCCGTTCTGGGAGAGCCTCGGTCGGCACTTCTTCAAGATGGAGTTCAGCCAGGCCGACTACCTGACCGGCGTTGGCAACAAAGCGTTCATCGCCGAACTGATGCCGAAATTTCCGCTGTACACCTGCTTCCTTTCGCCGGATGCGCGCAACGTCATTGGCCAGGTGCACCCGGACACCGAGCCGGCACTGGCGATGCTCAAGAGCGAAGGTTTCAGCTATCAGGGTTACGTCGATATCTTCGACGCAGGTCCGGCCATCGAATGCGAAACCAGCAAGATCCGCGCAGTGCGTGACAGCGAAGCGCTGGTGCTGGCGGTGGGCACGCCGGGCGATGACGCCACGCCGTTCATCATCCACAACCGCAAGCGCGAAGATTGCCGCATCACCGCAGCGCCTGCGCGTCTGGCTGCCGGCACGCTGGTGGTCGATCCGCAGACCGCCAAACGCCTTCAACTCAACGCCGGCGATCAAGTGCGCGCCGTGGCGTTGTCCGCAGCACGGGAGTCGAAATAATGAATTCGCTATACATCGCAGGTGAGTGGCTGGCCGGTCAGGGCGAAGCCTTTCAATCGCTGAATCCGGTGACTCAGCAAGTGCTGTGGTCGGGTGAGGGCGCTACGGCCGCGCAGGTCGAGTCGGCGGTGCAGGCTGCCCGTCAGGCGTTTCCGGGCTGGGCCCGTCGTACGCTGGACGAGCGCATCAGCGTGCTTGAAGCCTTCGCCGCGTCGCTGAAAAACCACGCTGACGAGCTGGCTCGCACCATCGGTGAAGAAACCGGCAAGCCGTTGTGGGAATCCGCGACTGAAGTGACCAGCATGGTCAACAAGATCGCTATCTCGGTGCAGAGCTACCGCGAGCGTACCGGCGAGAAGAGCGGTCCATTGGGCGACGCCACTGCCGTGTTGCGCCACAAGCCGCACGGTGTGGTCGCGGTGTTCGGCCCTTACAACTTCCCCGGTCACCTCCCTAACGGTCATATCGTCCCGGCGCTGTTGGCCGGTAACAGCGTGCTGTTCAAGCCCAGCGAACTGACGCCGAAAGTCGCCGAGCTGACGGTCAAGTGCTGGATCGAAGCCGGTCTGCCGGCAGGCGTGTTGAACCTCCTGCAAGGCGCGCGCGAAACCGGTATCGCTCTGGCGGCGAACCCGGGTATCGACGGTCTGTTCTTCACCGGCTCCAGCCGCACCGGCAATCAGCTGCATCAGCAATTCGCCGGGCGCCCGGACAAGATCCTCGCGCTGGAGATGGGCGGCAACAATCCGCTGGTGGTCGATCAGGTCGCCGACCTCGACGCGGCGGTGTACACGATCATTCAGTCGGCATTCATTTCCGCCGGCCAGCGCTGCACCTGTGCGCGCCGTCTGCTGGTGCCGCAGGGCGCGTGGGGCGACAGCCTGCTCAAGCGTCTGGTGGAAGTCAGTGCAGCGATTGAGGTCGGTGCATTCGACCAACAACCGGCGCCGTTCATGGGCTCGGTGATCTCCCTGGGCGCGGCGAAAGCGCTGATGGATGCGCAGGAACAACTGCTGGCCAACGGCGCGGTGGCGCTGCTGGAAATGACTCAGCCGCAAGCGCAATCGGCCTTGCTGACGCCGGGCATTCTCGATGTGAGCGCTGTGGCCGAGCGGCCGGACGAAGAACTGTTCGGGCCGTTGCTACAAGTGATTCGTTACGCCGATTTCGCAGCGGCGATCACTGAAGCCAACAACACCGCTTATGGGTTGGCCGCAGGTTTGCTCTCGGATTCCGAAGCGCGCTATCAACAGTTCTGGCTGGAAAGCCGCGCCGGCATCGTCAACTGGAACAAGCAACTGACCGGCGCCGCGAGCAGCGCGCCGTTCGGTGGCGTCGGTGCCTCGGGCAACCATCGCGCCAGCGCCTACTACGCGGCGGATTACTGCGCATACCCGGTGGCGTCGCTGGAAACGCCGAGCCTGGTGTTGCCCGCTACGTTGACCCCCGGCCTGAAAATGGTGTGATGCCTATCGCTGGCAAGCCAGCTCCCACAGGGATTGAGTCGTCCACAAAATCTGTGAACACCGCCAATCCTGTGGGAGCTGGCTTGCCAGCGATGGCCGCACCGCGGTCGCAAAGAATAGTTACTGAAGCCTATAACAACAGATTCTCGTGGAGCCTCGCTGATGAAATCCTATGAAGTCAATTTTGACGGTCTAGTGGGGCCGACCCATAACTACGGTGGTCTGTCCTACGGCAACGTCGCCTCGCAGAGCAACAGCCAGCAATCCTCGAACCCGAAGGAAGCGGCGCTGCAAGGCCTGGCGAAAATGAAAGCGCTAATGGACATGGGTTTCCAGCAAGGCGTGCTGGCGCCGCAGGAGCGTCCCGACGTGGCTGCGCTGCGCCGTCTGGGCTTCAGCGGCACTGATGCGCAAGTGATCGAGCGCGCTGCCAAAGAAGCCATGCCGCTGCTGGTCGCCAGTTGCTCGGCGTCGAGCATGTGGGTAGCCAACGCCGCCACGGTCAGCCCGAGTGCCGACACAGCCGACAGTCGCGTGCACTTCACCGCCGCCAACCTCAACTGCAAATACCACCGCAGCATCGAGCACCCGACCACCAGCCGCGTGCTCGGTGCAATGTTCGCCAATCAGCAGCACTTCGCCCATCACGCCGCATTGCCGGCGGTGGCGCAGTTCGGCGACGAGGGCGCGGCCAACCACACGCGTTTCTGCCGCGAGTATGGCGAGGCGGGCGTCGAGTTCTTCGTGTTCGGCCGCAGTGCGTTCGACAACCGTTTCCCGGCACCGCAGAAATACCCGGCGCGCCAGACCCTCGAAGCCTCGCAAGCCGTGGCGCGTTTGCACGGTCTGCGTGACGAAGGCGTGGTCTACGCGCAGCAGAACCCCGATGTGATCGATCAGGGCGTGTTCCACAACGACGTGATCGCCGTGGGCAACGGTGAAGTGCTGTTCTATCACGAGGACGCGTTCCTTGAGACCGACAAGATGCTCGCCGAGCTGCAAGGCAAGCTCGCCAAGGTCGGCGGTAACTTCCAGTCGGTGTGCGTGCCACGTTCGGCAGTCACCGTCGATGACGCGGTGCGTTCCTACCTGTTCAACAGCCAATTGCTGTCGCGTCCTGATGGCTCGATGCTGCTGATCGTGCCGCAGGAGTGCCAGGCCAACGAACGTGTGTGGACTTACCTGCAAAGCCTGACCAGCGCCGGCGGCCTGATCCGCGAAGTAAAAGTCTTCGATCTCAAGCAAAGCATGCAGAACGGCGGTGGCCCGGCGTGCCTGCGTCTGCGCGTGGCGCTGAATGAAACCGAACTGGCGGCGGTCAATCCAGGGGTTATCATGACCGCCCCGTTGTACGGTTCGTTGACCGCATGGGTTGAAAAGCACTACCGCGACCGCCTGAGCGAAACCGATCTGACGGATCCGCAGTTGCTGCTTGAATGCCGGACGGCATTGGATGAACTGACGCAAATCCTTAAACTGGGCGCGGTTTATCCTTTCCAGATCAATTGATGGCCGGCGCGCCGCTTGAACGCGACGCGCGGCGTGTCACCCCAAGAGAGTAAAAACATGAGCGATTCCCTGCAGCTGATCCTTGAAGACACCGACGGCACGCAACTGCAAACCTCCTGCACCCGCGTCGCGGTCATGTGGCAAGGCAAAGAGCTGTGGATTCAGCAGGATGGCCGCGGCCAGTTGCTGATCGGCGTGGACGTCGAGGAAGGTGACGACGAGTACGCCAACCTGCTGCTGCGCCCATTGGCGACTAATCTGGTAAGTCTGCAACTGGAAATGGAACCGGCTGACCTCGGCGCTGACGAGGATCATGTACACGGCCCGGATTGCAACCACGACCATTAAGGAAACCGCTCTATGCTCGCCCTCGGCAAACTGCTTGAACTGACCCTCGCCGGCCGCGAACCGGCGGAGAAGACTCAACTGACTGTCGAAGGCGTGCGCATGCGCTGGTTGAGCGAAGGGGCGTTGGAAGTCCGGCCCCCGGAAGCGCGCGACAATGGCCTGGACCTGCTGCTGTCGGCAGGCATCCACGGCAATGAAACCGCACCGATCGAGTTGCTCGATCGACTGCTGCACGACATCGCACGCGGTGATCTGAAGCCGCGCGCACGCATTCTGTTTCTGTTCGGCAACCCGGAAGCGATTCGCAAGGGCGAGCGTTTCGTCGAGCAGGACGTCAATCGGCTGTTCAACGGCCGTCATGAACAAAGCAGTGGTTCGGAAGCTTTACGCGCCTGTGAACTGGAGCGTCTGGCAGCGAGTTTTTTCAGCAAGCCTGATCGCCAGCGTTTGCACTACGACCTGCACACGGCGATTCGCGGCTCGAAGATCGAGCAGTTCGCCTTGTACCCGTGGAAAGAAGGGCGTCCGCATTCCCGCCGCGAACTGGCGCGCCTGCGCGCGGCCGGCATGGAGGCGGTGCTGTTGCAGAACAAACCGTCGATCGTGTTCAGTTCCTACACTTATGACAAGCTCGACGCCGAGGCTTTCACTCTGGAACTGGGCAAGGCGCGGCCATTCGGGGAGAACGACGGCGTCAACGTCTCGCTGCTGGAAACCCGTCTCAAGCAGATCATCGAAGGCACCGAGCCGGAGACTGAAGAAGGCTTGGACGGCTTGCAGCTGTTCAGCGTCGCGCGGGAAATCATCAAGCACAGCGATGCATTCCGCCTGAATCTACCGGCGGACATCGAGAACTTTTCCGAGCTGGACGTCGGTTACCTGCTGGCCGAAGACATCGCCAACACCCGCTGGGTCATTGAAGAGCAGGGCGCGCGGATTATCTTCCCCAACCCCAAGGTCAAGAACGGCTTGCGCGCTGGCATCCTGATTGTCCCGACCACCGACGAAAACCTTGCCTGACCCCGGTTGTGATCGTTCCCACGCTCCGCGTGGGAATGCAGCCCGGGACGCTCCGCGTCCCAACAGCGGACGCAGAGCGTCCATTGAGGCATTCCTTTGCTGCGCGTGGGAACGATCATGTGAGAATCAGACCGCCACTGCCCGCGGCTCCGTACGCCGCAATGCGCGAATCTTCTGCAGCGTATCCGCGCAAGTCCGCGCCGCTTCCTGACCCTTGTGCACAAAGTGCTCGAAGAAGAACTTCTGATGCTCTTCACCCGCATGGAAGTGATGCGGGGTCAGCGACACCGAGAACACTGGCACTTCGGTTTCAAGCTGCACCTGCATCAGGCCGCTGACCACCGATTGGGCGACGAACTCATGGCGGTAGATGCCGCCATCCACGACCAGGGCTGCGGCAACGATGCCGGCGTAACGACCGGTCTTGGCCAGCAGTTTGGCGTGCAAGGGCATTTCAAAGGCGCCGCCGACTTCGAAGAAATCGATGTCTGATTCCTGATAACCCTGAGCGAGCATTTCGGCGACGAAGCCTTTGCGGCTCTGGTCGACGATTTCCTTGTGCCAGCAAGCCTGGATGAACGCGACGCGCTCGCCCTGCGGGTGTTTGCTTTTGCTGTCGATAGCGGTGGGTTGCATGTTCTGACTCCTGTTTGTGTGAAAAACAGGGCGTTATGAATCGAAAGGGATTCAAGGGTACGAACGCACGCACGAATGCCCGCGGACGGCCCTTTGGCGTCAATCCCGTTCTCTCTTCATCCGGACTATGACCGTCGGCCCCGGAATCACACCGGGTCTGCTGACCTTGCCGCCGCTCACCGACCAATGCCGGGTGCGTCGCCAAGCGCTCGCGGGCTATGCGTATTGCGCGCAATTACCGCCGGTGGGGAATTGCACCCCGCCCTGAGAACGTTTTTGCCGCCCTTTCTCGGGCGGCGCTGCGTTTTTAACACAGATTTTCAGCGCTTGCATACTCAATACCGGCCGACCGAAATACAGGACCTGTGGGAGCGGGCTTGCCCGCGATAGCGATTTAACCTTCAACGCAAATGTTGGCTGGCAGTCCGCCTTCGCGAGCAAGCCCGCTCCCACATGGATTGCGCTTTCCTGAAGAGTAAAGTGGCCTTTTCTCATTAAAGGCTTGAATAATCCGGCTCATGACCGCAGTAATTGACCTTCACAAAGGGATTCCCCCTGCTGACCAGAGGCCAGGTTCATGAGCGTTATCGATCTTCGCAGCGACACCGTTACCCAGCCGACTCCCGCCATGCTCGATGCCATGACCGCAGCGGACACCGGTGACGACGTTTACGGCGAAGATCCGACGGTCAATCGTCTGGAGGCCGAATTGGCCAAGCGCCTGGGTTTCGCTGCCGCACTGTTCGTGCCGACCGGAACCATGAGCAACCTGTTGGGCTTGATGGCGCATTGCGAGCGCGGCGACGAATACATCGTCGGTCAGCAGGCCCACACCTATAAGTACGAGGGGGGCGGTGCGGCGGTGCTCGGTTCGATTCAGCCGCAGCCGCTGGAGGTACAGGCTGACGGCTCGCTGGACCTGGATCAGGTGGCGGCAGCGATCAAACCCAATGATTTTCACTTCGCCCGCAGCCGCCTGCTGGCGCTGGAAAACACCATGCAAGGCAAGGTGCTGCCGCTGGACTATCTGGCGCGTGCCCGACGGTTCACCCAGGATCATGGCCTGCAATTGCACCTGGACGGCGCGCGGTTGTACAACGCGGCGGTCAAGCTCGGTGTCGATGCGCGGGAGATCACCCAGTATTTCGACTCGGTGTCGGTGTGCCTGTCCAAAGGCCTTGGTGCCCCGGTCGGTTCGGTGTTGTGTGGCTCAGTCGAACTGATCGGCAAGGCGCGCCGGTTGCGCAAAATGGTCGGCGGCGGCATGCGTCAGGCCGGGTTGCTGGCGGCGGCGGGCTTGTACGCGCTGGATCACCACGTCGAGCGTCTGGCCGACGACCACGCTAATGCCCTGCGCTTGGCCGATGGTCTGCGTGAGGCCGGTTTCGTCGTCGAACCCGTGCAAACCAACATGGTTTATGTGCAAATGGGCGACAAGGCCGAAGCGCTCAAGGCCTTTGCCGGCGAACGCGCAATCAAGCTCAGCGCCGCTGCGCGTTTGCGCATGGTCACGCACATGGACGTCAATCGCGCGAAAATCGAGCAAGTGATTGCGACATTTATCGAGTTTTCGCGCCAGTGACAGCGTCAGCCGTCCAATTGAGCGTTTCTATCGTATAAACACGCTGTACCCCGCGCGCAGGGCCGATATAATGCGGCCCTTTGCCGTCGCTTCGTCTGTAGACGTTTCGAACAGGCCTTTGGCCGCAGCCTCCGTGGAAGAACCTAATGAAAAGCGCAGAAATCCGTGAAGCCTTCCTTCGCTTCTTCGAAGAGCAAGGCCACACCCGTGTAGCCTCCAGCTCTTTGATTCCGGGCAACGACCCCACCCTGCTGTTCACCAACGCGGGGATGAACCAGTTCAAGGACTGCTTCCTGGGCCAGGAAAAACGTGCATACACCCGTGCCACCAGCAGCCAGAAATGCGTGCGTGCCGGCGGCAAGAACAGTGACCTGGAAAACGTCGGTTATACCGCGCGTCACCACACGTTCTTCGAAATGCTCGGTAACTTCAGCTTCGGCGACTACTTCAAGCACGACGCGATCACCTTCGCCTGGACCTTCCTCACTGGCGTACTGAAACTGCCAAAGGAAAAACTCTGGGTCACTGTCTACGCTACCGACGACGAAGCGTATGACATCTGGACGCAAAAGATTGGTGTCCCGGCCGAGCGCATGATTCGCATCGGCGACAACAAGGGTGCGCCTTACGCTTCCGACAACTTCTGGACCATGGGCGATACCGGCCCGTGCGGCCCGTGCACCGAGATTTTCTATGATCACGGCGAACACATCTGGGGCGGCCCGCCGGGCTCGCCGGAAGAAGACGGCGACCGTTACATCGAAATCTGGAACAACGTGTTCATGCAGTTCAACCGCACCGCCGATGGCGTGTTGCATCCGTTGCCAGCGCCGTCGGTGGACACCGGCATGGGCCTGGAGCGGATCAGTGCGGTGATGCAGCACGTCAACTCCAACTACGACATCGACCTGTTCAAGAACCTGCTGAAGGCTTCGGCCGAAGCGATCGGCTGCGAAAACGGCGATCAGTCTTCCTTGAAAGTGGTGTCCGATCACATCCGTTCCTGCGGTTTCCTCATCGCCGACGGCGTGCTGCCGTCCAACGAGGGTCGCGGTTATGTGCTGCGCCGGATCATTCGTCGCGCCTGCCGTCATGGCAACAAACTGGGCGCCACCGGCAGCTTCTTCTACAAGATCGTCGCGGCGCTGGTCGCCGAGATGGGCGAAGCTTTCCCGGAGCTGAAAAAGCAGCAGAGCAACATCGAGCGCGTGCTCAAGGCCGAAGAAGAGCAGTTCTCCAAGACACTGGAACACGGCTTGAAAATCCTCGAACAGGATCTGGCCGAGCTCAAAGGCACCGTGGTGCCGGGCGATGTGGTGTTCAAACTCTACGACACTTACGGTTTTCCGATGGACCTGACCGCCGACATCGCCCGCGAACGCGGCCTGACCGTCGACGAAGTTGGCTTTGAGCGCGAGATGGAAGCCCAGCGTGTTCGCGCGCGTTCGGCCAGCTCGTTCGGTCTGGACTACAACACCCTGGTCAAGGTTGATGTCGCCACCGAATTCACCGGTTACGCGGCCACTAGCGGTTCGGCGAAAATCGTCGCCATCTATAAGGATGGCCAGTCGGTAGACGTTCTGAGCGAAGGCCAGGAGGGCGTGATCGTCCTCAATCAGACCCCGTTCTACGCCGAGTCTGGCGGTCAGATCGGCGACTGCGGTTTCATTCAGGCCGGCAACAGCCGTTTCGACGTGCGCGACACCACCAAGACCGGCGGCGCGTTCCTGCACCACGGCGTGCTGGCTTCGGGCAGCCTGATCATTGGCGCGCCGGTGGAAACCCATGTCGACGCTGAAGTGCGTCACGCCACCGCGCTGAACCACTCGGCCACCCACTTGCTGCATGCAGCCTTGCGTCAGGTGCTGGGCGAACACGTGCAGCAGAAAGGCTCGCTGGTCGACAGTCAGCGCCTGCGTTTCGACTTCAGCCACTTCGAAGCGATCAAGCCGGAACAGATCAAGCAACTGGAAGACATCGTCAACGCCGAGATCCGCAAGAACTCCGCGGTTGAAACCGAAGAAACCGACATCGAGACCGCGAAGAACAAAGGCGCGATGGCGCTGTTCGGCGAGAAGTACGGCGACAGCGTGCGCGTGCTGAGCATGGGCGGCGATTTCTCCGTCGAACTGTGCGGCGGTATCCACGCCAACCGTACCGGCGACATCGGCCTGCTGAAAATCATCAGCGAAGGCGGTGTGGCCTCGGGCGTGCGTCGTATCGAGGCAGTCACCGGGGCGCAAGCACTGGCTTACTTGAACGCTGCCGAAGAACAACTCAAGGAAGCGGCCAGCCTGGTCAAGGGTAGCCGCGACAACCTGATCGACAAGCTCTCGGCCGTGCTGGAGCGCAACCGTCTGCTGGAGAAACAACTCGAGCAGTTGCAAGCCAAGGCAGCCAGCGCTGCGGGCGACGATCTGTCGGCCTCGGCGGTGGACGTCAAGGATGTGAAGGTGCTGGCCGCCCGTCTGGATGGTCAGGATGGCAAGGCGCTGCTGGCGCTGGTCGATCAACTGAAAAACAAACTCGGCCGCGCAGTGATCCTGCTCGGCAGTGTCCATGAGGAAAAGGTCGTACTGGTTGCAGGCGTAACCAAGGACCTGACTGGCCAACTCAAAGCCGGTGATTTGATGAAACAGGCTGCTGCGGCAGTGGGCGGGAAGGGCGGTGGTCGTCCGGACATGGCGCAAGGTGGCGGGGTTGATGCCGCCGCGCTGGATGGCGCGCTGGCGCTGACCGTTCCATTCGTCGAGCAGGGTTTATAAGACGGCACGCCGGGACCGCAGTCTAGTGGCGGATCCGGCGGCTGTTCGAAGATTATTGGGCGCCCTTCATGGGCAGAGGCGGCTTTGAAATGGCTTTGATCGTACAGAAATTTGGAGGCACCTCGGTCGGCACTGTCGAGAGAATCGAGCAGGTCGCCGACAAGGTTAAGAAATTCCGCGATGCCGGCGATGACCTGGTGGTTGTGCTGTCTGCAATGAGCGGCGAAACCAACCGTCTGATCGATCTGGCCAAGCAAATCAGTGGCGAGGCGCAACCGGTTCCACGTGAACTGGACGTGATCGTTTCCACCGGTGAGCAGGTGACGATTGCCCTGTTGGCCATGGCGCTGATCAAGCGCGGTGTGCCGGCGGTGTCGTACACCGGTAATCAGGTGCGGATCCTGACGGACAGTGCCCACAATAAAGCGCGTATCCTGCAGATTGATGACCAGAAAATCCGAGGTGATCTGAAAGCCGGACGCGTGGTGGTTGTCGCCGGTTTCCAGGGCGTCGACGAGCACGGCAATATCACCACCCTCGGGCGTGGCGGTTCCGATACGACAGGTGTGGCCCTGGCCGCAGCACTGAAGGCGGATGAATGCCAGATCTACACCGACGTCGATGGTGTCTACACCACCGACCCGCGTGTCGTGCCGGTCGCTCAGCGTCTGGACAAGATCACCTTCGAAGAGATGCTGGAAATGGCCAGCCTCGGTTCCAAGGTCTTGCAAATTCGCGCGGTGGAATTCGCCGGCAAGTACAACGTTCCGCTGCGCGTACTGCACAGCTTCAAGGAGGGTCCGGGCACCCTCATTACTATTGATGAAGAGGAAACCATGGAACAGCCGATCATTTCCGGCATCGCTTTCAATCGCGATGAAGCCAAGCTGACCATCCGTGGCGTGCCAGACACCCCGGGCGTGGCGTTCAAGATTCTCGGCCCGATCAGTGCCGCGAACATCGAAGTCGACATGATCGTGCAGAACGTCGCGCACGATAACACCACCGACTTCACCTTCACCGTGCACCGCAACGACTACCAGGCCGCACAGACCGTGCTGGAAAACACCGCTCGCGAGATCGGTGCCAGGGAAGTGGTAGGCGATACCAAGATTGCCAAGGTCTCGATCGTCGGTGTCGGCATGCGTTCCCACGCAGGCGTGGCCAGCCGTATGTTCGAATCCCTGGCCAAGGAAAGCATCAACATCCAGATGATCTCGACCTCGGAAATCAAGGTGTCCGTGGTGATTGAAGAGAAATACCTGGAACTGGCCGTGCGCGCCCTGCACACGGCTTTCGAACTGGATGCTCCGGCCCGCCAGGGCGAGTAATTCCAATTCTGTGAAGGGCGCGGTCTGACCGCGCCCTTTATTTTTTGAATGGCGCGAGCCCCTGAACTGTTCTTTTGCTCGCGCTGGTCAATACTCAGGCATGTAGGGCTACGATCGCTCCGGTTGTAGGTCGGGTGCCTTTTTTTTGCAGACTGTTGTCCCTGAACTGAAATGCATGAGGAGAAAGGTATGCTGATTCTGACTCGTCGGTGCGCAGAAAGCCTGATTATCGGTGATGGCGAAATCACCGTGACCGTGCTCGGCGTTAAAGGAAACCAAGTGCGTATCGGCGTCAACGCCCCGAAAGAGGTTGCCGTGCACCGTGAGGAAATTTACCTGCGTATAAAGAAAGAGAAGGACGAAGAACCAAGCCATTAATTTTTATCGATTTTTATGTTTGCAAACGGGGAAGAAGCTGGTTAATATACGCCCCGTGTTGCGGAGAGCTGGCCGAGTGGCCGAAGGCGCTCCCCTGCTAAGGGAGTACACCTCAAAAGGGTGTCGGGGGTTCGAATCCCCCGTTCTCCGCCATTATTTGCTTAGTACGTCGTAATCTGGCTTTTTCTGTAAGTTGTTGAAATTATTAGAAAAAGTGGTTGGCATAGAGATTAGACGGCCTATAATGCGCGGCAACAAATGCACTCGTAGCTCAGCTGGATAGAGTACTCGGCTACGAACCGAGCGGTCACAGGTTCGAATCCTGTCGAGTGCACCATTTAAAGTTAGTTGCAGCAATGTAAATAACTGGCTTCAACCAGTGGTGATCTGGTCTAAAAACACACAATGCACTCGTAGCTCAGCTGGATAGAGTACTCGGCTACGAACCGAGCGGTCACAGGTTCGAATCCTGTCGAGTGCA
>NZ_JABWQR010000046.1:0-29949 GCF_014270125.1 Pseudomonas sp. SWRI99 | reverse complement strand
CGTAGCTCAGTTGGTAGAGCACGGGATTGTGACTCCCGTTGTCGTGGGTTCGATCCCCATCGTCCACCCCATATTTCAAAAGGCGCCAGATTTAACAGTCTGGCGCCTTTTTTGTTTTTGCGGTTCTGAAGCCCGGTATCGCGGTTTTGGGGCGCAGGGGCAGGGCGCTTCGTCGTATTTAAGTTGTTCGATGATGTTGCACTGCTCGCCGTTCTTGCTCGCAAGGTCGGCCGTCAGGGAGTGATTGGCAGTCTCTTCTATATATAGAAGCGGTTGGCACAGAGCCCTGGCGCGAAGGGTTGTATTCGCCTGCGGGGCGCGCTGCGTTTGTGTGGCGGCCCCGCTAAATTGCCTGCTGTTTTTTTACCCGTTTTCAGTAGGGTGACTTCTTGAGTTTGACCCACTAGAATGCATGCCCTTGATTCTTGGGTCGGAAACGGCCGGCTAACGTCTGTGCAACGAGGAATATCCATGCAAGTTTCTGTTGAAAATACTACTGCTCTCGAGCGCCGCATGAGCGTCACCGTGCCGGCTGAGCGCATCGAGACTCAGGTCAACAAGCGTCTGCAGCAGACTGCCCAAAAGGCCAAGATTGCTGGCTTCCGTCCAGGCAAAGTGCCAATGAGCGAAATCAAGCGCCGTTTCGGTGCTGATGCGCGCCAGGAAGCAGTAGGCGACGTCATCCAGTCTTCCTTCTACGAAGCCGTGGTCGAGCAGAAGCTGAACCCTGCCGGTTCGCCTTCGATCGAGCCAAAGTCGCTCGAAGCGGGCAAGGATCTGGAATACGTAGCCGTGTTCGAAGTCTTCCCAGAGTTCACCGTTGCCGGCTTCGAAGGCATCACTGTCGAGCGCCTGAGCGCTGACGTGACTGACGCTGATCTGGACAAGATGCTCGACATCCTGCGCAAGCAGAACACCCGTTTCGAAGTGGCCGATCGCGCTGCCCAGAACGAAGACCAGTTGAACATCGATTTCGTTGGCAAGGTTGACGGCGAAGTGTTCGCTGGCGGTTCCGCCAAGGGCACTCAGCTGGTGCTGGGTTCCGGTCGCATGATCCCGGGCTTCGAAGAAGGCCTGGTAGGTGCTAAAGCCGGCGAAGAGCGCGTGCTGAACCTGACTTTCCCTGAGGACTATCAGAACCTCGACCTGGCGGGCAAGACTGCCGAGTTCACCGTGACCGTCAACACTGTGTCGGAGCCTAAGCTGCCAGAGCTGAACGAAGAGTTCTTCGCTCAGTTCGGCATCAAGGAAAGCGGCATCGACGGTTTCCGCACCGAAGTTCGCAAGAACATGGAGCGCGAACTGCGTCAGGCAATCAAGTCCAAGGTCAAGAACCAGGTGATGGATGGTCTGCTGGCCACCAACCCGATCGAAGTGCCGAAGGCCCTGCTGTCCAACGAAGTTGACCGTCTGCGCGTGCAGGCTGTTCAGCAGTTCGGTGGCAACATCAAGCCTGACCAACTGCCGGCCGAGCTGTTCGAAGAGCAAGCCAAGCGTCGCGTAGTGCTGGGCCTGATCGTCGCTGAAGTGGTCAAGCAATTCGACCTCAAGCCTGACGACGCTCGCGTTCGCGAAATGATTCAGGAAATGGCTTCGGCCTACCAGGAGCCTGAGCAGGTCGTGTCGTGGTACTACAAAAACGAGCAGCAACTGAACGAAGTGCGTTCGGTTGTGCTGGAAGAACAAGTTGTGGATACTGTTCTGCAGAAAGCTAGTGTGACCGACAAATCGGTCTCCTACGAAGAAGCAGTCAAGCCGGTAGAAGCTCCAACAGCCGACTGATTGATTTTGCGTTAGAAGTGCACACCATAAGCCAGCTCTCGAGCTGGCTTATGCGTATTCAAGACATAACTATTTGGGAGCGACTGCAGAGCATGTTCCGTAATTCTTATATTCAGCAGAACTCTGATATCCAGGCCGCAGGCGGTCTGGTCCCGATGGTTGTCGAGCAGTCCGCTCGTGGCGAACGCGCCTACGACATCTACTCGCGCCTGCTCAAGGAGCGAGTGATCTTTCTGGTGGGTCCGGTAGAGGACTACATGGCCAACCTGATCTGTGCGCAACTGCTGTTCCTTGAAGCGGAAAACCCGGACAAGGACATCCATCTGTACATCAACTCACCGGGCGGTTCGGTGACAGCGGGCATGTCGATCTACGACACCATGCAGTTCATCAAGCCCAACGTCTCGACGACCTGTATCGGTCAGGCGTGCAGCATGGGCGCATTCCTGCTGACCGCCGGTGCACCGGGCAAGCGTTTCTGCCTGCCAAACTCGCGCGTGATGATTCACCAGCCACTGGGCGGTTTCCAGGGCCAGGCTTCGGATATCGAAATCCATGCCAAGGAAATCCTCTTCATCCGCGAGCGACTGAACACGCTGATGGCCAAGCACAGCGGCCGTACTCTGGAAGAAATCGAACGCGATACCAATCGCGACAACTTCATGAGTGCAGAAGCTGCGAAGGAATACGGCCTGATCGACGAAGTAATCAATCAGCGTCCAGCTTAAAATAAGCGGCACAAAACAGGCCTGATCGGCGCGTCCGATCAGCAGCGGGCTTGAAAAAGCCCGCAATAGCCTTCATCTTGTGTTGCAAGCCTATCGGATTTGGATCGAACGAATGACTGACACCCGCAACGGCGAGGACAACGGCAAGCTGCTCTATTGCTCCTTCTGTGGCAAAAGCCAGCATGAAGTGCGCAAATTGATTGCCGGCCCCTCGGTCTTTATCTGCGACGAGTGCGTCGACCTGTGCAATGACATCATCCGCGAGGAGGTGCAGGAAGCCCAGGCCGAAAGCAGCGCGCATAAATTGCCTTCGCCTAAAGAAATCAGCGGCATCCTTGACCAGTACGTCATTGGTCAGGAACGTGCCAAAAAGGTTTTGGCCGTAGCGGTGTACAACCACTACAAGCGCCTGAACCAGCGTGACAAGAAGGCTGACGACGTCGAACTCGGCAAGAGCAACATCCTGCTGATCGGCCCGACAGGCTCTGGTAAAACCCTGCTGGCGGAAACGCTGGCACGCTTGCTGAACGTTCCGTTCACCATCGCTGACGCTACCACCCTCACCGAGGCGGGTTACGTGGGTGAAGATGTCGAGAACATCATTCAGAAGCTGCTGCAAAAGTGCGATTACGACGTAGAGAAAGCCCAGATGGGTATTGTCTATATCGACGAAATCGACAAGATTTCCCGCAAGTCCGACAACCCGTCGATCACCCGCGATGTGTCCGGTGAAGGCGTGCAGCAGGCCTTGCTGAAGTTGATCGAAGGCACGGTTGCCTCGGTACCGCCGCAAGGTGGCCGCAAGCATCCGCAGCAGGAATTCCTGCAGGTCGACACCCGTAACATCCTGTTCATCTGCGGTGGTGCGTTCTCCGGTCTGGAAAAGGTTATTCAGAACCGTTCCACCAAGGGCGGCATCGGTTTCAACGCAGAAGTGCGCAGCAAGGAAGAGGGCAAGAAAGTCGGTGAGTCCCTGCGTGAAGTCGAGCCTGACGATCTGGTCAAGTTCGGTCTGATCCCGGAATTCGTCGGTCGTCTGCCGGTTCTTGCGACGCTGGACGAGCTGGATGAGGCTGCGCTGATGCAGATTCTCACCGAGCCGAAAAACGCCTTGACCAAGCAATACGCCAAGCTGTTCGAGATGGAAGGCGTGGATCTGGAATTCCGTTCCGACGCGCTGAAATCGGTCGCCAAACGTGCCCTGGAACGTAAAACCGGTGCCCGTGGACTGCGTTCGATTCTCGAAGGTGTGCTGCTCGACACGATGTACGAAATCCCCTCGCAGTCCGAGGTGAGCAAGGTCGTGATCGACGAAAGCGTCATCGAAGGCAAGTCCAAGCCACTGTATATTTACGAAAACAGTGAGCCGACGGCCAAGGCAGCACCGGACGCGTAAGTGTCCACTGTGCTGCAACAGGAAGGGGCCTTCGGGCCTCTTTTTTTTTATGTCATTTTTTACAGCCGTTTTGCGCTTGTTTTTTTTCGAGGCAGCCCCCATCTTGGTTTCAAGCTTAATTCCATCTGATTACGGCCATATGGCCGCCGTAGAGGCGAAATCATGAAGACAACCATCGAATTGCCTCTCCTGCCATTGCGTGATGTCGTGGTTTATCCGCACATGGTTATCCCGCTGTTCGTGGGGCGCGAGAAGTCCATCGAAGCCCTTGAGGCCGCGATGGCAGGCGATAAGCAGATCCTGCTGCTGGCCCAGAGAAACCCGGCCGATGATGATCCCGGTGAGGACGCGCTCTATCGCGTAGGTACTATCGCCACCGTTCTTCAATTGCTGAAGCTGCCTGATGGCACCGTCAAGGTGCTGGTCGAAGGTGAGCAGCGCGGCACCGTTGAGCGTTTCAGCGAGGTCGACGGCCACTGCCGTGCCGAAGTGTCGCTGATCGAAGAAGTCGACGCCGCCGAGCGCGAATCCGAAGTCTTCGTGCGCACGCTGCTGTCGCAATTCGAGCAATACGTGCAACTGGGCAAGAAAGTCCCGGCTGAAGTCCTGTCGTCGCTCAACAGCATCGATGAGCCGGGGCGTCTGGTCGACACCATGGCCGCGCACATGGCGCTGAAGATCGAGCAGAAGCAGGAAATCCTCGAGATCATCGACCTGTCGGCCCGCGTCGAACACGTGCTGGCGTTGCTGGATGCCGAGATCGACCTGCTGCAGGTCGAAAAACGCATTCGTGGCCGCGTCAAAAAGCAGATGGAGCGCAGCCAGCGCGAGTACTACCTGAATGAGCAGATGAAGGCCATTCAGAAAGAGCTGGGCGATGGTGATGAAGGCCACAACGAAATCGAAGAGCTGAAAAAGCGTATCGATGCCGCGGGCCTGCCGAAGGACGCGCTGGCCAAGGCGACAGCCGAGCTGAACAAGCTCAAGCAGATGTCGCCGATGTCCGCCGAGGCCACCGTGGTGCGCTCGTACATCGACTGGCTGGTGCAGGTGCCGTGGAAGGCCCAGAGCAAGGTGCGTCTGGATCTGGCGCGGGCGGAAGACATTCTCGATGCCGATCACTACGGCCTCGAAGAGGTCAAGGAACGCATCCTTGAATACCTCGCCGTGCAAAAACGCGTGAAAAAAATCCGTGGCCCGGTGTTGTGCCTGGTAGGTCCTCCGGGCGTGGGTAAAACCTCGCTGGCCGAGTCGATCGCCCATGCGACCAACCGTAAATTCGTGCGCATGGCCTTGGGTGGCGTGCGTGATGAAGCGGAAATCCGTGGTCACCGTCGGACCTACATCGGTTCGATGCCGGGAAGATTGATTCAAAAGATGACAAAAGTCGGGGTGCGCAACCCGCTGTTCCTGCTCGATGAGATCGACAAGATGGGCAGCGACATGCGTGGCGATCCGGCGTCGGCGTTGCTGGAAGTGCTCGATCCCGAGCAAAACCATAACTTCAACGATCACTATCTGGAGGTCGATTACGACCTGTCCGATGTGATGTTCCTGTGCACCTCGAACTCGATGAATATTCCGCCGGCCTTGCTGGACCGGATGGAAGTCATCCGTCTGCCGGGTTACACCGAAGACGAGAAGATCAATATCGCCGTCAAATACCTCTCGCCAAAACAGATCACTGCCAATGGTCTGAAGAAGGGCGAGCTGGAATTCGACGAAGAAGCGATCCGCGACATCATCCGTTACTACACCCGTGAAGCCGGCGTGCGTGGCCTGGAACGCCAGATCGCCAAGGTCTGCCGCAAGGCCGTCAAAGAGCATGCGCTGGAGAAACGCTTCTCGGTGAAAGTGACAGCTGACTTGCTGGAACACTTCCTCGGTGTGCGTAAATTCCGCTACGGCCTGGCCGAGCAGCAGGATCAGGTCGGTCAGGTGACAGGCCTTGCCTGGACTCAGGTTGGTGGTGAGTTGCTGACCATCGAAGCTGCTGTCGTACCGGGCAAAGGGCAACTGATCAAGACCGGTTCGCTGGGCGATGTGATGGTCGAATCGATCACCGCGGCCCTGACGGTCGTACGCAGCCGTGCAAAGAGCCTGGGCATTCCTCTGGACTTCCACGAGAAGCGTGACACCCACATTCACATGCCGGAAGGGGCCACGCCGAAAGACGGTCCGAGTGCCGGCGTAGGCATGTGCACGGCGCTGGTCTCGGCATTGACCGGCATCCCGGTGCGCGCCGATGTCGCCATGACGGGTGAAATCACCTTGCGTGGACAAGTGCTGGCAATTGGCGGTCTGAAGGAAAAACTGCTGGCGGCACATCGTGGCGGAATCAAGGTTGTGATTATTCCGGAAGAGAATGTGCGCGATCTGAAGGAGATTCCTGACAATATCAAGCAGGATCTGCAGATTAAACCGGTTAAATGGATTGACGAAGTCCTGCAAATTGCGCTGCAATACGCGCCGGAGCCCTTGCCGGATGTGGCTCCGGAGATAGTTGCCAAGGACGAAAAACGTGAGTCTGACTCTAAGGAAAGAATTAGCACGCATTAATACGTTTTTGCCTGGGGGGCTTCCTTGACAGCTTTTTAGAGCCCTTGTTATAAAGCGGCTCTTAAGTGTCTGTAGGCCATTCAGCACTCGTTTTTGCTTTCACCAAAAAAACTTAGAATCATCTCAAAATAGATATAAGGGGACTTAGAGTGAACAAGTCGGAACTGATTGATGCTATCGCTGCATCCGCTGATATCCCGAAAGCTGCTGCTGGCCGTGCGCTGGACGCTGTAATCGAATCCGTCACTGGCGCTCTGAAGGCTGGCGACTCCGTTGTTCTGGTTGGTTTCGGTACTTTCTCCGTGACTGACCGTCCGGCGCGTACCGGTCGTAACCCGCAAACTGGCAAGACTCTGGAAATCCCGGCTGCCAAGAAGCCAGGTTTCAAAGCCGGTAAAGCACTGAAAGAAGCTGTTAACTAAGTTTTCAGGTTTTTACCCATCCGGGTCGGGGTCAAGCCTGACTTGGCAGCGGAGCGGTAGAGCAGGTGGCTGGAACAGGCACCTGTAACGCCGGGATCGAGGGTTCGAGCCCTGTCCGCTCCGCCAGTTACGAGAAGGCGCATCCTCGGATGCGCCTTTCTTCTATCCGGATTCTACCCACGCTCCACGGTTGCCTAAATTGAAGTTCAACCGTTTCTGGGGGACGCATGCTGCAGAATATCAGGGACAATTCACAAGGCTGGATTGCCAAGACCATTATCGGGGTCATCGTTGCACTGATGGCCCTGACCGGTTTCGACGCCATTTTCCAGGCCACGACTCACACCAACGAGGCGGCCAAGGTCAACGGTGAAGAAATCAGCCAGAATGAACTGAGTCAGGCCGTTGATATGCAACGCCGTCAGTTGATGCAACAGCTGGGCAAGGATTTCGATGCTTCCTTGCTCGATGAAAAAATGCTCCGCGAATCCGCGCTCAAAGGCCTGATCGATCGCAAGCTGCTGCTGCAAGGCGCTGAACAATCGAAATTCGCTTTCTCTGAAGCGGCGCTGGATCAGGTGATCCTGCAGACGCCTGAATTTCAGGTCGACGGCAAATTCAGTTCCGAGCGCTTCGATCAGGTGATCCGTCAACTGGGTTACAACCGCATGCAATTCCGCCAGATGCTGGCCCAGGAAATGCTGATCGGCCAACTGCGTGCCGGTGTCGCGGGCAGCGGTTTCGTGACCGATGCCGAAGTGCTGGCCTTCGCCCGTCTGGAAAAACAGACCCGCGATTTCGCCACCCTGACGGTCAAGGCTGATCCAGCGGCGGTCAAGCTGACCGACGATGAGGTCAAGGCTTACTACGACGAACACGCCAAGGAGTTCATGACCCCGGATCAGGTGGTCATCGATTACCTCGAACTGAAGAAGTCTTCGTTCTTCGATCAGGTCGCCGTCAAGGATGAGGACCTGCAGGCTGCGTATCAGAAAGAGATCGCCAACCTGTCGGAACAGCGTCGTGCCGCTCACATCCTGATCGAAGTGAACGACAAGACCACCGAAGCGCAGGCCAAGGCGAAAATCGACGAAGTCCAGGCGCGTCTGGCCAAGGGCGAGAAGTTCGAAGCGCTGGCCAAGGAGTTCTCGCAGGATCCGGGTTCGGCCAACAATGGCGGTGACCTCGGTTACGCCGGTCCTGGCGTCTACGATCCAGCATTCGAAAAAGCGCTGTACTCGTTGTCGAAAGACCAGGTGTCGGAGCCGGTTCGCACCGATTTCGGTTATCACCTGATCAAGCTGCTGGGTGTGGAAGCGCCTGAAGTGCCGACACTGGCCAGCCTGAAAGACAAGCTGACCCGCGAGCTGAAAGCCGCGCAGGTCGAGCAGCGTTTCGTCGAGGCGACCAAGCAACTGGAAGATTCGGCGTTCGAAGCGTCCGACCTGGCTCAGCCAGCCGCCGATTTGAAGCTTACCGTGCACACCTCCAAGCCGTTCGGCCGCGAGGGTGGCGAAGGGGTTGCTGCCAACCGCGCCGTGGTCACTGCTGCGTTCAGTCCTGAAGTCATCGATGAAGGCGCCAACAGCACCGCCATCGAGCTGGACCCGGAAACCGTGATCGTGCTGCGTGCCAAGGAACACCTCAAGCCTGCCCAGTTGCCATTGGAAAGCGTGAGCGCGGCCATCCGTGCGCAACTGACCAAGGAACACGCCAGCGCTGCGGCCAAGACCCGTGCCGAGAAGCTGATCGCTGATCTGCGCGACGGCAAGGCGCCACTGGACAAGGCGATTGATGGCCAGAGCTGGAAAGTCACCGAAGCGGCCACCCGTGGTCAGGAAGGTGTCGAGCCGGCTGTTCTGCAGGCCCTGTTCCGCATGCCGAAGCCGGCATCCAAGGACAAACCGACGTTCAGCAATGTCACGTTGCCGGACGGTAGCCTGATGATCGTGCGCCTCAATGGCGTTAACGAAGCGGCGGCGCCGACGGATGAAGAGAAGGCGCAGTACCGTCGCTTCCTCGCGTCCCGTGAAGGTCAGCAAGACTTTGCGGCGTATCGCAAGCAGTTGGAGAGCCAGGCGGACATCAAGCGGTACTGATGGCTGACTGAGTTGTCGCTGTAAAAAAGTCCCAGGTCGATTGGCCTGGGGCTTTTTTTTTGCTTTTCGTAGCGGCCGTCAGGGTGCTCGGTATATGCCAACCGGAAAACTTACCCGGCAGCCGCAAACCCGTGGTTGCGTGCGCTAAGCGTCGTATACAGCGTCACCCCCAGCAACCCCGTGACGATCCACGGAAATGCTCCCACACCTGGGTCAGTCAGCAGCAGACCTCCCACCAGTCCCCCACCGGCAATTCCAACATTCCATAGCGTCACCAGCATCGATTGTGCGGTGTCGGCGGCATCCCCGGCGGTTTTTGCCGAGGCGGTTTGCAGCAGCGACGGCATCGCCCCAAATGCCAATCCCCATACAGCGGTCGCGAGGTAAATCACGCTCGGCGATTCGCGCCACACACCTAGCGCTATGGCCGACAGCAGGAAAAGCCCTGCACTGGTCAGCACCATTTCGCGCAGCCAGCGATCTATCAGGTTGCCGACGATCCACAGGCTCAACACCGACGCCAGGCCGAACACCAGTAACACCCGATCGACATTGGCAGCAAGACCGGACGGTTGCAGGAACGGGGCGATGTAGGTGTACAGCAGGTTATGCGCGACAACGTAGGTAAGGGTGACCAACAAGACGGATCGCACGCCCGGCAGGGTAAACACCTGACGCAATGGCAGGCGTTTTTCCTCACGTTCGCCGGCGAAGTCCGGCACTTGCCAACGTACCCAGATCACCAATATCACGGTCAACAGGGTCATGATCGCAAAGCTCAGCCGCCAGCCCACCAGCGTCCCGAGCAAGATGCCGGCGGGAATGCCCAGCGACAACGCAATCGGTGCACCGAGCATGGCGACTGTAATGGCCCGGCCTTGCAGGTGTGGGGCAACCATGCGGCTCGCGTAGCCTGCCAGCAGGGCCCACAGCAATCCGGCAAATACACCGGCAATAAAGCGTGCGATCAGCGTCAGCCAGTACCACTGCGACAGGGCGGTGAGGCTGTTGGCGACGGCAAACCCAGCAATGGCGCCCAGCAACAACGGGCGGCGTCGCCAGCCGCGAGTGGCGATGGTCAGCGGAATCGCTGCCAGTATCGAGCCGATCGCGTACAGCGTGACCAACTGACCAATCAGTGCCTGAGAGACGTGCAGGCCGTTGCTCATTTGCGGTAACAGGCCCGCCGGCAAGGCTTCGGTCATGACCGTAATGAATCCCGCCATGGCCAGGGCCAGCAGCGCGGACAGGGGCAGGCGTGCGCCGGAATCGATTGCGGGTGTCAGCGTGGTGCCACAGAGTTGTATGTCGTTCATGACCGGCATCCTTGTGCAGAGTTGACGAGGAGCACAGGGTAGGGCGCTGCACATCGGCGAAAAACAGGTTATGGTTCCGAACATATCGGACATGGATGTCGTCAATGGGGGTGAGGTGTGGATAGCCTGGGCAGTATTTCGGTGTTTGTCCAAGTCGCCGAGACGCGCAGTTTCACCGAGGCTGGCCGGCTGCAAGGAGTGTCATCGTCGGCGGTGGGTAAAAGCATTGCCCGACTTGAGGCGCGCCTGGGCGTGCGCCTGTTTCACCGCACCACTCGCAGCATCACGCTGACCAGTGAAGGCGCGCTGTTTTTGCAACGCTGTCGCAAGATCCTTGCGGAGGTCGAGGCGGCAGAACTGGAGTTGTCCGACGCCGCAGCCCAGCCCCATGGCAAGTTGCGCATCAGCCTGCCGCAGGTGCATGGACTGGTGATGCCGGTCCTGACCGAATTCATGGCGTTGTTCCCGCAGATAGAGCTTGATCTGGACTTGACCGATCGCATGGTCGACGTCGTCGAAGAAGGTTTCGACGCGGTGATCCGCACCGGTAAACCACGGGACTCGCGCTTGATGGCGAGGTCGCTGGGGTCGTTTCACATGGTGCTGGTGGCCAGTCCCGCTTATCTGCAGCAGCGCGGTGTGCCGCAAACGCCCGCTGATCTGGCGACGCATGCCTGTCTCCGGCATACTTTTCACGCCACCGGCAAGCTCGAGCCCTGGCCGCTGGTACGCGAAACAGACGCCGCTGAACCACGGTTGCCGACCCGGCTGGTCAGCACCTCGATCGAAGCGGTGAGCCATGCGGCGCTGGCGGGCATGGGTATCGCCTGTCTGCCTGATTTCATGACCCGTGAGGCCGAGGCGCAAGGCCAGTTGTGTCGAGTGCTGGGCGCGCGCCTGCAGCATGTCGGGCAATTCTGGGTTCTGTGGCCGTCCAGTCGCCATGCCACCGCGAAATTACGCGTGTTCATCGATCATTTGGCGTTGCGACTTTTCCCTGCAACCCAGGGCCGATAGAGTTGTAACTGTTTCAAGACACTAATCCATACGCCGCGGGGCGAAGATCTGTTGCACAATACGTCCCGCACCGTTTTTCCTCAGGATGTTCAATGTTGATTTCCACTCCCATGCGTGTTGTCGGATTGGCGCTGTTGTTGACTGCTGTTGCCGGCTGTTCGAAAGACAAGCCGATGTATGAGCATGAGAACTTCGATGATTCCGGCACCTTTTCGCGTAACTACCCGGTGACCGACGCGGTGAGTTGCGAGGCGGCGCGTCGTGCGTTGCTCAGTCAGGGCTACATCATCACCAGTAGCGACCCGAAGTTGGTCAGTGGCCACAAGAGTTTCCAGCAAACCGGCGACACCCACATGGAGATCAGCTTCAATGTGGTCTGCGCCGATGACGGCAGCAGCGGGCACCATGCCACGATGTTCGCCAACGCCTTGCAGGACCGTTATGCGCTGAAGAAAACCAACAACTCGGCCAGCCTCGGCGTGGGTGTGCTGGGGTCGGTGTCGATGCCGATCGGTTCGTCCGACGATTCGATGGTCAAGGTCGCCAGCGAGACAGTCACGTCGCAGAAGTTCTATGAGCGTTTTTTCACGCTGGTGGAATTGTTCCTGCCGGCGGATGCGAAGAAGGCCGCGCACATCGAAGAGAAACCCAAGGCCGACCTGGGCGTGCCCGAGGTGAAGGCGGCGCCGGCACCACTGGCGCCAACACCAACCTCAACGCCGGCGCCTGAGCCTGCCGCGACACCTGCGCCCGCTGCAGAACCGACGCCTGCACCCGCCGAGACCGCGCCAGTGTCCTCGGAACCGGTCGCTCCGCCTGCAGAAGCCGCGCCGATCACCCCGGCGCCGAGCGCGGAACCCGCTCCGACGACCGAGACCATCACGCCCCCGACCAACCCGGACATCCCGCCGCCGTCCGAGCCGATTCCGGCGATGCCTGCTTCGGGCCAATAAAACAGCTGCACCTCAGCCCCTGTGGGAGCGAGCCTGCTGCGAATGCGCCGGTACATTCAGCACGATGTGACTGAAAGACCGCCTTCGCGAGCAAGCTCGCTCCCACAGTTTTTTGCCGCCGCTTAAATCTGGTTACATTCGCGCGACGATAATCCCGCGATAAATTCCTGACCCACTGCTACGTTTATTCATGAAGGCCGGGTTTCACTTTTCCTTCACACGAGCACGTTAGGCTCGAGGCACTGGGCATTGGTTCAGGTCAATTCAAGAGAGCAGCAGGGGGATTACGCGATGGATGAATATCAAGAAGAGCTGCTCGAGTACCAGGCGTACGAACTGGACCAACCCGAGCCCGCCGACGACGCCACCGAACTCTAGCCTTCGCTTGCAGCTTGCAGCTTGCAGCTTGCGGCTGCTCCTAAGCTGTCTTGCGGTGACTGCGGCGAAATTCGCCGGGCGTCTGACCGCTCCAGCGTTTGAAGGCGCGCTGGAACGCTTCGGCTGAGGCGAAACCCAGCAGGTAAGCGATCTCGCCGAACGCCAGTTCGGTGTCGCGGATGTAAGTCATCGCCAGGTCGCGGCGAGTGTCGTTGAGGATCGCGCGAAACTGCGTGCCTTCCTCGGCCAGTTTGCGCCGTAACGTCCAGGTCGGCAGCTTCAGGCGTGCCGCGACCTCTTCCAGCTCCGGCTCCCGCCCACCGTTGAGCAACGGCCCCAACAGCTGAATGATGCGCTCGCGCAGGCTGCGGGTTCGCGTCAGTTGCTCCAGTTCGCGTTCGCACAGGTGCAACAGGTGTCGCCAGGTACTTGGACAATGCTCGGGATTGCGCCGTGCAAGGCTGTCCAGGCTCAGGCGCAACTGATTGCCGTCGGCGCCGAACTGGATCGGGCAATCGCCCAGCATGTGATAAGCCTCGCGGTAGTCCGGCTCGGCGAATTCGATCTCGATGCGTTCGGCGCGCAGCGGTTCGTGGCAGACGCTGGAGAGTTGATGCAGCCACCCGGAGACGATCGAGTCCACCACAAAACGGTTGTAGGCGTTGTAAGGGCTGATCGAATAAAAGCGCAACCACGCGCCGTTGGCGTCTTCGTGAAAGCTCGACTGGCCTCGATAGTTGGAACCGTAGAGCGCCTCGAAGCGGATCAGGCAACGGGCGGCTTCGCGCACGGTCGGCGCTTGCGCGGCGGTGACACCGGCCAGTCCGGCCTGGCTCAGGCGACTGAGCCGGCCCATGCGCAAGCCCAGCGCCGAATCGCCGGTCAGCTGAATCGCCGCATGGCCCAGGCGCATGTAGCGTGGGATCGACAAGCGCGCCCCGGCTTCGGCCAGGCGCGCGGGGTCCAGGCCGTATTGTTCCAGCAGCGGCTGCGGATCGAGCGCATGACTGCGCACCGCGTCGGCGAGGCTGTGGACAAAGCCTACCGACAGATCCCCGAGGCGCATCGGCAGCGGCTTCATGGCCTTACAACCAGATATTCAACATACGCGCACCACGGGCCTCGCCATCGGCGAATTGCTGTCCGTTGCTGCTGATAAAGCTTTGGCCGGCGCCGGAGGTATTCCAGAATTGCCCGCGCATGAACACGCTGACTCCGGCAATCGCGCGGCTGCTCGGCGGTTGTGCGGTCAGGGTCAGCCGACGCCAGGCCTCGCCTTCGCTGACTTCACCGGGTTTGAGGCTGACCGACTTCGGCGTACTCGACCCCTTGTAGCCGCGCCAAGGCTGGTTCCAGGCGTCCTGGCCGAACACCTGCGCCGGCACTGCGACCAACTGCGCGCCTTGCGCGTCGAGTCGACGGTAGTTGTCCGGGTACCAGCTGTCGCTGCCAATCAGTACGCCGAGACGTCCGGCGGGCGTATCAACCACGCCGATCAGGTGCTTGTCCGCGCCTTCGATCACCTCGCGCTGATCGAACACCGGGTGCATCTGCCGTTGCGGCTGGCCGAGCGGCACGCCATCGCGGCCGAATACCACGCTGCTGTTGTACAGCGCACCGCTGCCGGACTTGAGCTGACCGTCACGGATGCTCGGTTCCGGCAGCACGATCGAGCCGGCCACCAGTGTCACGCCAAACTCTTTGGCCAGCCCGCCGAACAGCGCCTGGTAATCCTTGGCCATCGCTGTGGATTTCATCCGCAGGTGCGCGTCGTTGAGCCGGTCGCTGCCCTTGGCGCTGAGCCAGGCGCGCGCAAACAGCAAGGGGTTGCTCGCCGCCAGCCAGTTCATCGCCTCGGTCACGGTCGAGGCCTGATACAACTCGTCTTTTTCGCCGCTGATCATCAACCAGGTGCCGACGTTTTCCGGCAGCACGACCACGGTCTTTTCATTCAACAAGCCTTGATCCTGCGCTTGCTGAAAATACGCTGCGAGTTTGCGGTGCAGACGCTCGGGGCTTTGGTAGTCGGTGGGAAACAGTTCGGGCTGGATGCCCAGCAGATTGCCGCGGTCGGCGCGCGTGCCCTGGTCGAGCGCCAGTCTGATGCGCAGGTCCGACAGGTAATGGCCCGCCGGCCGGTCTGCCGCCCACATGGCGTAGGTGGTCAGGGCGGCGACGATGGCCATGGAAAAAAACAGGTACAGAAGTTTGCGCATGAAATCCAACAACAGCCGGGTACAGGGTGTGCCGACTAGGGTAGGGCGCGCGCCTGCGCTTGCCAAGGGGTGTTGCGCATTTGGATCATTAACTTGTCAGTTACGGTCATTGAGTGACAGCAGTGCGACTCTTAGTCTGTCGCACATGCCTGACGGGGGACGTAGACCTCCCGCACCTTTTCCGTGATCGCTCGTTGTGGAGTTACCGATGACCGCCGCTCATTACCCGCACCTGTTGGCCCCGTTGGATCTGGGATTCACCACGCTGCGCAACCGCACCCTGATGGGTTCGATGCACACCGGTCTGGAAGAAAAACCTGGCGGCTTCGAGCGCATGGCGGCGTACTTCGCTGAACGTGCCCGTGGCGGCGTGGGCCTGATGGTCACCGGCGGCATCGGCCCGAACGACGAGGGCGGCGTGTACTCCGGCGCAGCCAAACTGACCACTGAAGAGGAAGCGCTCAAGCACCGCATCGTCACTCGCGCCGTGCACGAAGCGGGCGGCAAGATCTGCATGCAGATTCTCCACGCCGGGCGCTATGCCTATAGTCCCAAGCAAGTAGCGCCGAGCGCGATTCAGGCGCCGATCAACCCGTTCAAGCCTAAAGAGCTGGACGAGGAAGGCATCGAGAAGCAGATCAGCGATTTTGTCACCTGCTCGGTACTGGCGCAGTCCGCAGAGTACGACGGCGTCGAAATCATGGGCTCGGAAGGTTATTTCATTAACCAGTTCCTCGCGGCGCACACCAACCACCGCACCGACCGTTGGGGTGGCAGCTACGAAAACCGCATGCGCCTGCCGGTGGAAATCGTCCGCCGTGTGCGAGAAGCCGTTGGCCCGAACTTCATCATTATTTTCCGTTTGTCGATGCTCGACCTGGTTGAGGGCGGCAGCAGCTGGGACGAGATCGTTACGCTGGCCAAAGCCATCGAGCAGGCCGGTGCGACCATTATCAACACCGGTATCGGCTGGCACGAAGCGCGAATTCCGACCATCGCCACCAAAGTGCCGCGTGCGGCGTTCAGCAAGGTCACAGCCAAATTGCGCGGCTCGGTGAGCATTCCGCTGATCACCACCAACCGCATCAATACACCGGAAATTGCCGAGCAGATTCTCGCCGAAGGCGATGCCGACATGGTGTCGATGGCGCGGCCGTTCCTCGCCGATCCGGACTTCGTCAACAAGGCCGCTGAAGGTCGAGCCGACGAAATCAACACCTGCATCGGTTGCAACCAGGCGTGCCTGGACCACACTTTCGGCGGCAAGCTCACCAGTTGCCTGGTCAACCCGCGCGCCTGCCATGAAACCGAGCTCAATTATCTGCCGGTGCAGCAGATCAAGAAGATCGCCGTGGTGGGCGCCGGCCCGGCCGGTTTGTCCGCTGCGACCGTGGCCGCAGAACGCGGCCATCAGGTCACGCTGTTCGATTCGGCCAGCGAAATCGGCGGGCAGTTCAACATCGCCAAGCGCGTGCCGGGCAAGGAAGAGTTTTTCGAGACCCTGCGTTACTTCAAGCGCAAGCTGCAAACCACAAACGTCGAGGTGTGCCTGAACACCCGCGTCGACGTGGCGAAACTGGTCGAGGGCGGCTATGACGAAATCATTCTTGCCACCGGTATCGCCCCGCGTGTACCGGCGATTCCCGGGGTCGAAAATGCCAAGGTGCTGAGCTATCTAGACGTGATCCTTGAGCGCAAGCCGGTGGGCAAGCGTGTTGCGGTGATTGGCGCTGGCGGCATCGGTTTCGACGTCTCGGAGTTTCTCGTCCATCAAGGCGTGGCCACCAGCCAGGATCGCGCCGCGTTCTGGAAAGAGTGGGGCATCGATACGCAACTGCAAGCCCGTGGCGGTGTGGCCGGGATCAAAGCGGCACCGCATGCACCGGCGCGCGAAGTATTCCTGTTGCAGCGCAAGAAAACCAAGGTCGGCGACGGCCTGGGCAAAACCACCGGCTGGATTCACCGGACCGGTCTGAAGAACAAGCAGGTGCAGATGCTCAACAGCGTTGAATACCTGAGCATTGACGATCAGGGCCTGCACATTCGCATTGGCGAAACCGGCGAGCCGCAGCTGCTGGCGGTGGACAATATCGTGATTTGCGCAGGCCAGGATCCGCTGCGTGAACTGCACGAGGGTCTGGTTGCGGCGGGGCAGAATGTGCACTTGATCGGCGGCGCGGATGTCGCGGCGGAGCTGGATGCCAAGCGCGCGATCAATCAGGGTTCGCGCCTCGCCGCAGAACTTTGATTTCGCAGGCCTAGCGTGCCAATGGCTATCGCGAGCAGGCTCACTCCTACAGGTGAACGGATTTCAAATGTAGGAGTGAGCCTGCTCGCGATGGCTGTCCATGAATGGCTAGAATGCCGGCTCTGTTCCGATTGTATGGCCGCCCATGCTTTTGCCTTCCTCTGGCTGGCTACCCCAAGCCTCCCTCCAATACCTTCATCTCGACTGGCTGACCACTGCTGGCATCGAAGTTGCGGTCCTGCGCCTTGATCAAATCGATCCGCTGATCAGCGGCAACAAGTGGTTCAAACTGGTCGAACACCTCAAAGCCGCGGACGGTGCCGGCGCCGAAGGCATCATCAGCCTCGGCGGGGCGCATTCCAATCACCTGCATGCGCTCGCGGCGGCGGGCAAGCGGCTGGGTTTCAAGACAGTCGGGCTGCTGCGCGGACACCCACAAAACACACCGACCGTGCAGGATCTGCAAGCGTTCGGCATGCAGTTGCATTGGCTGGGTTACGCGGGCTACCGCGCGCGGCATCAACCGGGTTTCTGGATTCCGTGGCTGACGCAATATCCGAACGTGTATGCCGTGCCCGAGGGCGGTGGTGGCCTGGCCGGCGCACTCGGTTGCGCCGCGATCAAACAGCAGGTCGATGCGCAGTTGGCGAGCCTGGGCTGGGAGGATTTCGACGCGTGGTGGCTGGCGTGTGGCACCGGCACGACGTTGGCCGGGCTGGCGCTTGCCGACAATGGCAAGCGGTCGCTGTATGGCGCGTTGGCGGTGCCGGACGATCACGGCGTGGCGCCGAACATCGAGTCGATCTTCGCGCAAGCCAACGACCCCGCGGCGAACTATCAACTGATCGACGCCAGCCGTGGCGGTTTCGCCAAGGTTGACGAGGCATTGCTGACCTTCATCGAGCAGACCGGGCAGGCCAGCGGTGTTCCCTTGGAACCGCTGTACACCGGCAAGGCCTTGCTGGCGCTCAAGCAACACGTCGAAGCGGGCGGATTTGCCGTCGGCACGCGTCTGGTCTTCATCCACACGGGCGGCCTGCAAGGGCGACGCGGATTTGCCAGGACGCCCTGAGCTCAGCCGCGCTTGGGCATCATCCGCAGCAGCGTGTTATCGCGCACCACGTAATGATGGTAAATCCCCGCCAGCGCATGCAGGCCGATCAGCCAGTACCCGAGCGTGGCAATCAGCACATGCCAGCCTTCGACCTGCTTGGCGAACGCCTTGTCTTCACCGACCAGCAGCGGCAAGTCGAAACCGTAAAACATGACTTGATGACCCTCGGCGCTGGTGATCAGCCAGCCAAGGATGGGCATGCACAGCATGAACAGGTACAACGCCCAATGCATCAGCCGCGCCAACAGGGTCTGCCAGGCGGGCGAAGCGGGGAAGATTTTCGGCGCCGGGCCAAGGCTGCGCGCAAGCAGGCGAAACCACACCAGCACGAACACGGTAAGGCCGAGCAGATAGTGCATCTCGCGAACCAGCGCACGGCCGCCGCTGCCCTTGGGAAAGAACCCGCGCAATTCCATGCTGGCGTACACCAGCACCAACAACACCAGCATCAGCCAGTGCAGCAACACCGACACGGTGCTGTAGCGTAATTCTGAACTTGTCCACGGCATACGGTGTGTCCTCACAGGTCAGGGGGATGAAACCGACCGTTCTTGAGCGACGGCATGGGTTAACTGTAATCCGCTTTGGCGGATTTGCCTGAGGCTGATTGGTCTTTCCCTGCGCTGGGTCAGCGGTTTGCGCATTCTTCATGAAAAAACGCCAGTGTCGCGAACAACACTGGCGTTTTTTTCTACTCAGGCGCGCCGGGCAATCAGCTCGATTGCGGCATCTCACCGTTGGCCAGACGCTGGTTGAGGGCGGCAATCACCTCAGGTAAATCGCTGATGGTGTCGATCATGTAATGCGGGCGAGCGTCTGCAAACTGGGCATGGATGCGCTTGCGCTCGCTGGCCAGTTCATCGCTGCCCAGTGCGCGAAAGGCTTCGTAGTCCAGGCCCAGTGCATTGCCGGAACAGATCAGTGCGACCGTCCACATGCCGGCACGGCGACCTTCGAGAATGCCCGGCACGGTGTCGTCGATCTTCACGCAAGCGGCGACATCGTCGATGCCCAGCGCAATCACGTTGGCCAGGGCCTGCGCCGGCCAGGGACGGCCGTTCGGTACTTCATCAGTGGCGACCACGTGGTCCGCGACGTAGCCGTTGCGGGCGGCCAGTTCGACGACTTTGTCCATCACCGGCTTCGGATAACCGGAGCAGGAGCCGATCTTGATCCCTTGCTGACGCAGGTGCGCGATGGTGTCCAGCGCGCCCGGAATCAGCGCCGAATGCTCAGCGATCTTTTCGATCTGCAGTGGCATGAAACGGTTGTAGATGGCGGTGACGTCGTCGTCGCTCGGCGTGCGGCCGAACACTTTGCGGTAACGCTCGGCGACTTGTGGCTGATCGCACAGGGTACGAATGTGATCCCACTTGCCCATACCCATCGGCCCGCGAGCTTCATCAATGGAAACCTGCACGTCGAACTCGGCGAAGGCTTCGACAAAAATCTGCGTTGGCGCAAAAGAGCCGAAATCGACCACGGTGCCGGCCCAGTCGAGGATGGCGGCTTGCAGCTTGCTTGGATTGGTGTAGTTCATGGCAGTCACATTCCTGAGTTGGCAATAAAATTCGGTGTAGGAGCGGGCTTGCTCGCGAAGGCGGTATGTCAGTCGCCATCCATGTTGAATGCGCGACCGCATTCGCGAGCAAGCCCGCTCCCACAGGGGTAAGGCTCAGATTTCCAGCACTTCCATCTCGCGCAGCACGTCGCCCACCGCGGCGACGGCCTGGCGCATCTCGTCAGGGCTGACATGGCCAATGCAGCCGACGCGGAACGTCTCGACCTGGGTGAGTTTGCCGGGGTAGAGGATGTAACCCTTGGCCTTGACCCGTTCGTAGAACTCCTTGAACTGATATCGCGGATCCTGCGGTGCATGAAACGTGGCGATGATCGGCGCCTGAATCGCCGCCGGCAGAAAGCTGCGCAAGCCGAGTTTGCCCATTTCTTCCATCAATGCCTGACAGTTGGCGGCGTAGCGCGCATGCCGCGCCGGCAGGCCCCCTTCTTCGTGGTACTGCAGCAGCGCTTCATGCAGGGCTGCGACCACGTGGGTCGGCGGGGTGAAGCGCCATTGTCCGGTTTTCATCATGTAGGCGTGCTGGTCGTACAGGTCCATTGCCAGCGAGTGCGAGTTTCCAGCCGCTGCGGCCAGCGAGTCTTTGCGCGCGAACACGAAGCCCATCCCCGGCACGCCCTCCAGGCATTTGCCGGACGCGGCGATCAGCGCGTCGAACGGTATTTTTTGCGCATCCACCGGCAGTGCGCCGAAGGAACTCATGGCGTCGATGATCAGGCGTTTGCCGTGTTGCGCAACGACTTGGGCAATTTCCGCCAGCGGATTGAGAATGCCGGTGCTGGTTTCGCAGTGGATCAGCGCAACGTGAGTGACGTCCGCGTCGGCGCGCAGCAGGCGATCGACGTCAGCGGCGGTGGTGGGTTCGTCTTCAGCGGTTTCGAAGGTGCTGAACGAGCGGCCGAGCACTTCGCAGATTTTCGCCAGACGCTTGCCATACGCACCGTTGATCAGCACCAGCACTTTGCCGTCGCGCGGCACCAGCGTACCGATGGCCGCTTCGACGGCGAAGGTGCCGCTGCCCTGCAACGGCACGCAGTGATGGCTGGCGGCGCCGTTGAGTATCGCTAAAAGTTGCTCGCAAAGGCTGGCGGTCAGTTGATTGAAGCGGTCATCCCACGAGCCCCAGTCAACCATCATCGCCTGGCGGGTGCGGGCCGACGTGGTCAACGGGCCGGGAGTGAGCAGAATTGGAGCGGCGGTACTCATTCTTGTGTCCTCGCGAAAGCGCTGTGGGATGAAGCTACGGGGCATACGTTGCAATTCGCCGTCTCATCAATCAAATTGTTTGTTGTTATGCCAGCCATCAGTGAGGGTTATTCATGAACCTGTTTCAGCTGCGCGCCTTCGACGCCGTGGCCCGGGAAGGCAGCTTCACCCGCGCCGCCGCGCGGTTGTTTATCAGTCAGCCGGCGGTCACCGGGCACATCAAGGCGCTGGAAGAGCATTACCAGATCACCCTGCTGCGCCGCACCGCGCGACGGGTGGAGCTGACCGAGGAGGGCACCAAACTGGCAGCGATCACCCGGGCCATGTTCGGTCTGGCGGAAGAGGCGCAGGCCCTGCTGGAAGCCAATCGCCAATTGCTGACCGGCCGCCTGGAAGTCGCGGCAGACGGCCCGCACATGGTCATGCCGATGCTCGCCAGCCTGCGCGCGCGTTATCCGGGGATCACGGTGAATCTGCGCCTGGGCAATGCCCAGGAAACACTGGCAGCGCTGCTCTCGGAACATGCCGATGTGGCCGTGCTGACGCAGGTCGAGCCACGCAAAGGCCTGCATCTGCAAGCGCTCAGCGAGTCGCGGATCTGCGCTCTGGTGCCGGCGGCGCATCCTTGGGCGACACGTTCCGCTGAGGTGCAACTCAAGGAGCTGGATCAGGTGATCATGGTGCTGCGCGAGCCGAGTTCGATCACCCGTCGCACGTTCGACGAGGCCTGCGCCCAGGCCTCGATTCATCCCCGGGTGTTGCTGGAACTGGACAGTCGCGAGGCCGTCACCGAAGCAGTGGCGGCTGAGTTGGGTGTCGGAGTGGTGTCTTCGGTGGAAGTCAGCCATGACCCGCGCGTGGTGGCGATTGCGCTTGCCGGGGACGGGCTGGTGAACCGGCACATGATTGGCTGCATGGAGCGGCGGCGCGAGTTGCGCTTGATTCAGGCATTTTTTGACCTGGCCCCTGACTGAAGACCGAGGCGACTTATTCGCGGGCAGGCTCGCTCGCCCATTTAACCGTGGGAGCGAGCCTGCTCGCGAAAGGCCGATGCTGCCTACACGAGACTTTCGCGCACCATATCGAGAAACGTCGCCACCACTCGCCGCGAACTCTGCTCGCGCAAGCACACCAGCGTTTCGGTCAGGCGCCGGGTGCAATCGGTGATCGGCAGGGCGCAGACCCGCGAGTCGGCGCCAAACTCCGCGGCGGAAACCACGCCGACGCCGATCCCCACGACCACCGCCTCGCGCGCCGCCTCCCGGCCTTCAACCTGGATCGCCGGGCGAATACGAAACCCGGCGCGCGCCATTTCCTCCTCCAGCGTCTGCCGCGTCACCGAACCGTGTTCACGCAACACCAAGGGTGTGTCATCCAGATCCGCCAGGCAGATCGAGGCGCGATCGGCCCACGGGTGGTTGCGCGAAACAAACGCGACCATCGGGTCATTACGCAGCGCCACGCACAGCAAGCGCTCATCGCTGACATCACGCCCAAGCAGCGCCAGATCGGCCTGATAATTGAACAGGCGAAACAGCGATTCATCGGTGTTGCCGGTCTCGATCTTCACGCTGATTCCCGGATAGCGCTCGCAAAAACGCGCAATCTGCGGCAGCACGTGCACCGGCGCATCCACTGCCAAGATCAGGCTGCCGGTTTGCAGCGCCTGGGATTCCTGCAACAGCTCCTGAGCTTCGGCTTCGATCACAAACAGACGCTGGGTGATCGCCAGCAGCCGCTCGCCGAGGTCAGTCAGGCGCACGGAACGTTTATTGCGGTGAAACAGCAATACGCCGAAGCGTTCTTCGAGTTTGCGCACTTGGTCGGAAATCGCCGGTTGCGTCAGGTAAAGGCGCTCGGCCGCGCGGGTGAAGCTTCCATGCACGGCCACGGCGTGGAAGGCTTTGAGTTGGGCGTGGGAAACGGACATGGCGACTCCGGACGACGAGCGCAGCTCCACTCAGTAACAAGCTGAGCTTATGTGTGAAATACGATAAATCGATTTTATTTATTAAACAGTAATTGCTTTGATCGGCTCACGCCATCGCTGACTGTCCGTTCGGGCAGTGACGTTGGCCCATGAGCCTGGGCGTGCAACAACAGGACTCATCTGACCGCTATCGGCGCAGGGACGCGCTGGTATCGCAGTGCTCAACAATAAAAAACACAGGCGTTTTTCTTAACGATTCTGCCGGCACACTCACACCCTGAGGTCAGAACTACCATGAACAAGCACATCGGCACCCTTGCGCGTTGGCGCGTGCAGATTTTCGCTGTCACCTGGCTCGCATACGCCGCTTTCTATTTCACCCGCAAAGCGTTTTCGGTGGCCAAGTTGGGCATCGCCGAAGACCCGGGCTTCATGCTCGACAAGATGACCATGGCCAATCTCGACGCGATTTATCTGGCGTCTTATGCCATCGGCCAATTCACCTGGGGCATGCTCGCCGACCGCTTCGGCCCACGGGTTGTGGTGCTCGGTGGCTTGCTGATTTCGGCCGCCGCCGCGCTGGTGATGGGCAGTTTCGCCACGCTGCCGATCTTTGCCACCTGCATGTTGATTCAGGGGCTGGCGCAATCGACGGGATGGTCGGGGTTGTGCAAGAACCTGGGCAGCTTCTTCCCGGCGCAGCAACGTGGGCGCGTACTCGGGTTATGGAGTTCGTGCTACGCCTTCGGCGGGCTGGTGGCGTCGCCATTCGCCGGCTGGTGGGCGTACACGCTGATCGGCAGTTGGCATGCCGCTTTCATTTCCAGCGCGGCGGTAGTCGCGGTGGTCGCGGTGCTGTTCTTTATCTTCCAGCGCAACAAACCCGAAGACGTCGGCTTGCCGGCGGTGGAACCGGAGCCGCTACTCACGGCTGAAGAAACCGCCGCCAACAGCAAACTCAGCGTTTGGGAGCCGTTGAAGGAAATCCTGCGCAACCGCACGGTGCTGGTGCTCGGCCTTGCGTACTTCATGTTGAAACCGGCGCGTTACGCGATCCTGTTGTGGGGCCCGGTGATTGTCTTTGAGCAGATGCCCAGTGTCGGCAAGGTCGGCGCAGCGATCATTCCCACCGCGTTCGAACTGGCCGGATTGCTCGGACCGATACTGATCGGTCTGGCCTCCGACAAACTGTTCGGCGCCCGCCGCATGCCGGCCTGCGTCCTGAGCCTGCTGGCGCTGACCGTGACCCTGGCGCTGTTCATGGCGGCGTTGCAAAGCGGCAGCGTGTTGCTGGTGGTGCTGTTGCTGTTTGTCATGGGCCTGACCCTTTACGGTCCGGATTCGATGATCAGCGGTGCCGCCGCCATCGACTTCGGCAAAGCCAAGGCTGGCGCCACGGCTGCCGGTTTCGTCAACGGCTGTGGTTCGGTCGGGGCGGTGCTGGGCGGATTGTTGCCCGGTTATTTCGATTCGGTGACCGTGTTCATCGTGTTCGCCGGCTGTGCGCTGTTCTCGGCGTTGGTGCTGATCCCGCACTGGAACAGTCGCCCGGTCGGTGTCATGGAGCCGCGTGCCGCCATTCCCAATGGCCCGCTGACGATCAAACCGCTGCGTTCCTGAACCCCTTGCCCGGCGGCCTGCTGCGGTGTGTGGCAGGCCGTGGCGCGGCCAACTGACTGGAGAAAACCCCATGAGACCGTTCTGGCTGGAGCAGGCCTTGCTGGCTGACCGTAGCGAAACCTGTCCACCGCTACAGGGCGACGTGCGTACCGATGTGTGCATTGTCGGTGGCGGGTACACCGGGCTTTGGACCGCGATCATGCTCAAGCAGCAAAACCCCGAACTCGACGTGCGGCTGATCGAGGCCGATATCTGCGGTGCGGGCGCCAGTGGGCGTAACGGTGGTTGCGCGCTGTCGTGGTCAGCGAAGTATTTCACCCTTGAGCGCTTGTTCGGCGTCGCGGAAGCTGTTCGCCTGGTGCAAGAGTCGGAGCGCAGCATCCATGCCATCGGTGCGTTTTGCGAGCATTACGGCGTCGATGCCGAGTACCGTCTCGACGGCACTTTGTACACCGCCACCAACCGCGCACAAGTCGGTTCGACGGACGCGGTGATTGCGGCGCTGGAGCGCAACGGCATCAACTCCTTCAGCCAGCGTCCGCTGGCCGATGTGCAGCGCATGGCCGGTTCGCAAAAGCACCTGGAGGGCTGGTTTTCGCCCGCAGCGGCCAGTGTGCAACCGGGCAAACTGGTGCGTGGCCTGCGCCGCGTCGCGCTGCAGTTGGGCGTGAAAATCCACGAGCAGTCGGCGATGACTGGCCTGGAGGAGGGCCGCCCGGCGCGCATCCAGACGCCGAACGGCAACGTGATAGCCGACCGCGTGGTGCTGGCGATGAATGCGTGGATGGCCCGCGCTTTCCCGCAATTCGCGCGTAGCGTGGCGATCGTTTCCAGCGACATGCTGATTACCGAGCCACGTCCGGACCTGTTGCAGCAGATCGGCTTGACCAGTGGCGTCACTGTGCTGGACTCACGGATTTTCGTGCACTACTACCACAACACCGCGGACGGTCGGATCATGCTCGGCAAGGGCGGCAATACCTTCGCTTATGGCGGTCGCCTGTCGCCGGTATTCGACCAGCCGTCACCGTATGCCGGGTTGCTCAAGCGCAGCCTCGACGACTTCTTTCCGGCATTTTCCGAGGTCAAGGTCGACGCGACCTGGAACGGCCCGTCCGATCGCTCGGTCACCGGTCTGCCGTTTTTCGGCCAGATGAGCCGTAGCGGCAATGTGTTTTACGGCTTCGGCTATTCGGGCAGCGGGGTCGGCCCCTGTCACATGGGCGGGCAGATTCTCGCGTCACTGGTGCAAGGGCTGGATAACCCGTGGACGCGTTCGCCGCTGGTCAACGGTCCGTTGGGCTACTTCCCGCCAGAGCCGATCCGCTATCTGGGTTCGCTGCTGGTGCGCAACGCCATTCGCCGCAAGGAGCGCGCCGAAGACCATGGCCGCCGACCGCGACATCTGGACGTGCGGCTGGCGAAGTTTGCCGCGGCCGCGGGCAAGGCCGACAAAGGCTGAGCGCCCCCTGATTACTGTTCGCTGCCATTGAGCAGCCAGTCGAGCAGCAGACTGCTGTCGCCAGTGGACGGTGGTTCGCGCGGCGGCAGCCTGCGCGAGTGACCGAGCAATATGATCGGTCGGTCCGGATCGCCGTCGAGGAAACTGACCCACACCTCGCTACCGGCGCCGGGCAACTCGTCAGCCGCAATACGCCCATTGACCCGCGTCATGGCGATGGGCAGCC
Organism: Pseudomonas sp. SWRI99; assembly: GCF_014270125.1. Taxonomy (NCBI): domain Bacteria; kingdom Pseudomonadati; phylum Pseudomonadota; class Gammaproteobacteria; order Pseudomonadales; family Pseudomonadaceae; genus Pseudomonas; species Pseudomonas sp. SWRI99. Next base: position 3,698 of record NZ_JABWQR010000046.1, on the reverse strand, counting down.
AAACCGCATCGCTATCGTCAGCGTGCGTCTCGGCCTGCGGCCACAGTTGCACGGCGATGCGCCCTTGCGCGTCGAGTTGCGCCGGCTGTCCTGACGCGCCGAGCACGCGCGCCAGGTGATAGCCGACCACGCTGGGGCGTGGTTGCTGCAGCGGCGGGCGGAAGTCGCTTGACCAGGGTTGAGCGCTAAAGTCGTTGTGATAGCGCTGCACCACGCAGGTCGGGTCAAGAATCGACGGCGATTGCCCCTGATGGCGCACCGAGGTGATCCGCCAATGCTCGTTGAAGTGGCTGATCGGGTGTTCGGTGACCATCAGCAAGCCTGCGCTACGCAACGCGCAGCAGTCGCTGCGGCCCTCGATGGAGCGCAACTGACAACGTTTTCGTTGCAGATGACGACGGCTGCGCTGTTCGAGGTGAGATTGTTCAGGCGAAGGCCTCAAGGGCGGCGGATCCGCGGCCACCTGATTGGCAGCGTCTTGATAGGCCGCTCGCTGCCCGCGGTCACGCACCCGCGGCAGCGCAGCCACGGGGGCGGCGTGATGCTGCTGATACAACGCGCTGACACAGGGCGACGGCGTCTGCTCATCGGCCTTGAATGCCAGTGGGAGTGGTTCTTGCGGCAGGCTCAGGCTGTCATCGGCAAACACCACGACATGTCCAGCAGGGCCGTGTTCGAAGTGATAGTGAATGCCTTCTTCTTCGCACAAGCGCTGGATCAACGCGAGATCGCTTTCCTCGTACTGGACGCAAAACGGACGTGGCGGGTACTGGCCCACGCTCATTTCGACACGGTAACCGTCGCCCGGCAGGGCGTTTTCCGCCATCAAGCGCTGTAGGATCTGCGGCACGCTGAGTTGGGTGAACACGCGCCGTTTACTCCCTTGCGCCAATCTTTGCAGGTGCGGCACCAGACTCAGGCGATAGCCGACACGATGCGTGCCGCGATGCTCGCAACTGGCACTGGCGATCAGACCGTGAATGCCATGGTGCGCACTGAGGTGCAAAAAGGCCGGCTGGTGCAACAGCGTGCCGGGCGCAATCGCCGGGGCAACGCCGATCAACCGCAGGTCAAAGCGATACGGCTGGTTGAGCGCTTCTTCACCGCGAAAGCGCAACACCGGCAGGCGCAATCCGCTGTCGGTCAGGGTGAGGGTGAAGGGACTTTCCTTGTCATTGAGCATCGAGCGGGCTCTGTCAGGCGATTCGGGCCACAGAGGGTACGAAACCGCCGGGCCGAATGGTCATGTCAAAGCGGTTTTTCAGAAGAGTCCTACGGGGTTTGGTGAAGATGTCGATTCGGCCCCGGCATTTTCTGGTCGATTGCCGACTTTAGGCCGTATAAACTTGCGCCACGCGTCGGCCAATAGATGTCTCGGCGCCACAGATCAAGAGAGTGAGTAATGGGCGCACAGTGGAAGGTTAAACACAAAGAAGCGGCAGCCAACGCCAAGGGCAAGATCTTCGGCAAGCTGGTGAAGGAAATCACCATCGCGGCCCGCAACGGTGCCGATACCGCCACCAACGCGCATTTGCGTCTGGTGGTCGAACAGGCCAAGAAAGCCTCGATGCCAAAAGAAACCCTGGACCGCGCGATCAAGAAAGGCGCCGGTCTTCTGGGCGAGACCGTGCAATACCATCGCGTCACCTACGAAGGTTTTGCCCCGCATCAGGTGCCGCTGATCGTCGAGTGCGTGACCGACAACATCAACCGTACCGTGGCGGAAATCCGCGTGGCCTTCCGCAAGGGCCAGTTGGGCGCTTCCGGTTCGGTGGCCTGGATGTTCAACCACGTCGGCATGATCGAAGCCTCGCCGGACACCCCTGACGCCGATCCGGAAATGGCCGCGATCGAAGCCGGCGCCCAGGATTTCGAACCGGGTGAAGACGGCGCAACGCTGTTCCTGACCGATCCAACCGACCTCGACGCCGTGCAGAAAGCATTGCCGGAGCAGGGCTTCACGGTGTTGTCGGCGAAACTGGGCTACCAGCCGAAGAATCCGGTCAGCGGCCTGAGCGACGAGCAAATGGCAGAAGTCGAAGCGTTCCTCGAAGGCCTCGACAACCATGACGATGTGCAGGACATGTTTGTCGGTCTGGCGGGCTGATCTGTTTCGCCAGTAAGCACTTCTTCGCGAGCAGGCTCGCTTCCACATTGGAAGGTATTTCAACTGTGGGAGCGAGCCTGCTCGCGAATGACCGCGCAGCGGTCACAGACTCTCTAACACCTCGCTGATTTCGCTGAAACCCGGCCGCTCCAGCACATCCGCCTGACAGCAGCGCCGCTCCAGTTCCTCCAGCGCCACACGCCGCTCGACACTGAGCCCCGCGTCGATGCGCGCCAGCAATTCCCCCAGCAGTACACCGAACGCGCGCACTTCAAGGCGTTGCAAGGCACGGCTTTGCGGGCTGTCTGCGGTGGCGTGAAACGACGCCGCACCAAAATCCCCAAGCAGGCAATCGCCCTGATCGTTGATCAAAATGTTGTGCCCGTAGAGATCGCCGTGGGTGATGCCTTGCGCGTGCAAGTGTCCCGCTGCCGAGGCGATGCCCTTGGCAATGCGCAAGGCGACGCCGGTGTTCAAGCGCAGGTCGTCAGCGTAAACATCGCGCGAACAAGACGCGAGGCTGGGCAGTCCGGCGAGGTTGCGATAACTCGGATCAATCAGCTGCATCACCAGCCCTTGCTGCCCATCGGGATGGCCGACGATGCGCCCTTCGACCCGGATCAGGTTCGGGTGCCGACCTGCGGTGATGCAGGCGTTCATCTCGTGCAGCGGCGAGCCGTCACTGGTCATTTGGCCTTTGTAGAGTTTCACCGCCACCGGGACTGAAACGCCATCGCCGCGCTGCCACTGCGCCCGGGAAATCACCCCGGACGCGCCTTCGCCCAACTGTTGTTCGAGGCGCAGCGCCGCCCAGTCGATGCGCGGTGTGGCTTCAAGGGCGGCGGCGTCAGCTTCGGTTTCCAGCGGATTGCCGGCGTAGGCCAGCCACGTCAGGCTCGGCAAGGTCAGCAGCCAGTGCGGCAGCTCCGTGAGGCGGTTGGCCGCAACGCGGATCAGTTCCAGACGCAGGCAATGACTCAGCGACGAGGGCAGCGCTTGTAGCCGGTTTCCCGAGAGCATCAGTTTTTGCAAGTGAGGCCGTTCACCGAGTTCGCTCGGCAGGGTCTCGATGCAGTTATCGGTCAGGATCAGCCAGCGCAGCAGCGGGGGCAGGGCGGCTGCGGGAACGTTGACGATGCGGTTGGCCTTGAAGCCGATCATCGTCAGCGCCGTACACCGGCCCAGGCACGCGGGCAGTTCGGTGAACAGGTTGTCCGAGCAGAACAGCACGCGCAGGCGAGTCAGTCGATGCAGGTCATCCGGCAGGCGATCCAGGGCGTTGCCGCTGAGGTTGAGCACCTCCAGCGTGTCAGCCAGATCGAAAATCTCGCGCGGGAATTCGGTCAGCCCGCCGGACAGATCCAGCCGCGTAATGCCTGACAGCTCGCCGGCGCGCAATTGAGCAAGGGTGTGCATGTTGAGGTTCGCTATTGATCAGTGGAACGGCGCCTGGGCGCTGGGGATGGGCGACATGATAACGGCAAAGCGAATGGCGGATTGAATGAGGTTTTAAATTGCACGGCACTTTGTGGGAGCGAGCCTGCTCGCGAAGCGGTGTATCAGTCACATCAGTCTTGATTGAAATTACGCC
>NZ_JABWQR010000045.1:0-30146 GCF_014270125.1 Pseudomonas sp. SWRI99 | reverse complement strand
CACTCGTAGCTCAGCTGGATAGAGTACTCGGCTACGAACCGAGCGGTCACAGGTTCGAATCCTGTCGAGTGCACCATATACCGAAAAGCCCGCGTTTAACGCGGGCTTTTTGCTGTCCGGGATTTGGCTTTTCCTTTCACGCAGCCTCTTTCATCAAAATCAATTTGAGCACTGCGGCCTCGCTTGAGGTCGTAACGATAGCTTGTGGTTGATGTGCGCGTATTGATCTTGTCCGGCTTGCCCAGCGCACTTTCGACGTCCCGCTGGCTCATGCCGGCAATGACCTGCTGGTTGATGATCGCTTCACGCCGCTGGCTGCTATCGATCAGGTTTCCACATTTATGTTCGGCGCCGCCGATGATGCCCGGTTCGCGCCCCCTGTCTTTCATGCCTGTCACGGCTTCGTGATTGAACTCCGGCATGATCGCGACCCAGCCGGGTGAATAAGGATGAACCTGCTGAAGAGAAAGCTGCTCGCCGGCTGCGCAGCTCATCGAAGTAAAGGTGACGCTGCCGTCAGACGCTTGGCAACGATGAAGTGTGGTGGCTGTGGAAGGCGTGGTGTGGAGAAGGGCGGTCAATAGGATAAGTGCTGATTTTGATGGCATTGGATGTCCTCCATGACGATCTACGCTCAAGGGTAGTCGCTACTTTTTCCATTGCCGGTGTGTTTTCTTTTCAGGATGAGTCGTCGCATTTGCACCGATCAGGAAGGCGCTCAGGTTTGTTGTGCAAGCGCTTGTTTCAGCCGTGATTTTTTAACGTTTTAAACCGTCAGGCGTGTATCATTGCGCCCGTCAGCCCCGCCGGGGCTTGTGGAAAACTTCCATGGACTTACCCAGTAGATATTCAGTACCCCGTTTTACCAATCATGAATTGACTGATTGATCCTTCCGGCGTGCCCCGCTGCTGGGAGTGGAGTTCGCCTATGTCCGAAATCGAAGTAAAGAAAACACAGGAAAGCCTGCAGGATCGCCTGGCTCAAGTCGTTGAGCTGCTGCAGCGTCAGCGTGTTGTTGAAGACCTGACTCATCGCCAGGAAGGCCCGCATCACGACCGGGTCGAAAACCTGGTCCACCGGCAAAATCTCGTCGAGTTGCAGCGCAAGCTCGACGATTTGCACTCCGCCGACGTCGCCTACATTCTCGAAGCCTTACCGCTGGACGATCGCCTGACGCTCTGGCAACTGGTCAAGGCTGACCGCGACGGCGATATTTTGCTTGAGGTATCCGATTCCGTTCGGGAAACGCTGATCGCCGACATGGACGATCACGAGCTCCTGGCTGCGGCCAAGGACATGGATGCCGACGAACTCGCTGACCTGGCCTCCGAGCTGCCGCGAGACGTCGTCCATGAGCTGATGGAGAGCTTGGATAATCAGCAGCGCGAGCGTGTCCGCTCGGCACTCTCCTACGACGAGGACCAGGTCGGTGCGCTGATGGACTTCGAGATGGTGACTATCCGTGAGGACGTCAGTCTCGAGGTGGTGCTGCGTTACCTGCGTCGTCTCAAAGAACTGCCGGGGCACACCGACAAATTGTTTGTGGTCGACTACGACGGCGTGCTCAAAGGTGTTCTGCCGATCAAGCGTTTGCTGGTCAACGATCCGGACAAGCAGGTCGCCGAAGTGATGGCCAGCGATCCGGTGAGTTTCCATCCTGACGAAGACGCCTACGACGCCGCTCAGGCGTTCGAACGTTATGACTTGATCTCGGCCCCGGTGGTCGACAAGAACGGCAAGCTGATCGGCCGTCTGACCATCGACGAAATGGTCGACCTGATTCGTGAGGAGAGCGAAAGCGAAGTCCTCAACATGGCGGGTCTGCGTGAAGAGGAAGACATTTTCGCGTCGGTGTGGAAATCCCTGCGCAACCGTTGGGCCTGGCTGGCAGTCAACTTGATCACGGCATTTGTCGCCTCTCGGGTGATCGGTCTGTTCGAAGGCTCGATCGAGAAGCTGGTGGCGCTCGCCGCGCTGATGCCCATCGTGGCGGGTATCGGTGGCAACTCGGGTAACCAGACGATCACCATGATCGTGCGCGCGATGGCACTCGATCAGGTCAGCACCGGCAATACGTCGCGCTTGATGCGCAAGGAGCTGGCGGTCGGCTTGATCAATGGTCTGGTCTGGGGCGGAGTGATTGGTGTCGTCGCCTATCTGCTGTACGGCAGCTGGTCGTTGGGCGTGGTGATGACTGCGGCGATGACGCTCAACCTGTTGCTGGCGGCGCTGATGGGCGTGTTGATCCCGATGACCTTGGCGAAGATGGGGCGCGATCCGGCCATGGGCGCCAGTGTGATGATCACCGCGATGACCGACAGTGGCGGCTTCTTTATCTTCCTGGGCCTGGCGACAATCTTCCTGCTCTGACTTGCCGCAATGAAAAAGCCCGTCAACACGACGGGCTTTTTTTTGTGCCCATTCGATTGGTGGTGATTACCTGTGGCGAGGGGATTGTGGTTTGCGCGCCAAATCGCAGGCAAAAAAAAGCCAGCAATCATGCTGGCTTTGAGGTGTTCTGTACAGCTCAGGACGCGTCTGCGGCCATTTCGGCGTCGTGGGCGATCAAGGACACCAACGCATTTTGCTGACGGTGAGACAGCTGGCGGAAACGTTGCAGCAGCTCGCGCTCGTGCAACGACAGCTCCGGGCTGTCCAGACGCATGCTCAGCTCTTCGCCCAGTGCGCCTTCCTGAATAAGACTCTGCTCAAGGCGCGCAATGATTTCGGAGTTCATGCTGCGATGGTGATTGCGAGCCACTTCGGCAATGCGCTCACGCATTCCGTCTGGCAGACGTACGACAAACTTGTCAGCCGTACGGCTGGAATAAATTGCCTGTTTCATTGGGCGCATATATTTAACCGGTTAGTTCAGGGGAGCGGTTCTCGGAATTGGCCGCAGGATGTGTGGTAGGACAAGCATCCGCGCCAAATGGTTCAACCTGAATTGTTAAGAGGCGCGCATCATGCCTCAAAATTGCCAGATCATTGGCGTCAATTCTGTGACAAATATTGAGCTGGGTAAAGGCGTAATGCCAGCACCAATCATCAGAAATGCGGACTGGTTTGAAAGTTTCGCTGAGTCCGTGTCGCTGATCGCTTCGTGCTGCACATCAATGGATGCCCAAAGGCGCCAGAACGTGCATGCTATGCGGCCTTCTGTCCTGTCTGTTCACTTGTACAGGATAGTGGCAATTTGCCGATTTACTAGGGCGGACACGCGTCAGAAGGCGTTTTCAGGATGGATGGCAAAGTTATTTATCTGATGGGGCCTTCTGGTTCAGGCAAAGACAGCCTGATTGACGCGGCGCGTGAGCCACTGGGGGCGTTGGGTTGCCAAGTGATGCGCCGGGTCATTACCCGGTCAGCGGAGTCGGTTGGCGAAGAGGCGGTTGGGGTGAGCCCGGAAGAGTTTCTGCGCCGTCAGGATGCGGGTGAATTTTCCTTGGCCTGGGAAGCCAACAGTCTGTCTTATGGCATTCCGGTAGAAATGGATGAACGGTTAAAAACCGGCTGTCACGTCTTGGTCAATGGCTCACGCGCAAACCTGCGGCAGGCGATGGAGCGTTATCCGACCCTTGTGCCAATTCTGCTGACTGTCAGGGATGAGGTGTTACGTGAGCGCCTGCGTCGGCGTGGCCGCGAGACCCCGGAGCAAATCGATGCGCGGCTAGCGCGCAATGCGCTGTTCAGGGACCGCAGAGCAACGGATACACCGGTGCATTTGATTGATAATTCCGGCGATCTGGCAGACGCCGTCAAGCAGTTGCTGGACTTGATCCGGCTTAGCGCAGGACCGGATCGAACTTGATTTTGCGCCCGGCCACCAGCGCCAGCACGAACAACACCGCAAACACGCCACAGCCAACCAGCGGCAAGGTGATTTCGGTGTCCTCGAACAGCGCAAAATGCATGACGCCACTCAATAAGGCGAGGATCAGAAATCCTGCGGCTGATTTGGACATGCTGTACTCCTGAAGATGTTTCAAAAAACCAGACGTTCGGTCGTTTGAGTCGAGGCATGCTCGGACTCGCTGACCACTTGAGCGGTTGAGTTGCCCCGATCGCTCAATACCGCCCACTGCGGCGCCTTCTGCACCTGTAAATAATGCGGCACACGCTTGGCCAGAGGTTCGGTTGTCTCGGGAACAAAATGAAAGCCCAGCAGAATCGCCAGAGCAATTGCGTTGGCAAGCAAGAGGCTAATGTTCATGAGCGCACCCCGATGTTCTTTATGAGAACAGGCAAAGCAGCCGTCGTGCCAACAGTCTAACCGCTCTGAAGTCCTTTAAAAACAAGCATTTGAAAGGTTTTCTAGCCGGCGTCGGGTTGCAATCTGCATTGATGGCCTTCTGCGGCAGTGCAAATTGCACGGGTAAATCTTCCCGCAGGATTGCAGGGCGCCTGCCTACACTTAAAAAGCCCTACGGACGACATGACAAAATCAGGCCCTGCCGTTAACATGCACGCCGTCTGTCGCGCCACGTTCCATGCGCGCTGCGCCCGTGTCTCAGTAGCTCAATTGGATAGAGCATCCCCCTCCTAAGGGGAAGGTTGCAGGTTCGAACCCCGCCTGGGACACCATATAATTCGAAGCTTCCCGTCGTTCTCCTCACCATCTCTTAGCTTCTGTGGGTGCATGGTGGGTGCAATTGGTGATCAAAGTCGCTCTTGATCTTTAGAGGTTGCTTATGCCAAATGCTTCCGAAGGATCACCGTTAGTTAGCGTCTTCATCTCATATTCGCACGACAGCCGAGATCATAAGGAATGGGTTGAGGTCCTCGCTAGACGGCTTGAGTTTGACGGAATTCACGTCATTCTTGATCAATGGGATCTTCCATCCGGAGGGGATCTTCCGCGCTTCATGCACTCCATGGCATCCGCGGATAAAGTGATTGCCGTTTGCACACCTACCTATGTCTCCAAAGCCGACTCAGGCAAGGGAGGGGTTGGATACGAAGCAATGATTCTCACCGCACAGCTCATGAGAAATGTAAAGCTGGAGAAAATCATCCCGCTCGTCCGTGTACCTGTCATAGATGGGGATAGCGTGCCGATATTTCTCACTTCTAAAGTGTATGTCGATTTCCGGAATGATCCTGAATTTGAGCAGAGCTATGCTGATTTGATCCTTGATATCTATGATCAGCGAATAAATCGGCGTCCTGTGCGCGGCCAGAGTCCGTTTCAAAGCCTTTCGCCCTCGACAGTCGCTGCCGCAGCTATTCGTTCTATGAAAGAAAGCAAATCACAGGCTTTGGCACCAGTGGCTACCGACGGCCTGGAAAAATTGGTTGCAGGTTTATCCGGTTTTGCGTCATCAGATCTGGAGGGGGTCGTAGATTTCGACTACTCCAACAACAATGGCGAATTTTTATGCGGCTTTGGGAAGCTAGACTTCCTCACTAAATGGAGCAGCGCTTCTAGCACCTCGATTCACGTCTACAGCGATCCTCACAACATTGCTGGCGTGGCGATTGCGAGAGGTGCGAAGGAAGCTCGAGAAGTCGTTAATCCACAGAGCTGTGATTTCTCCTCTCGTACACGCACCCCTATGATCGGTGAAGTAGTCGTCTTCAAAAATACAAATGGATTTTTTATGGCTGCTAAGATCGAGAAGATAGAAAGTTCTAGTAGAGGTAGCGTAAACGATAGGCTGGTGTTCTCTTACGCCGTTCTGTCTCAGATGGGCTCTATCCGGGCAGGCTGAGTCAATACTGAGTGTTTTATCCTAAGCACCGTAGTTGTTGAGTAGTTAGCGTGCCTAGCCGTGGCGCGAATACCCAGGCCGGCGTAGAGCAGTTCAGAAACGCGCTTGTGCAGATCCTGATCGACTGGTCGCCCTTGGTACTTTGCCTGCGGCTTTTGCTTTTTCGATGCCCTGGGCCTGTCGTTCGCGCCGCTGCTCGTAATCCTTGCGTGCAATCGCCGCCATCATCTCCACTAGCATTGAGTTGATGGCGCCCAACATCCGCCCGGTGAACTCGTCCCCCTTTGTGTCCTGCATTCCTTGGTGGCTTGTCGGCAAGTCGAGAGCGACAATGCGCAAGCCCTTGGAGTCGATCGCGGCCTTGAGCTTTTGCCAATCCTCCACAGGAAGGCGTGAGAGGCGGTCTATCGACTCCACCAGTAGGACGTCGCCCTTTCGCGCATCTTTGAGCAGGCGCAGCAGCTCAGGCCGATCTGCCGACGCGCCGCTGGCGTTCTCTAGGTACATGCTCGCGATCACCTTGTTGTGGTCGGTGGCGAATTGCTCGAGCGATGCCCGGATAAACATAATGTGCTGTCCGTATCAGTTAAGGTGTTCTACTAATACCGTTGCACTTTGAGTGTTACTTATCAAGCGAGGAGGGCAATAAAGCCGAATTTGTGTGTATCAGCTCAGGCATACGCAAAAACCATGCTCGGAACCTGAGCTTCGATCCTAGATACTACCTGTGCCTTTGCAGGCCTTGGCGGGCTGACGTTGAACTTAGTAATTGGGAGGAGTGATGGAGCGAAAATTAACAGGATTGTTTCTCGGCGCGGGAGCCTCCTATAACGTTAGTATGCCTCTTGTTTGGGAACTTACGACAGAGCTAAAAAACTGGTTAACAGTTGAAAAGCTAAAGCTCTTTAACGCCGGTTGGAGAGAGGAAGGCGGTGGTCATCCGGACGAAGTTATAGAGGACTTTATATCTGTCTTGTCAAGAGATGATTTGCACTATGAAAGTATCTTGGGCTATCTGGAAGTTCAATCTAGAAGGCAGCGATCCTTGTCTTCTGATTATCACTCGCTGTATGCATGGCTTGTACAAATGATTTATTTCACGCTTTACTTTAAGCACGTAAAGGGTGCTGATTTTATTGTTAAGAATTTGGAGTTGTATAGGGGGGTTGTGCACCTGTACGAAGAAAACACGCCTTTATGGGTTTTTTCCCTAAATCACGATTCGATCATTGAAATGCTCGCAAAGAAATTTTCTATCCCTCTGTTCTCAGGGTTGAATTCCAGCGATATGAAGTTGCCTCGCCGAAATGGTGAAGGGGAAGTAATAGGGTACATAAAAGTCGAGACTATCGATCAGCAGACGCTTGATCATGGCGCGATGAATTTTCCAAATCCTGGTGAGAAGGGGATTTACTTATTGAAACTTCATGGCGCTCTTGATTTGTTCGCATTCAACGATGGTAATGATTTGTTGAAGCTAGTCCCTGACGAAGAAACGCCAGAGGCTGTGATCTCTGTTCTGAAGGCCGCAAATGAGGAACTGGTGTATCTAGCGTCAGGCGCTCCAGGTGGTATAGCGAGAGCTTTAAATGAAATCGCCTACGCGGATTCAGATGGAGAAATGCAGTTCTTACGCCGGAGCTTGCTTTCCGGTGCTCGTAAGTTTCATGAGCATGGTTCTCAGGTCCTGCCAAAGTCAATGCTGAATCACTTTAGAGCGAATATAAATTTTTTAACTAACTTGGTCTGCGTAGGTTATGGGTTCGGTGATCATCATGTAAATGAGGTGCTTAAAGGGTGGCTGGAGTTTTCGTCAAAAAGATCGATGGAAATCGTGAACCCTGGTATCGCACAGGTGCCTTCTTTTTTGTTGCATGTCGCTCCTCAGGTTCGGATTATCGACTCTGGAGCTGTCGAGTATTTTGACTCTATAGCCGGTATCGAAAGAACGCCGCTTGAACTTATGTCAAAAGAAATTGCCGCTGCTAGTCGTAAGGTTGGCCCTCAGCGAAGCGCTCAAATACTTGAGGATTTTCGCCTAGCTGAGGAGCGCCGAACTGACGAGGCCTTAGCTCATGCGCTGGAACTTTATCAGAGTATGGAGAGCTGCAATGAACAGGATGTTGAAAAACTAGTGGAGCGTTTGAGAAGCGAAATAGGTGTATCTGATAAAGATTATTTTAGTCGGCTTCTCGCTCTTTTTAATGCTGGTGCCTAGTAAATGTAGTTAATAATTGGCGCCGGTCAACTTAAGTTTTGTCTTCAGCATGTATAGAGGCGGAGATAATAATCCCGCCCCACCTGCGTTCGCCGATGCAGATCTGCACCGGGTTTCCGCTGGCCGTGGTGTTCTTGGCGCTGCCGAAGGCATAGGGCGGGGAGTTTTCCGGAAATGAGCTTTGCTTGAGACCAGTAGCCTGTGGCCTGAGCATCTGAATAACGCCGCCGGCCGCTAGCGCAATGCCACGTGCCAGTGTCGCGCCGTTTGTTATTGAGCTCATGGCAATCAAAACCACGCCGAGACAGTTTGAAATAGGCCCGCGCGCTTGCTGCCAGCTATCACCAGGACTATCCGGATCTCCTGGGCGATCCTTTGCAGTTCTGCTTTCAATGACTTGATGCTCATTGCTGCATTCCCTCCATTTGCGTTCGGAGTTCTTCGACGGCCTTTTGAAGCTCTGCGACCTCGATCACTCGGGCGACGGCGCCCAAGCCTTCGATGAGCGATTTGCCTTGGTCGGGCGCGAGTTGTCCGCCGGCAACGGCACTCATGATTGATTTGGCTGCGCTCGGTAGGTCCGTATCATCGAGTTCAAATTGCCCCGGCTCGGAGGTCGGTTTGATTGGCGGGATAAGGCGTTCAAGGATCAGTCTGCAGGCTTGCATATCGCCCTTCTTGGCAGCCGCGAGCACCTTCTTTGTAACTGCGTCCGCACCCTCGGCAAGTCGTGCGCGAAGCTCCTGTGTTTGCCCGGAGCGCCCACCTGGGTTGCCTGACCGCCCGGGCTTCCATTTCCAGCTCTTGTCGCGCTCAGTCATGCGGCGGGCGATTCCATGGCAATGACCGGTTTGTTTTCCGCAAGCGCGATGAAGAGGGCGGATGCCTGGATGCTTCCTTCGCTGGCAGCGTCGCGCAGGCGACCCCACGCCGCGGCTACCTCTGAGCGAGTCGGTTTGTGTTGTCGACCTCGAGCGGTCTTGGTTGTGTTCATGGGATGGGCTCGAGTGGATTTGAATAAGCTTCAAATCCACATTAGGCATGAACTGATTTTATATACAGTGTTTTTTAGGTGTACCTAATGTGCTACGCGTAACAGGACGGAATGGGACTGAAATAGTTGGTTTTGCTGGTCGAGAAGGGAGAGTTTTTGTTGCAATAAGTTGGCGACAACCAAAGTGATACACGGCTGAACTTTCAGCCCAGTCATTCATCCTGCAATGAAGGTTGGGAAATTGCCGTGGAGTGGCGGGACTTTCTCAACTTGAGGAACACCCCCAATGGGGGAAGTTGAGCGATCCACCCCCCTTGGGGGCTGGACCTGACCTCCCATTTCGGTACGGCATGTGCCGCGACACGTTTTGCGAATTATGAAAACGTGTCGCGTACGCGATGCGCTCAGTTTTGAGCACATCTTCCCCCAGCGGGGGAACACCCCGGATATGAGGGGTTTCGAACTACCGAGAACCTCGGGGGGGGCGCGACCAGGAAAGTGAGTAAGTGCCACTTTGGTCTGGAAGGCTCAAAGGTGGAGTCAGGATCACAATTGAGTGCGCCTGCTCTAGCCTGCTGTCAGGGCCTAGGGAGGGATGCTCAGTTATTCAAACAAAAAGCCAGGGAAGCGGTTACGGGGAATGACTATTGGCTCGATCGCTGGAACGCCGCGCCGGCCAGCGGCATTTGTATAAGCTCTCAGACTCCGGCCTTCCGGAGCGGTAATGAGCACTTGATAAGATTCTTCATCCGCCTCCGCACTATCCTGTCGCGCTGTGACCATTCGATGCAGCTCAGCGGCTTCAAGACCACATACTTCCTGCTCCTCGACGCATACCAAACACACGAACACGTGGCGGTAGTGCTCTTCGGCGTCCTCAATGTATCCCATCTGCTCGGTAGTGAACGTGAACTAATATTCCCCTGTCGGCTTAGGCTCGCTTCCGTACTTCAGAAAAATACAGGTGTTGTCATTTATCAGGAATGCGTTAGTCACCTTTTCCCCACGGATTCTTAGGGGGTTGATCGCAGTGAATCGCTCATGCTCGGCAATTTGCATCAGTGCTGCGCCGAGTGTTTGATGCTGAGTGCGGATTTTCATCGGAGTCCCTCGATTGTTATTAGACGTTGGGAATTTCACTCATGGAGCGCAGGAAAGCAAATGGCTATCACGAGTTTTTTGTAAGCGCTCCATGAACCCCACATTTTAAGGGGGGGATCTATGGCTATCTTGAAATTTTCGGCTTGCAGTTCCACGGGAGCAAGGCCTCGAAGTCTTCTACGCTCGAGGCTTGTGGCAGGCGCTCAAGTGCGTGGCGCAGCCACGCATAGGGCTCTTGGCCGTTGGCTTTAGCCGTCTCGACCAAACTGTAAAGTTGAGCGCTGGCCATCGCGCCTTTGGGCGTGTCGCTGAACAGCCAATTCTTGCGCCCGATTACGAAGGGTCTAATCGCGCGCTCTGCCGCATTGTTGTCAATCGGCAAGTAGCCGGCTTCGGTGTAGCGCACCAACTTGATCCAGTTGCTGGCTAGATAACTGATGGCTTTCCCAGCGCGTTTTGCGCCGTCACCTGAGGCTGCGTTTTCTACAGCCAGGCGTGTAACTGCGCCAAGACCGGCAGGCTGTTTTGCTGTCGACCTTCATGGCGATGTTTATCGCCGACGTCTTTTAAATCCCGCTCGATACCGTACAACTTGTTGATCAGACTCAGGGCTATATCAGCACGCCCAGGTTTGCCCTTGGGTTGCACTTTTTGCGCCTCGACAAACTTACGTCGCGCATGTACCCAGCAGCCTAAACGTTCGACACCAGCTTGCGCGCCCAAGGCGTTATAACCAGCGTAATCGTCGGTCATCAGATAGCCGCGATAACCTTCGGCAGGCGCGACGGAACCTCCTGCGCCCGGCTGGTCGAGTAGTCAAATAAGATAACGGGCTGATCCGGTGGCCCACCGGTTTGCACCCAGTAAATACGGGGTTTGGCTAGTGTTTGTTGGGGTTTGGATAGCCCTCCTAGGGGAAGGTTGCAGGTTCGAACCCCGCCTGGGACACCACCCTTCAACACCGGAAAGCCCCCCCGCAATTCCTTTGCGGCGGGGCTTTTTGCATTTATAACAACTGCGAGCGGCGCAGGGCGTCGATGGCCTCTATCAGGTCATCGTAGGCCACCGGTTTGCCCAAGTGCTGATTGAACCCGGCTTCGCGGGATTTCTGCACATCGCTTTGGGTGCCGTAGCCTGTCAGGGCGATGGCCGGGACGTTTTTCACCATTGGTAATTTGCGCAGCGCGTCCATCAGCTCATAGCCGCTCATCACCGGCATGCCCAGGTCGGAAATGATCAGGTCGAATCGGGTGTTTTCGGCTGCTTTCAAAGCTGCCACCGGATGATCGAACGCCGTGACCGTGGCGTCTTCCATTTCCAGCAGCATTTTCAGAGTGTCGAGTACTTGCGGCGAATCATCCACCAGCAGGATCTTTAGGCCGTCGAGCTTGCCGGATGCCGGTTCGATCTGCGGTGCCTCGGCGGTTTCGATGTTCTGCGCCAACGGCAGGCACACGGTGAAGGTGCAGCCGGCGCCCAGTCCCGGCGAGCTCACCAGAACCGTGCCGTGTTGCGCCTCGGTCAGTTGCCGCACCAATGACAAACCGATGCCTAGCCCTTGACGCTGATGATGGGTGTGTTGCTTCTCCGCCTGGCCGAACAGGTCGAAAACATGTTCGAGGTTGTCGGCCGCGATGCCGACGCCGTTGTCCTTGATCGCCAGTTTTGCCATGTGCCCGGCCTTGCTGGCGATCAGTTCGATGCGCCCGGTCGGGGGGGTGAACTTCAGCGCGTTGTTCATCAGGTTCCAGATGATCTGTTCCACCCGGGTCGGGTCGGCATGGATGATCAGCGGCTCTGTCGGCAATTGCAGCTCGACTCGCGTGGCGTGCTGCTCGTTCAGCACCACGGTATGAATGTCGCGCAGCACGGCGCTGAGATCGACGTGAGTCATTTGCAGTTTGAGCTTGCCGGTGCGCACGCGCGCCACGTCGAGCAAATCATCGATGATCCGTGCCTGGCTGTTGACTGCGTCACAGATGGTATTGACGGCCTTGGTCGCCGGCCCAGCTGTGCGAATCATCGGCAGGCGACGCAACAGCTCGGCGTTGAGCTGAATCAGATTCAATGGATGCTTGAGTTCGTGGGACATCACCGCGAAGAATTCATCGCGCAGGGAAATGCTGTTGCGCGTCTGCAACAGTTCCTTGCTCTGCTCGTCCTGCTGGCGTTTGTGCCCGGTCAGGTCGCGGGCGATCTTGACGTAGCCTTGCAGGTAATCGCCACTGAGCAGGGTGACTTCGCCGCTGCAGAAGAAGCGGCTGCCATCCTTGCGCTGATGCCAGCGCTCGTCTTCGGCGCGCCCTTGCGCCCGGGCCGTGGACAGCTCGCATTCAGGCATGCCGGCGGCGCGGTCTTCAGAGGTGAAAATGAAATCGTAAAACGCGCCCTCGGCCTCGGCCTTGCTGTAGCCGAAAATCAGCTCGGCGCCTTTGTTCCAGCTGGTAATCACGCCTAATTCGTCAAGAATGATGATCGCGTAGTCGCGGGTGCTCTCGGCGACCAGGCGCATGCGCTCTTCGCCCAGGCGCAGTTCTTCCTCGGCGGCGCGGCGTTTGGTGATGTCGATGAAGGTCAGCACGGTGCCATCGATATGGTCTTCGCTGGAGCGATACGGCAGCAGGCGGGCGATGTACCAGCGGTTATCAGTGCTGTTGACCTCGCGTTCGATCATGCTCAGCGACTCGAACACCTGCGCCGCGTCTTCGGCCAGGTTGGCGTAGTTGAGCCGATGGGTGATATCGAGCAGCGAGCGCCCGGTGTCCACCGGCAGCATGCTGAAAATATCCGTGGCCCGCGGGGTGAACCACTTGATGCGCATGCTGCGGTCGACAAACACCGTGGCGATGTCGGTGGAGGCGATCAGGTTGGTCAGGTAATCGTTAATCTTGTCGGTTTCTTCGACCTTGGTCTTGAGCTCGTAATTGACCGTCAGCAGCTCTTCATTGATCGATTGCAGCTCTTCCTTACTGGTCTCCAGCTCTTCGGTGGCCGAGCGCAACTCTTCGTTGATCGCCTGCATTTCTTCGTTGGAGGCCTTGAGCTCTTCGCTGGAAACCTCCGATTGTTCGATGGTGTCTTGCAGATGCAGCTTGGTGCGTTGCAGTTCGCGTTCCAGGTTCGACAGCACCTGGCTTTCGGTTTGCAGCAGCGTGGTGGTGGCGAATTCGTCGGGGTCGATTTCGGTTTCTTCGAAAATCACCAGCACGCATTCGCTGTCGGACTCTTCGTCCTTGTACGGCTGCGCGATCAGATCGACGCGGAACTGGCGGTCTTCACGCTTGAGTATCACCTCGCGCGAGCGCACGGTGAGGTTGCTCTGTTGCACCTGAAACAGCGTGGTGCGAATTTCCAGGCGCAGTTCCGGCAGGATCAGCGTCAGTACGTTGCGCGACAATTCACCGCCGACATGGCGCAGAAAACGCCCGGCGCTTTCGCTCATGTGCAGGATATCGGCGTTGCTGTCGACAATGATGCTCGGCGGCGCCGAACGTTCGATGGCGCGTCGATGAATGTCGGCGAAGGACAGCTTGGGTTGTTCGCTCGGCTTGGTCTGCGCAGGCGTCACGCTGTTGCGCACGTAACCGCCGCGGGGCATGGTCGGGGTGCGGCGGCTGTTCGGCGTACCGGTCCTGGCGCGGAAGATACGATTACGTTTGTCCACCGGGGCGAACAGTTCATGGCAGGCGTCAGCGCTTTCCGAGGTGCCGAGAAACAGAAAGCCACCCGGTCGCAGGGCAAAGTGAAACAATTGCAGGATTTCGCGCTGGACTTCGCGATCCAGATAGATCAGCAGATTGCGACAGCTAATCAGGTCGATCTGCGAGAAGGGCGGATCGGATAACAGGCTGTGTTTGGCGAACAGGACTTTTTCGCGGATTTCCTTACGGATCCGGTAATGCTCATCGTCCTTGACGAAATAATGCCGCAAGCGCGTCGGCGGAACGTCGGTGACAATGGCTTGCGGATACAGGCCGGCACGGCCGACGGCGATCGCGCGTTCATCGATGTCCGTGGCGAAGACTTGCAGGTTGGCCTTGCTGCTTTGCACCTGCAACTGGTCGTCGAGCAGAATCGCCAGGCTATAGGCCTCTTCGCCCGTCGAGCAACCGGCCGACCAGATACGTACTTCCTCCTTGTCATTGGAGTCCGCCACCGCTTGCACCAATTGCGGCAGCACGTCGCGCTCCAGCGCTTCGAAGGCTTCGCGGTCGCGGAAGAAATTGGTCACCCCGATCAGCATGTCGCCGAGCAAGGCCTTGGCTTCATCCGGGGTATTTTGCAGATAGGCATGGTATTGCGAAAGGTCGGCCTGGGCTGTGACCTGCATGCGCCGCTCGATGCGGCGCAGCACGGTCGCACGCTTGTAATGTTTGAAGTCGTGACCGGTGCTGCTGCGCAGGTGGATCAGAATATCGTGCAGACGTTGTTCGGCGAGGGTCGCTTCGTGTTCGTTGGCCGGTTTCAAGGCTTTCAGATCCGGATCGTTGGCGCAGGGCAATTTAATGACTTGGGAATTGCGCCACAACTCCATGAGTTTTTGTGGCATGTCGACCACCGGCAACACCAGGTCGGCCATGCGCGTTTCGATGGCGGCGCGCGGCATGCCGTCGAATTCGGCGTCTTCCGGCACTTGCACCAGCGTCACGCCGCCCTGTTCCTTGATCCGCGACAGGCCGACCGCGCCGTCGGAACCGGTGCCCGACAGCACCACGCAGAAAGCCCGTTCACGGTGCACATCGGCGAGGTCGCGGAAGAACAGGTCGATGGCCGTGTGGCGGGCCAGTGGCGAGCCGGCGTCGCTGACGCGTAAATAGCCATCACTCATCGACAAGGACTTCGCTGGGGAAATCACATACACCCGGTTTTTTTCAATCGGCATGGGCTGGGTCACCTGCACCACCGGCATGCGCGTCGATTCCTGGATGATATTGTCGGCAATGCTTTGATGGTCCGGAGACAGATGCAGAATGATTACAAACGCCATGCCGGTGTCTTGGGGCATGTTGTCGAAAAACAGTTTGATCGCCTGCAAGCCGCCCGCAGAGGCGCCGATGCCGACCACCGGGAAATCCAGATGGCTGGGGCTCACGCCTTTGCGCTCAGGCGCTGCACGCGAGGAAGGTGTTTTCGAGGTCATGACTTCGAGCCTTTGACGGCGACACGTCAGGTCGCGAGTGGATCATAAATCGCACGGGTAACTGCGCAGGATAATCCTGTTTGCCGATTTTTTCCTTCCACAGTTTGCTCGGCGCGATTGCCGGCTGTTTCTGGGTGGACCCTGTCGAAGGCAGAAACGCACCAACAATCTTCAAGAGATTGCCCTGAGCGGCCGATAACCCGATCGGTCACTGCAGCGTCGCGCAAAAATGGTTGATAGCGTTTTACCGGCAGCTATCATCTGCGCGCCTGAAATTGCCTTCTCTTCAATTGTCTGGAAATCTTCGATGTCGTCGTATCACCAAAAGCGTTTTCTGATCGTCGATGATTTCTCGGATTTCCGCAGTTCCGTGCGCTCGATGCTGCGTGAACTGGGCGTCAAGGACGTCGACACCGCCGACACCGGCGAGCAGGCGCTGAAGATGTGCTCGCAAAAGTCCTACGATTTCATCCTGCAGGATTTCCATCTCGGCGACGGCAAGAAAAACGGCCAGCAAGTGCTTGAAGACCTGATGTCGGAAAAGCTCATCAGCCATGAAGCGGTGTTCGTCATGGTCACCGCCGAGACCAGTCAGGCGATGGTGCTCAGCGCGTTGGAGCATGAGCCGGACGCGTACCTGACCAAGCCGTTCAACCGTTCCGGCCTGGCCCAGCGGCTGGAGCGTCTGGAGCAACGCAAGACGTTGCTCAAACCGATTCTGCAAGCCCTCGATCGCGGCAAGCCGGCCGAGGTGCTCAATGCCTGTATTGCGCTGTGCAAGCAGGACATCCGTTATTCGCCGCTGTGCCTGCGTTACCGCGCCGATGCATTGCGCGACATGAATCAGAACGAAGCGCTCGAGCGTCTTTACGACAGCATCATTGCCGACCGTCCGCTGCCTTGGGCCTTCGCCGGGCTGGGCAAATTGCTGTTCAAGCGCGGCCAGGTCGCTCAGGCCAAAGCGGTCTATGAAAAGGCGTTGAAAGTCTTTCCGATGATGCCGGCGCTGTACGACGGCATGGCCGATGTGCTGGTCGCCGAAGGTGACAGCAAAGGCGCGCAACGGGTGCTGGAAGAGGCGATTCGCCTGTCGCCGCTGGCGGTCCGGCGTCAGGCGTTGCTGGGCAAACTGGCGATGGCCAACGAAGATTTCGACACCGCCTCGCGCGCTTATCGTCAGGCCGTGGCACAGGGTGCGCAATCGCGTTTCAAGGATCCGGAAAGCAATCTGGGCCTGGCCCATGCGCTGATCAGCAAGGGCAGTGATCGTGGCCTCGACACGCGCACACGCCTGGAGATCAACACCACCCTCAGCGCGGTGGCCAAAGAGAACCCGAGCGATCCCGGCCTGCAAATTCGCGCGCGCCTGATGAAGGCCACCAGCCTGCTGCTCAACGATGCCGAAACCGCCGACAAGCTCACCGAACAAGCGCTGATGCGCCTCGACGGCATGGAACAGTTCATGAGTCCGGAAGCCGCGTTACTGGTTGCCAAGCAACTGCAAATGCTTGGTCAGGCCGAAGCGGGCACTTCCATGCTCAAAAGCTGCGCGGAGATTTATGGCGACGACCCGGCGGTTATGAAAGACATCGCCAAGCTCACCGATGACCCGACGATTCTCAGCTCCAGCAACGCGGCGGCCGACCTCAACCGACAGGGCGTGCGGGTCTACAAGACCGGTAACCTGGTGGAGGCCCGCGAAGTGTTCCGCAAGGCGCTGAAGCTGCAACCGAAGAACATCAGCATCGCGCTGAACATGGCCCAGTCGCTGCTGCACGGCACCGACACGAGCGTGCCGTCGGCAGAGCTGGAAGAATGTCGGGCCTGCCTGAAAACGGTCGGCCTGATGCCCGACACCGACGCGCGCTTTGCGCGTTATCAGAAGCTGAAAAGCAAGGCGTTTGGCGAATGAACCACGACAAGCAGGCGCTGGATTTTTCCACGGTGATTGCCTCCACCGTCCACGACATGAAGAACTCTCTGGCGATGCTGATGCAGGCCCACAGCCAGTGGCTGGCGCGCTTGCCCAAGGAGCTGCGCGAAGGCAGCGAGCAGGGCGTGATCGACTTCGAGTTCGCCCACCTCAACGGCATGCTGGTGCAGTTGCTCGGGCTGTACAAGCTGGGCGTCAACCAGATGCCGCTGCAACCGGCCTATCACGAGCTCGATGACTTTATCGAGGCGCAACTGGCGGCGCATCAGGACGTCTTCGCCAGCCGCGGCATCATCGCTACGTATGAAGTCGACCCGTTGAGTCCGCTGGGTTTCTTCGACCGCGAACTGATCGCCTCGGTGCTCGGCAATTGCATCAATAACGCGATCCGCTACGCCCGCGAATCGCTGCTGATTACCGTCAGCGACGAGGCCGGACAACTGGTGCTGAGCATCAACGACGACGGCGACGGTTATCCGGCCGAGATGCTCGAGCGTCAGGCCGATTACGTGCAGGGCATCAATCACAGCAGCGGCAGCACCGGGCTGGGCCTGTATTTCGCCCACCGCATCGCAGCGCTGCATCAGCGCAACGGGGTGGAAGGGCGCACCGAAATCAGCAATGGCGGCCCGTTGGGCGGTGGGGTGTTCAGCCTTTATCTGCCGTGACGTTTCCTGTAGGAGTTTCGGATTTTGTTTGACGCTGCTTGATATTCCGAACAGCCGGAGCCTATTTTGTACGGGTCGCCGTTCGCGGCTCGCACAATAACAAGGATTGCGTCATGACAAGCGATGGCCAGGGTTCACTCGCGCAGCGATTGACCGGCATTGATGAGATTGAGTGTGTCACCCCGGATCTGAACGGTGTGCCACGGGGCAAGGTAATGACCGCCGAGGGTTTCCTCGAAGGGCGGCGTTTGCAGTTGGCGCGGGGCGTGCTGCTGCAATGCATCATGGGCGGCTATCCGCCAGCGCGGTTCTACGGCAGCGATGACGGCGATCTGGCGCTGGTGGCCGACCCTGTGCAAGTCCATCGCTTGCCGTGGAGCGACACGCCGCGTGCCCTGGCAATCTGCGATGCCGACGAGTTGGACGGAGGGAGCTCCAGCCTGTCGACCCGAGGGCAGCTCAAAGCGGTCATCGCCCGTTACGCCGCGCGCGGGCTGGCGCCTGTGGTGGCGACGGAGCTGGAGTTTTTCGTTTTTGCGCCCAACACCGATCCGACCCAGCCGTTCCGCCCGCCGGTCGGTCTGGATGGGCGTCGCGAGGACGGCCAGTCGGCGTTCAGCGTCAGTTCCAATAACGGTCTGCGGCCGTTCTTCAGTGAAGTCTATAAATGCATGGCAGCCCTCGGCCTGCCGCGCGATACCTTCATGCACGAAATGGGCGTCAGCCAGTTCGAGATCAATCTGCTGCACGGTGATCCGCTGCTGCTGGCCGACCAGACTTTCCTGTTCAAGCATTTGCTCAAAGAGGTCGCGCTCAAGCACGGCCTGACCGTGGTGTGCATGGCCAAACCGCTGGCGCACACGCCGGGCAGTTCGATGCACATTCACCAGAGCATCGTAGAAATCGGCAGTGGCAGGAATGTCTTCACGGACTCGGACGGCGAGCCGACCGCCATGTTCCGCCATTTCATCGGCGGGCAGCAGGCCGGGCTGGCCGATTTCACCGCACTGTTTGCGCCGAACGTGAACTCCTATCAGCGCCTGTGCCATCCCTATGCATCGCCGAACAATGCGTGTTGGTCCCACGACAATCGCGCCGCCGGCTTGCGTATTCCCGCCAGCTCACCGGTTGCTCGTCGGGTCGAAAACCGTTTGCCGGGTGCCGATGCCAACCCCTATCTGGCGATCGCCGCCAGTCTGGCCGCGGGTTTGCATGGTATCGAACACGCGCTGGAGCCGACCGAGGCGATCCAGGGCGAATTCGCCGTGCCGGACAATCTTGCGCTGCCATGTACCTTGCACGCCGCGCTTGAACGTCTGAAACGTAGCCAATTGGCCAGGGAACTGTTCGGGTCGGAGTTCATCGAAGGCTACATCGCTTCGAAGACCATGGAGTTGACCAGCTTCTTTGATGAAATCACTCCCTGGGAACGGCGTGTTCTAGCAGCCCAGGCCTGACGAACTGTCGCCACCGGACTATCGTTTTGATAGTCCGGTATTTATTGCAAGGAGCCGCTCGGAACGCCGATGCGCCAAATCTGGAAATCCTTTCGAGCGCTGTATTTCGCCTCACTGATGATGTTGATCGGTTCGGGCTTGTTATCCACCTATCTGGCACTGCGCCTGGCCGCTGACAACGTCGACGGCCTGTGGGTCGGTGCGCTGATGGCGGCGAATTATTTCGGCCTGGTGCTGGGCGGCAAGATCGGCCACCGGCTGATCGCCCGGGTCGGGCATATCCGCGCGTATTCGGCGTGTGCCGGGATCGTCGGCGCGGCGGTGCTCGGGCATGGCCTGGTGGACTGGCTGCCGGCGTGGCTGGTGCTGCGGACCATCGTCGGTCTGGGCATGATGTGCCAATACATGGTGATCGAAAGCTGGCTCAACGAGCAGGCGGACGCTAACCAGCGCGGCCTGGTATTCAGCGGCTACATGATTGCCTCGTACCTGGGCCTGGTGCTGGGGCAACTGATTCTGGTCATGCACCCCGGCCTGGGCCTGGAACTGCTGATGCTGGTCGCCCTGTGTTTTGCGCTGTGCCTGGTGCCGGTGGCCCTGACACGGCGGATTCACCCGGCGCCGCTGCACCCGGCGCCGATGGAGCCGCGCTTCTTTATCAAGCGCGTACCGCAATCACTGAGCACGGTGCTTGGCGCCGGGCTGATCATCGGTTCGTTCTACGGTCTGGCGCCGTTGTATGCCTCGCAGCAGGGGCTGTCGACCGAACAGGTCGGTCTGTTCATGGGTAGCTGCATTTTTGCCGGATTGCTGGTGCAGTGGCCGCTGGGCTGGTTGTCCGACCGCTATGACCGGGCGCTGCTGATTCGCTGCTTCGCCGGGTTTCTGGCGGTCGCGGCACTGCCGCTGGCGATTCTGCCGCAGGTGCCGCTGGAGGTGTTGTTTGTTGTCGGCTTCTTGTGCTCGCTGGTGCAGTTCTGCCTGTATCCACTGGCGGTGGCTTTTTCCAACGACCATGTCGAGGGTGATCGACGGGTGTCGCTGACGGCGATGTTGCTGGTGACTTATGGCGTCGGCGCGAGTATCGGGCCGTTGCTGGCCGGTGTGTTGATGAAGTTTCTCGGCAGTCAGAGCCTGTATGCGTTTTTCAGTTTCTTTGCGCTGGTGCTGGTGTGGCGTATTCGCCCGAAAGCGGTGACCAATCTGCATCAGGTCGACGACGCGCCGCTGCACCATGTGGCGATGCCGGACAGCATGTCGAGTTCGCCGCTGGTGGCCGCGCTTGACCCGCGGGTGGACGAGCAGGTGGTGCAGGAGCAGATGGTGCAGGACCCGACGCCTTCAAGCTCTGAGCCAGAACCCGCTGCGCAACCGGAAGCGGTGGACGAAGATGACTTGACTAGCCGCGATGACAAACCTGCGCCGGATATCAGTGGCGCCAGACCCTGAGGTTTGCGGCTCTAACTGTGGCGAGGGAGCTTGCTCCCGCTGGACTGCGTAGCAGGCCCTGCTTTTTGCGCAAGAAAAGGGGTCGCTTCGCGCCCCAGCGGGAGCAAGCTCCCTCGCCACAGAGCTTTCAAGCAAGCACAAAAAAGGGCAGTCCTGTGCGGGACTGCCCTTTTTTGCTGGCGCTATGGCTCAGAGATCATCTTTGTCGAACCGGCGCGCTTCACGCTGCAACTGATAGACGAAGCGCTCAACGTTGCGCGCAGCCTGACCACTGATGTTGTGGAAACGCAGGCCGGCGAAGGTGATGTTGAGTTTTTCTTCGAAATGCAGGTAACGCAGCTCGACGGAGATGGGTTGGTTGCCGAACAGCGGCGGGGCGATCAGGCGATCGTAGACCTGGCCCAGTTGCAGGCGGTCAGTGATGTCGCCTTCGAAACGAAACTTGCAACCGGTCGCGGAAATATCCAGCAGCTTGCCATGGAGAGGGGTCTTGAGCTTTTCGCCGCCCAGTTCAACGCTGACCAGATCGGTCAGTTTCAACGCTGCGCGAAAGGCATTGCGCCGCTGGTGGTAGACCACTTCGGTGGGCAGTGCGCCGGTGTAGAAACGGTCACCGTCGGACTCTTCGATATTCAGCGTGCCGGTGCATTCCCAGGCGATGCGCACACCGTCGTGAAAACCTTCGACCTTGAACGGCTCGCCGGCCTGCAGAAAGCGTTCGCCGTCACGCGGGATCATCTCATCGAGCGCGATCGAGGCGGTGTCACGGTCAACCTTGATCAAGTAACTCTGAAAGCGCTGGCTGCGCTCGTGGAAGGTGATGATCAGCGGATCATGGCTGTCTTGCAGCTGGCGCAGGTTGCTGGAGATTTCCAGTGGCGTGGTGAGCACCTTCGGAGGCTGCGGAGCATCATCCGCGCTTAGGGTGTTGGACACGGTTCTTCAATCTCCAGACAAAATAAGACTACGACTGGCCAGTATTTTGCCAGTATGTTTCGCAGGTTGATAGTGCGTGGCCACCGAATGGCTCATGCCTGGCTGAGCGTACGCGGCTTGATCGGCTTGGCGAAGGTTCCGCTGGCGTCATACAGCGCTGGCGGCTCGCCACCGGTGAGGATTTTCAGTTGGTTGGCCGTGGAGGCCTGCTGGATCTGGATCGACTGGCCATTTTTGACGTTGGCCGCCTGGCACTCCGCAATCAGGGCGGTCAGTGCGTCGCCTTGCTTGAGCAACTGTTCGCCAAGGCTTGACTGGCTGGCCAGTTGCGCAAGACCTGTGCGATCCGTCGGCAGGTTGAGACTGGCGAGGATTTCGCTGCGCTTGCGGCCATGCTGTTCAAGCAGAATGATCAAGGCCTGTTTGGTCGCCAGAATTTCTTCCAGCAGCGGCATGTCACGACCGTGCAAAGCGAGGGACTCGGTTTGCAGCAACTCCAGCAATTGTTGCGCTGGAGCAAAGTCGTCGTTGATCAATTGCAATAAATTAATGTCGTGCATGGCTGGCCTTGGGGTTTAAGCGTCCAAAAGCCTGGCGCCGGCAAAAGCCTAGCGCTGGGCTTCGAAGTTGAGCAGTTTGCTGGCTACACGGTTGCTGTCGACTTTATAGCTGCCATCGGCAATCGCGGCTTTCAACTCGGCCACACGGGCTTTATCGACAGCAGGCTGATCGCGCAGCTTGTCAGTGACCTTCTGCAACTGTTGAGCCTCATTGCTGAGGTGTACCGATTCCCCGCTTTTTGCGGTACTGGCCGTTTCGGCCTGGGTATTCAGCGGCGCGGAGGGGCTGTTTTCAGCGCTTTCCTTGGCGTTGCTGGTACGTGTATTGCCGGTAAGTGGCGAGGAACTGTTCAAACGGTTGAAATCGATAACCATGATAAAAAACCTCTGGGAATTTGGACGCTTGCCATGTTTTCGGCTATCCCCTGGAAAACTTTAGGCACATTTATGCAATGAGCCTTGCCTGCGCCGGCGCGTGTTCTGCTGCGGCACAGTTTAGGGAACAGCCGGGGTCAGCGCCAGTTTTCTACATTGCCACTTCCACTTGGCCGGGCGCGGTGACTTGCGCCTTGATGACCCGCTGGGAGTTGAGGTTTTTCACCCGGATCTGTTCTTTCAGGCCGCCGTTGGCCAGCGCTTCGCCGGGCATCCGCACGGCCAATGTGCCGCTGCGGGCGGTAATGACGACTTGATCACCCTTGCGGATGACTTCGGCCTGTTCGAGATGGACCAGCGTAATCACCTGATCGGCGACCGTTGGTCGGGTCAATTTCTGTCCGATCGCTTCGTCCACCGACGTCAAAAAACCTTGATTGATCACGCTGACGTCGCGCTCGCGCAGGGTGACATCCTGCGGCTCGATAATCCCGGCGCGCTTGAGCGGGCGGGTGGTGGTGACAATCTCGCGAAACAGGCGGACTTGAGCGGGCACGAACACGGTCCAGGGCGAACTGCCTTCGCAGCGAACCTTGACGGTGACGCGGCCCAGAGGGCGTGCCGGACTCTCCAGGGTCGCTGTCAATTCCTTGTCGCACATGGGCATGCGCAGCCGCGGATCGAGCTGGTTGACTTCGATTTCGTAGCGGCCTTCGGTTTGACTGGTAGCCAGATAGTCTTCTACGGTGAATTCAAGAAAGCCCTGAGTCACGCCGATAAGCATATCAGGCAAGGTAACCGCATCAGCATTGGCAGGACTGCCGGCAAATACGCAAAAAACGGCGGACACCGCGCAAAGCCCTTTGCGAAGGGAGGATGTCAGGCGTCGGGAAAATGTCGTTTGAGCGTTCATACAGGTTAAAAAGCAAGCGCCGTGCCGTTTAGTAATAAATGTGCGTCGCAACAACACTTGGCGTTGGTGTAGGAGTCTGGGCATGGCTGGTGTAATGGATTCGGTGAACCAGCGCACGCAACTGGTAGGGCAGAATCGCCTGGAGCTGTTGTTGTTCCGTCTCGACGGCCAGCAGCTCTACGGGATCAACGTGTTCAAGGTTCGGGAAGTGCTGCAATGCCCGTCACTGACGTTGATGCCCAAGTCCAGTCCTGTCGTGTGCGGGGTGGCGAATATTCGGGGGGCGACCATTCCGATCCTGGATCTGGCAATGGCAACCGGCTCCGGTGCGTTGAAAGACAAGAAAAATCCGTTCGTGATCATCACGGAGTACAACACCAAGACCCAGGGTTTCCTGGTCCGCTCGGTGGAGCGCATCGTCAACATGAACTGGGAAGAGATCCATCCACCACCCAAGGGCACGGGGCGCGATCATTACCTGACCGCTGTGACTCGGGTGGACAACCAGTTAGTCGAAATCATCGACGTCGAGAAGGTGCTGGCCGAAGTGGCGCCGACACCGGAAGCGATTTCGGTGGGCGTGGTCGATGTCGAGACCCAGACCAAGGCGTTGTCGTTGCGGGTGCTGACGGTCGATGACTCGTCGGTGGCGCGCAAGCAGGTCACGCGTTGCCTGCAGACGATCGGTGTCGAAGTGGTGGCGCTGAACGACGGCAAGCAGGCGCTGGATTACCTGCGCAAGCTGGTCGACGAAGGCAAGAAGCCGGAAGAAGAGTTCCTGATGATGATTTCCGACATCGAAATGCCGGAGATGGACGGGTACACCCTGACGGCGGAAATCCGCGGCGACGCACGCATGCAAAAGCTCCATATCATCCTGCATACTTCGTTGTCGGGGGTATTCAATCAGGCGATGGTCAAGAAAGTCGGTGCTGATGACTTCCTGGCCAAATTCCGTCCTGATGACCTCGCATCCCGGGTAGTCGACCGGATCAAAGCAGCAGATATCAGCTAGGGGCCTTTTGTCCCTGGCGATCAACACGATTTAAGAGGCGGCATCATTGTCTACGGGTAATTTGGATTTTGAACAGTTCCGGGTCTTCCTGGAAAAAGCCTGTGGCATTCTGCTCGGTGAAAACAAGCAGTACCTGGTCTCGAGCCGTCTCAACAAACTGATGGAGCAGCAAGGCATCAAGTCCCTGGGTGAGCTGGTTCAGCGCATCCAGACCCAGCCGCGCAGCGGTTTGCGCGAGCAGGTGGTCGATGCCATGACGACGAACGAAACCCTGTGGTTTCGTGACACCTATCCGTTTGAAGTCTTGAAGAACAAGGTACTGCCTGAAGCGATCAAGGCCAGCCCCAACCAGCGTCTGCGGATCTGGTCGGCGGCGTGCTCGTCAGGTCAGGAACCCTATTCGCTGTCGATGTCGATCGACGAGTTCGAGCGCAGCAACCTCGGTCAGCTGAAAATGGGTGTGCAGATCGTTGCCACCGATCTGTCCGGCCTCATGCTCAACAACTGCAAGACCGGCGAGTACGACAGCCTGGCGATCGGCCGTGGTCTGTCGCCCGAACGGCTGCAACGCTACTTCGATCCGAAAGGGCCGGGGCGCTGGGTGGTCAAGGCACCGATCAAGAGCCGCGTGGAGTTTCGCTCGTTCAACCTGCTCGACAGCTACGCGGCGTTGGGCAAGTTCGACATCGTGTTCTGCCGCAACGTGCTGATCTACTTCTCTGCCGAAGTGAAGAAAGACATCCTGTTGCGCATTCACAGCACGCTGAAGCCGGGTGGGTATCTGTTCCTTGGCGCGTCCGAGGCCCTGAACGGTTTGCCGGATCATTACCAGATGGTGCAGTGCAGCCCGGGGATTATTTACCAGGCGAAATAACCGGTTTGCGGCGACACAAAAAACGGCAGTCCTTTTAGGCTGCCGTTTTTTTGCGCCTGAATATTCTCTTCGAAACGCCACTAATCCCCTGTAGGAGTGAGCCTGCTCGCGATTGCGGTCTATCAGACAACACATCAGCGACTGACACACGGCTATCGCGAGCAGGCTCACTCCTACAATGGATCTGTGGTGGGAGGGAGAACGGGGGCAAGCGGCAGAAAAGCGGCATCCGGCGGAAACCGGTTGCCGCTTTTCTGGCATTGCCGCTTTGCCCGTTCGACGCAAAGCCCCGGAATACGGGGCTTTGTCCGTTTGGCACGGCGCTTGCTAAAGCTCAGTTACGAAAAACCGGTCACCTGAAGGTTCCCGACATGAGCATCAGCTTCGACAAAGCGCTCGGCATTCACGAAAAAGCACTGGGCTTCCGCGCCCAGCGTGCCGAAGTGCTGGCCAATAACATCGCCAACGCCGATACCCCGAATTACAAGGCGCGTGACCTGGATTTCTCCAAAGTGCTCGAAGCACAGACCGAGAAGACCAAGACCGGCGGCCACTTTGCCCTGAACATGACCAATAGCCGTCACATCGAGGCTGAAGGCTTGGGCAATGGTGACGAATCGCTGATGTATCGCACGCCGATGCAGCCTTCGATCGACCAGAACACCGTGGACGCTCAACTGGAACAGTCGAACTACGCGGAAAACGCCGTCGGCTTCCAGGCCAGCTTCACGCTGCTCAACAGCAAATTCAAAGGGCTGGTGTCAGCCCTGCGCGGAGAATAATTCATGTCCCTGTCCAGCGTTTTCAACATTGCCGGCAGCGGCATGAGCGCCCAGACCACGCGTCTGAACACCGTCGCATCGAACATCGCCAACGCCGAGACGGTCTCGTCGAGCATCGACCAGACCTACCGCGCCCGTCACCCGGTGTTCGCCACCATGTTCCAGGGCGGCCAGGCGGGCGGCAGCAATTCGCTGTTCCAGAACCAGGACGCGGCCGGTCAGGGCGTGCAAGTGCTCGGTGTGGTCGAGGACGACAGCAACCTCGAAGCGCGTTACGAGCCGAACCATCCGGCGGCTGACGCCAAAGGCTACGTCTACTACCCGAACGTGAACGTGGTGGAAGAAATGGCTGACATGATTTCCGCGAGCCGTTCGTTCCAGACCAACGCTGAAATGATGAACACCGCCAAGACCATGATGCAGAAGGTGCTGACCCTCGGTCAGTAATAAGGGGCGACTGCCATGAGCGTTACCGATACCACCAGCTCCCTGAGCATGAATGACATCCTGTCGAACTCGTCGAAAAAGACCAGTTCGACCACCGATGGCATTGCCTCGGCGACCAACAGCAGCACCGGCGGACAAGCGCTGGGCAAGGACGCGTTCCTGCAGTTGCTGGTGACCCAGCTGAAAAACCAGAACCCGCTCGATCCGCAGGACAACAGCGCATTCGTTGCGCAGTTGGCGCAGTTCAGCAGCCTCGAAGGCATCACCACGCTGAACTCCACCGTGAGTGGCCTTGCCGGCAACTACAACTCGTCGCAGGCGCTGCAAGCGTCGTCGCTGGTCGGTCGCAACGTGATCGTGCAAACCAATACCGCGCAACTCGACGACCCGAGCAAAGGCCTGACCGGTTCGGTCAACGTGCCATCGTCCATCGCCGGAGGCACCGTGACCATCACCGACAAGGATGGTAAAGCTGTCCGCACTATCGATCTGGGCAGTCGCGCCGCTGGCAGTGCCAGCTTCACCTGGGACGGCAAGGACACCGCCGGCACCGTGGTGCCCGTCGGCACGTACACCTTCAAGGCGAGCGCGCCGATCAACGGCACCGCGACCGACCTGGCGACTTACCTGCCAGCGACCGTCAACAGCGTGACGATCAGCCAGACCGGTGGCGAGCTGATGCTCAACCTGGCTGGCAAGGGCACCGTTGCCCTGTCCAAAGTACAAACCATTGGTATATAGAGCCGACTAACCCGGCATAAAGGAGTGGAATATGTCTTTCAATATCGGCCTTAGCGGTCTCTATGCAGCCAACAAGCAACTGGACGTGACCGGCAACAACATCGCCAACGTCGCGACTGCCGGGTTCAAATCCTCCCGCGCAGAATTCGAAGACGTGTACTCGTCGACTCGCCTGGGTAGCGGCAGCAAAGTGATCGGCAACGGCGTGCGCCTGGCCAACGTTTCCCAGCAGTTCACCCAGGGTGACATCAACAACACCGGCAACGTGTTGGACATGGGCATCAACGGTTCCGGTTTCTTCACCATGAGCAACAACGGCTCGATCTCGTACACCCGTGCCGGTACGTTCAAGGTCGACAACGCCGGTTACATCACCAACACCGACTACACCTCGCGCCTGCAAGGTTATGGTGTGGATGCCAACGGCAAGATCATCAACGGTGTGTTGACCGACCTCAAGATCGATACTTCGAACCTGGCGCCCAAGTCGACTTCGGCGGTGACTTCGAGCATCAACCTGAACTCTTCGGCAGAGAAAATCATCGATACCGGCGCTACGCCCGTCGTGTTCGATCCGTCCAAGCCCGAGACGTACACCAAGTCGTTCAGCACGCCGATCTATGACACTCAGGGCAACTCCCATGTCATGGATCAGTACGTGGTGAAAACCGGCGACAATGTCTGGAAGGTTTACACCCTGGTCGATGGGCGCAACCCGGACGCTACCGGTAGCAATCCTGTCACTACACCGCCAGTGGCCTCGACACTCACGTTCGACAGTTCCGGCAAGTTGCTTCAGGTCAGCACGCCCAACCCGGCGGATCCGACTGACCCGATCATCAGCAGTGATCTGACCCTGAAAAACTGGAAGCCAGGCACCGTGACCAATGGCGTATTTACGCCTAACGGCGCATCGGCAAACCCGAATGGCGTGACCATTTCGATGGCCAAGACCACCCAGTACAACGCTGATACTTCGCGCACGATCCCGACTCAGGATGGCTACGCCACTGGCCAGATCACCAACCTGACCATCGACGGTACCGGTACGCTGTTCGCCAACTTCAGCAACAACCAGAGCAAGGCAATTGGTCAGGTTGCGCTGGCGAGCTTCACCAACGAACAGGGATTGCAGGCTGTCGGTGGTACTAGCTGGAAAGAGACTTTCGCTTCGGGTATTCCGGGCTACGACGCGCCGAAGACCGGAACGTTGGGTGAGGTGGTGTCCAACTCGCTGGAAGAGTCGAACGTTAACCTGACCAACGAGCTGGTTGATCTGATCAAGGGCCAGAGCAACTATCAGGCGAACGCCAAGACCATTTCGACTCAGAGCACGATTATGCAGACCATTATTCAGATGACTTGATGGGGTTTAGTGCGCTTGATGAAAAACCGACGCCTCGTGCGTCGGTTTTTTTATGTGCATTTTTCGGGGCTTGTGCTCGGTTGCTCCGTTCGTCAGTCACTGTGGTGCAGAATTTGCAGTTTCGCGGAGCATTGGCGGCGCGCGTCAAACTTTCATCTGCGCCGCGTATCTTCAAACCGGGCTCAGGGTTCGGTGGCTTGGAAGCCGTCAGTAGTCAGCAGGGATGCCAAACTTTGCACAGTCATGAATCCTTCAAAGCACCCGCAGCGGTGCCAAAATCCGACGTCACCGGTCAGTCCCGCTACGACCGAGTGGTCCGGATACCTCATTCAAGCCGATTGCAATCATTTCTCCGGTTGGCGGATGTTTGCAGCATCGACGGCGCAGCATCTGCCTGCGGCGAACCCCCTACTCACCTCGAGCAATACCGACCAAGCGCATGCCGGTCGGACTTTTCGCTCTTTTCAGACTTTTGCGCATTCACGCACCAGCGTGTCGCGGCAAGGTTGAAATCCCCGTGACTGCGGGAGATTCAGCAAGGTTCCAACACAAACACACTCACACAAGGAAGGATGCAATGGCAGTCATTTACGGATCCAACGGTGCTGATGTGCTGGCAGGTACTGCCGGTGACGATCAAATACGTGGTTTGGCAGGCGACGATGTGTTGAATGGTGGGGACGGCAATGACCTTCTGATTGGTGGCGAAGGGGCTGACCAGCTCATTGGTGGCGCAGGTATCGACACTGCCAGCTACGAAGATACCAATCAGGGAACCGGCGTGACGATCAACCTGAAAACCGGCGTTAACACCGGTCTCGCGGCGGGCGATACGTTCAATGGTATCGAAGCGTTTCGCGGCACCAGTTATACCGACAACTTTGTCGCCGATGCTTCGGCCAACACCTTCGATGGTGTGATCGGCTATGACACCCTGAGCTACGCCACTTCCGAGCAGGCGATCAACCTGACGCTGACCGGCGTCAACGGCACGGGTCTGGGCGGCGATGCGCAGGGCGATGCATTCAGCAACATGGATCTGGTCATCGGCACGGCGTTCAATGACACCTATACCCTGAACTCTGGCAGCACGAGCGTCAGTGGTGGTGCCGGCAATGACGTTTACATCATCAACGGTCCCTGGACAGGTGGCATTGGTGAGGCCGCTGGCGGCGGCGACGACGAAATCCGCACCAACCAGACCAGCATGGGCATGAGCGGTGAAGTCGAACGCTTGACCTACACCGGCACTGGCAATTTCACCGGGCGTGGCAGTGCTGGCAACGACATCATCACCGGCGGCGTCGGTAACGATGTGCTGATCGGCGGTGCAGGTGCCGACCAGTTGATCGGTGGCGCAGGTATCGACACTGCCAGCTACGAAGATGCCAATCAGGGAACCGGCGTGACGATCAACCTGAAAACCGGCGTTAACACCGGTCTCGCGGCGGGCGATACGTTCAAT
>NZ_JABWQR010000044.1:0-32445 GCF_014270125.1 Pseudomonas sp. SWRI99 | reverse complement strand
CGCGAAGGCGGCCTGACAGCCGACCTGTTTCTTGAGGTTGTACCTATTCCAACTGTAGGAGTGAGCCTGCTCGCGATAGCGGCATTACAGCCAACCATGACTTCCCGCCTGTACATCTCCCACAGGGGATTTTCGGTGATCTGAAGATCACCAGCGCATCCGTACCCCCAGACTGCCAATGATCCCATTCAAATCGTTGTCATCGACATCGCTGCTGTAATCAGCGCTGACATACAGACTCACCGCCGGCGTCACCCGCGCCACCAGGCCCAGTCCCAGTTCCACCGTCGATGACTTGCGGCTGCTGCTGATCTTGTCGACCTGATCCAGCGTCACCGTGTTGCCGGTATACACGGTGTGCCAGAGGTTGGTGCGCACATACGGTTCGACCGGCAGGCCGTTCAAGTCATAACTGCCTTTCAAGCGTGCGCCGACACGGCCGCTCCACGACGTCAGTTCCGAGGATGATGCATTGCCCGATCCGGCGTATGGCGTGTCGAGGCTGATGCGCTGGTTGATCAATTGCGCTTGCGGTTCGACCACCCAGTGGTCGCTCAGGCCGATGGGATAGCCGCCTTCCACGGAAAAAGTCATCGCGGTGCCTTCAGTGACTTGCCGGGTGCCTTGGCCGTTGCGGCTGAAACCGCTGACCCGGCCACCGCTGGCCGACAGGTCGACGTGCCAGCCCTGCGCACCGATCAGGCTGTAATAGGCGCCCAGGCTTTGGCCTTGCAGGTTGAGGGTGTCGGTTCCGGCATCGGCTTGGGCGCGACTGTTGTGCAAGCCGCTGGTGTTGCCTTGAATCTGATTGACCCCTCCGATCAGGCCGATCTTCTGGGTATGGCTGGCGCTTCGCAGGGTCAACACCGCAGGTCCCTTGAAGTCTCCGCTGCCGGGTGTTGCAAAGCCTGAAGACAGCACGTCGGTCTGGGCCTGGCGGGCGCTTTTGCCGTAGAGCTGATCCCAGGCGCCCGGGGCGAGTTCTTCGGTCATGAGGCGGCTGCCCGACAAGTCGCGGCGTGGATCAAGGCGCTGCGGCCCGGGCGTAATGACGGTCGCAGGCAGGGTCATGACCGGTACATCCGCGCGATACCACGGGGCGGCTTCATCCGCCGCAGGGCCTGCCTGCACCTCCATGGATGAGCACAGCAGGACAGAACTCGACACTGTGCAGATAGTGATTTTGATCTCGTGTGAGGTGAGCGAAGTTTTCATGGAGGTCTACCTTGCAGGCGCATGCGGCATCTCGATTCTGGCGTCTCTCCTACCCCGAATGAGGGGCGACCGAATGGGGCGGGGCGAACCGTGGCCGCTCGATTTTGCGAGTGCCTGGCGGTCAGCCCCGGTGAGTGTTTCCGGGGGTAGTAAGCTTGAGATAAGAAGAGCTACGGCTGTCCGTCAAGAAATTGAACGATGAGCGGTCGTTATAAATCAGGCAGCGCAAGCGCTTGTTTTTTGGCGGATAACTAAGTGTCTGTTTGAATGGAGAATCGCAATGGCGGCTGCGCGATGCAGCCGCTTTATTGCCGACGGAAGGTCTACCAGCTAATGCGCACGCCCAGGTTGCCGACGACGCCACGCGAGTCATTGCTGTCAATATTTCGGCTGTAATCGGTGCTGGCAAAAATACTGACGGCGCGATCAAGTGTGAGCACGACGCCAAGACCGATATCCGCCGAAGAGGATTTCTGTTGCGTGGTAATGACATCGCTGGTTCCGAAGGTCACCGTGTCGGTGCCGGAGAACGTATGCCACAGGTTGGTGCGAAGGTAGGGTTCCAGCGGCAGGCTGCTGACGTGATAGCGTCCCTTGAGGCGAGCACCGAGACGGCCGGTCCAGGCGCTGTCCGAATCGAACGAGACCTTTGAGATACCGTCGTTCTGGCTGTCGAGGGAAATTTTCTGGTGAAGGACCTGAGCCTGCGGCTCGATCACCCAGGTGTCATTGATCGCGAACGGATAACCGGCTTCGGCCGACAGCGTCAGCGCATGTCCGCGGTTGTCCAGTTTGATCCCGCGATCGGAATGATTGTCGCCGTCGAAACGGGTGCCCATCACGACGGCATCGATGTACCCGCCGGAGGGATCGATCAGTGTCCAGTACAGGCCATAGCTGTCGCCCTCAAGCTTGATCTTGCCGGCGCTATTGCCTTGAAAGCCTTCATTGAAGCCATCGACATCGCCTCGCAGGCGACTATGCCCGACGAAGAAACCCACACGCTGGGTTTGACCGCCCACGGTTTGTGCGCTGTACAGATCGTTGCCCGCCTGAAAACCGTTGAGCGAGCCATCCAGCCGTGGTGTGACGGTGCCGGTCCAGGTTTGCTCGAGATTCTTGCCGTAGACCCGAGCCCAACCGGCACTGAATGCGCCGGTCTCCTTGAGCAGGCGCTGATCACCCTGGCGATCGTGAAAAGTGCCCAACGCATTGAGCGTCAGTTGGGCGGCGGCGGGTGGCAGCACCGACCACGTCGGGACTTCCGGTCGGTACAGTGGAATCGGTGCGGCCCCGGCCACGGCGGCGGGCAATACCGGTAACGGTGCGCTCCCGGCCGGTGCCACGGCCGCTATGGGCACGGCTGTCACCGGCACGAGGATCGGCGGCAACGCCGGATCCGGGTTGGGTACGCTGATCACCTGCGGCGAAACAACGGCTGAGCGCAAGTACCAACTGTTTTCGCTGCCGGCCGTCACGCCGCCCTTGAACAGGTAGTAGTCATAAGCCCCGGCCGACACCGGGCCGTTGAGGGTGAAGGCGTTATCCGTGCTGACCGTGCTGCCTTGGGCCTGGACCAGCTGGATGCCGTTGAGTCGGGTCAGTGCGCCCAGCCCGCCATGGTTGTCGACGGTGATGACGGTGGCGCCACTCAGGGTGCCATTGTTGACCACCAGTCTGTCGCTTGGCGAATCATCACCACCGACGCTGGTTTGCAGCAGTAACTGGCCGCTATTGCCGACATAGTTGCCCTGTACCGTCAGCGTATCGTCGGTGCGATTGCTGTTGCGGGCCAGGTCGATGACCCCGCCATTGTTGAAGGTTGCCGTCTGCCCGGCCAGCGCAGATCTAATCACGCCCTGGGTGGAAAGCAAGGTGCTGTTGCCGTCAAGGTTCAATACACCGGTGCCGGTATCCGCGTCCCCCAGCGACAGGCTGGAAGACCCCAGGTCCAGTTGCGAGCCATTGCTCACGTTCACCGTCTCCCAATTGACAAAGCGTTCAGGCAGCGCCGTTCGGGTGTTGTCGAGCGTCAGCGCATCACTGCCGACACCGCCATCGATCCTGGGGGGAAGCGCGATAAGGCTGTCATCGAGGCCATTCAACGTCGCGCGGTCATTACCGGCGTCCAGCAGGATCGCCGAGCGGATGATCCCGCCGCTCCACGACAGTGTGTCATCACCGGCACTGGCGCGAATCTCGCCGACGATTTCGCCACCGGTCACCGTGATGCTGTCGTTGCCACCGCTGACACTCACGTTACCGCCGATGCGCCCGCCGGAGACGATGATGGTGTCGGTGCCGAAGCCAGTAACCAGATTGCCGAAGATCTGCCCGCCGGACAGATCGAAAAAATTGTCGTCGAGTTTCATGTCAACCCGGCCAATGGTGCCGCCAGTCATGCGCGCGACATCGCCATCCTCAAACGCCGAGTCGATGGCGCCGCCAGTCATCAGGAAGGTGTCGCGACCGTCGCCCTGGGCAAGGAAGCCAATCTGGCCGCCGGTCATCACAAAGTCATCAATTCCGCCGCCCTGGCTCAATTGCAGCGTGATTCTGCCGGAGTTCATCTCGACCCGGTCGGCGCCGTTGCCGAAGGTTACGCTGCCATTGATCTGGCCGTTGCCGTTGGCAGGAAAGGTCAGACTGTTGTTACCCGAGAGGTCGGTGAGCGGGCCGCTACTGCCGCTGTCACATGAATAGCTGTCGTTGCCCGCGCCGGGTGTCAGCACGCAGGCGGACCAGGCCGGCGGGCTGACGAGCAGCCCGAGGCAAGCGGGCAAGACGAAGGTATGCGGCAAAGTCCTCAACGTTCTGATAGCTGGCATGTCAATTCCCTGCGTGACGATGGGAAGTTCATCCTTGTAGGGTGCCGGACCCAAAAAAAGCCTCTGGAGTTGAGGAACTACATAAGGTGTGTACCCTAACGTTCTGAAGTCGCCGATCCTTCAGCTTCGGAAGGTGTAGAAGAAGTTTGCACCCTCAGCCGGTCCGACTGACGAACGGTCGTGCGCCGCATCGTGGTTACAGGTGCACTTCAACCGCCAGCGGCAGGTGATCGGAGAGGTGCGTCCACGGCTTGTTGCCGAGGATCTGCGGATCATGGCTACTCGCGTTGCGCAAGTAGATGCGGTCCAGGCGCAGTAACGGAAAACGCGCCGGGTAGGTTTTCGCCGGGCGGCCGTGATGGCGTTCGAAGGCTTCGTGCAGGTAATCGCGTCGGGCGAGGGTGGCATTGCCCTGCAACTGCCAGTCGTTGAAATCGCCGGCAATGATCACCGGGGCGTCATCGGGCAGGGATTCCAGCAACTGGCAGAGCAGTTGCAGCTGCAATTGGCGGTGACTTTCCAGCAAGCTCAAGTGCACGCAGATCGCATGAACCTCAGCATGCCCCGGCACATCCAGCACACAGTGCAACAGGCCCCGGCGTTCCGGGCCGGTGATCGACACGTCGAGGTTGCGGTATTCGCGAATCGGGTATTTGGACAGCAGTGCGTTGCCGTGATGGCCATCGGGATACACCGCGTTACGCCCGTAGGCAAAATCGCTCCACATGCTGTCCGCAAGAAATTCGTACTGCGAGGTTTGCGGCCATTCGTTGTAGCGGCTCGAATGGCGCTCGTGTTCACCGACCACTTCTTGCAGGAACACCAGATCGGCCGAAGTGCTGCGCACCGCTTCGCGCAGTTCCGGGAGAATGAAGCGCCGATTCAACGCGGTGAACCCCTTGTGGGTGTTGACCGTCAGCACGCGCATGCGATGAATGTCAGGCGCGTCGACGGCGTGACGTTTGGGATCGCTGGACACGTTCACTCCTCTGAATGGGGTCTGCCTGTTCATGCGACTGATGCGAGGGGGCGGCAGTTCCGTTTTGTGAACGACGCAAGCAATGTAGGAGTGAGCCTGCTCGCGATAGCGGTGGGCCAGCCAATGCATGTATTGACTGACGAGGCCCCTTCGCGAGCAAGCTCGCTCCCACAGGTTTATAGGGCGCCAGCAAGTTTTGTGAACAGTGGAGACCAGTGTGGG
This sequence comes from Pseudomonas sp. SWRI99, assembly GCF_014270125.1. NCBI lineage: Bacteria > Pseudomonadati > Pseudomonadota > Gammaproteobacteria > Pseudomonadales > Pseudomonadaceae > Pseudomonas > Pseudomonas sp. SWRI99. The sequence continues at coordinate 27,201 of NZ_JABWQR010000044.1, read as the reverse complement.
AGGGGCTGGCTCCCGAAGGCGGTGGGCCTGTCAGCATCGATTTCACTGCCCCGGCGCTTTCGCAAGCAGGCTCGCTCCCACAGGGAATCGTGGCTGGCCGCCTTTTCAGACAAACACGATTTCATACGGCAATCGCATCCGCTCCAGCAGCACCGGCGGCAGCATCGGGGCAATGCCGATGGCCGGTTCGCCCTTGAGCTGGCTGGCGTAGGCGTGGGTGGCGTGGCTTTTGCGCGCAACCGTCCAGGTGTCGAGGCGCAGTTTGCGTGCGCGTTCCCAGGGAATCAGGTGCTGGTCGCGCTCCGGCCAGTGCCAGGCCCACACCGGGACATCGTGGTAGCTGGCCGCGCAGTGTTGTGCTGCGTTGAAGCTGGCACGACCGACCACCTCATGGTCGCTGTTGCGATCCCCGCGCCAGGTGCTGAACACCACGTCGCCGGGCCGCAGGTAGCGGCTGATGAATTCGGTCAGTTGGGTTTCCTGGTCGCTCAAGGCGCTGTCGGCGAAACCGCCGCGCACCCACTTCAGGCTGTGCATCGGCAGACCGAGACGGCGCAGCGCTTCGACGCTTTCCTGGGGACGGAACACGCTCAGGCGTTTTTCCGACCATTGGCGCGAGCCGGGATGGCTGGCGCTGCCATCGGTGATCGACAGCAGTTGCAGCGGATGGCCGAGGCTGGCGAGCAATTGCAGCAGGCCGCCGCAGGTCACTACTTCGTCGCCGGGATGGGGTGCGATTACCACGGCGCGCGCACCTTCGGGCACCAGGCTGTGGGTATTGATGACGGGGATGTTGGCGAGTTGCGGCGCGCTGTTCCAAATCTGCGCCGGCAGGCCGTGGTCGGTGATTAACGGTTTCATGAGTGCGACGTCCTTGTTGTGTCCCGCCTCTGGTCGGTGCCGAAAACGCTGGCCGCGAGCCGAAAAGGCAAATTGATTGCAACTGTGCAGTGCTCCGACCCTTGGATTACCGCGAGCAGAGTATTGCTCAAGACACGGGATTCGTCGCGTCACAGATCAATCTGATACGCATTTTTTTGCGCCAACTGCGCCCGGTTACGCAAATGCTTACAGAAAACGCCCGCCGCAGGCGGGCGCTGACTCACTCGTTCTGTCAGTCCTCTTCATCGCGCTGCAGTTCAAACAGCAACAGCGAGCGCCCGGTGACCGAATATTCGTGGCCGAACTCAAAACGCTCCTGACCCCGGACCGAAGGCTGGTTGGTGTCGACCATGCAGGTCCAGAAACCACCGTCCGGCACTTCCGGCAAGACAAAATTGACGATGTCGTGGTGCGCATTGACCACCAGCAGCAACGTCGCATCGCCACCCTTGCGGCGGATCCCGGTTTCCTGCGCGCGACCATCGAGCAGCATGCCCAGGCAGCGGTTGTGCGCGTCATGCCAGTGTTCGGTGGTCATCTCGGTGGCGTCCGGGGCCAGCCAGGTCACGTCCTTGACGCCGATATCTTCGTTGTATTCGCCGACCAGGAAGCGCCCGCGCCGCAGGATCGGGTAAGTCAGGCGCAACTTGATCAAGCGTTTGACGAACTTGAGCAGGGCTTTGCCGTCCTCGCTCAGATCCCAGTTGACCCAGCCGATTTCACTGTCCTGGCAGTAGGCGTTGTTGTTGCCGTCCTGAGTGCGGGCGAACTCGTCACCGGCGACGATCATCGGCGTACCCTGGGCCAGCAGCAGGGTGGCGAAGAAGTTGCGCATCTGCCGGTGGCGCAGCGCATTGATCTCGGGATCGTCGGTCGGGCCTTCGACGCCGTGGTTCCACGACAGGTTGTTGTTGCTGCCGTCCTGGTTGTTCTCGTCGTTGGCTTCGTTGTGTTTGTCGTTGTACGACACCAGATCGTTGAGGGTGAAGCCGTCGTGGGCGGTGACAAAGTTCACCGACGCATACGGCCGCCGGCCGCGCTGGTTGAACATCTCCCCGGAGGCAGTCATGCGGCTGGCGAAATCGGCGAGCTGGCCGTCGTCACCTTTCCAGAAGGCACGCACGGTGTCGCGGAACTTGTCGTTCCACTCGACCCAGCCCGGCGGGAAGTTGCCCACCTGATAGCCACCGGGGCCGCAGTCCCACGGTTCGGCGATCATTTTCACCTGACGCAACACCGGGTCCTGACGGCAGGCGACGAGGAAGCTGTGGCGCTCGTCGAAACCGTCGTGATAGCGCCCGAGGATGGTCGCCAGATCGAAACGGAAACCGTCGACGTGCATCTCACTGGCCCAGTAGCGCAGGGAGTCGGTGACCATCTGCAAGACGCAGGGATGGCTCAGGTCGAGGGTGTTGCCGGTGCCCGAATCGTTGATGTAATAGCGCTTGTCGTCAGGCATCAAGCGGTAATAGGAGGCGTTGTCGATACCGCGCATCGACAGGGTCGGCCCTTGCTCGTTGCCCTCGGCGGTGTGGTTATAAACCACGTCAAGGATCACTTCCAGATTGGCGTCGTGCAGGTGCGCGACCATTTCCTTGAACTCGGCGATCTTGCCGCTGGCCAGGTAACGCGGGTCCGGGGCGAAGAACGCGATGCTGTTGTAGCCCCAATAGTTGGTCATGCCCTTGTGCAACAAATGCTGGTCATTGACGAACGCGTGGATCGGCAGCAATTCGACCGTCGACACGCCGAGTTTGCGGATGTGTTCCAACACATCGTCGACCATCAACCCGGCAAACGTGCCGCGCACGTTTTCCGGCACCGAAGGGTGACGCATGCTGATGCCGCGTACATGGGTTTCGTAAATGATCGTCTTGTCCCACGGCACGCTGACGCGGTGGTCGTTGCCCCAAGTGTGCGCCGGGTCGATGACTTTGCACTTGGGCACGAACGGCGCGCTGTCGCGTTCGTCGAAACTCAGGTCCGCGTCCGGGTGGCCGATGGTGTAGCCGAACAGCGCTTCGGACCATTTGAGCTCGCCGACCAATTGTTTGGCATACGGGTCGATCAGCAATTTGTTCGGGTTGAAGCGGTGACCGTTGGCCGGGTCATACGGACCATAGACGCGGTAGCCATAGATCAGCCCCGGATGCGCATCGGGCAGATAACCGTGATAAATCTCGTCGGTGTATTCCGGCAGTTCGATGCGTTCGAGTTCGACTTCGCCGGTATCGTCGAAGATGCACAGTTCGACCTTGGTGGCGTTGGCGGAGAACAAGGCAAAGTTAACCCCCAGGCCATCCCAGGTCGCACCGAGCGGGAAGGGCAGGCCTTCACGGATTCTCGATGGCTCGGCTTGCGCAGCGGGCTCGGCTTTTTTTGGACGGGTCATGATTGCTCCTGCAAAAAAACGGGGAAATTCTGTGCTGACATAAAACCCTTGTAGGAGTGAGCCTGCTCGCGATAGCGGTCTATCAGGCTTCATTGATGTTGCAAATCAGACCGCAATCGCGAGCAGGCTCACTCCTACAGGGGGGTGTGTTTCTTCAGGGCGAGTGCACCCTCGGTGGCAAGCGTGCTCGCCACACAGTGGTTCAGTTCAATACTCGGGGTGGCGTCAGATTGCCGGAGGCTTGCGCGGTGCTCGCGGCTTTTTCTCGGCAGCCTTTTCACCCGGGGGCGACACTTTCGGCGTGGCGGCAGGTTTGGCCTTGGCCACGGGTTTGGCCTTCGCCGCCGGGGCTTTGCCGACGGGGGCTTTGTCATCGGCGGTCTTGGCGGTCGCTGCCTTGCCGGCGGTCTTGCTGCCAGCGGCCTTCGGTGATTTCTTCGGTGCCAGCGCCTCGGCTTCGGCGAGTTTGCGCGCCATTTCCCAATGCCGTTCTTCCTGGCCTTCAGGTTTACCTTCCGATTCCCAGATCTGATAGGCGAATTCGCGGATGCGTTTATCGTCGGTGCTCATCGCAATGCTCCTGAACTGAACTCATGCTTACGTTAAGTGTTGGATAAAGAGATTGACCGGGACCTCCCCCAGCGCGTCGGCGACATTCAGCGCCCTGTTTTTTGTGACTGCGCCGCTTGCGAAAAGTCCCTTCAGGTTTGTTCCGCAAGCGTCGAACGGTAGAACCACGTGCGTATCGCCCCAGCGCAGCGCATCAATGCGCGGTACGGCACTGTTACCCAGCAAAGTGGCGCCACGCACCGGCACGATGACAATGGCCTGCGTACCTTCGTGCTCACGGGCGAACGCCAGCACGTTGTGCGCCTGCTCGCCGAGTACCTCCAGCGCCTGATAGCTGCCGTGGCGAAACAGCTCGGCATGTTCGGCGCGCAGGTTTAGCACCTCGGCAATCAGCGCCTGCTTGATGCGCCCGTCACGCCAGTCGCTCAGCAGTGCGTCGAGCGGCGCCTGTGCCTGCAAGGCCTGCTCGCGCGCGGCATAGTCCACTGGCCGACGATTGTCTGGATCGACCAGACTGAAGTCCCAGAACTCGTTGCCCTGGTACAGATCCGGCACGCCCGGCACGGTCATGCGCAGCAAAGTTTGCGCCAGACCGTTGAGTGCGCCGGCGGCGGCGATGCTGTTGACTGTCTTGATCAGTGCGGCGCGCAGCAGTTGACCTTCGTCGCCGGTGAGCAGTTTTTCGGTGAACGCCTGGGCGGCGTTTTCATACGCCTCGTTCGGTGCGCTCCAGCTGCTTTGCAGCTTGGCTTCGCGCAGGGCTTTCTGTTGCCATTGCCAGATACGCTGGGCGTAATCGGCAAACCCGGCCTGATCGCCTTCGTGCAGATCCAGCGGCCAACTGCCGATCAGTGCTTGATACAGGATCAGCTCATCGCCGCTCGACGGCAGTTGCTCATCGCTGCGCACCGGACGGGCGAGGGCGCGCCACAGTTCAATCTGCTCGGCGTACCAATGGCTGCGCTCGCTGAGCACGGCCAGACGCGCGCGGGTGTCTTCGCCGCGTTTGTGGTCGTGGGTCGCCGTCGCCAACAGGTTGTCAGGGAAGGCTTGCAGGCGTTGCTGGTTGACTTGATGAAAATCACTCAGCGGCGCGCTGAACTGTTCCGTGTTGTAGCCGACGTCATTGCGCGATAACAGCACGGCCGAGCGATACAGCGCGGTGTCTTCGACGGCTTTGGCCGCCGCCGGAGAGGTCAGTTGCTGGAAGCGTACGCAGGCGTGGCGGAGGATTTTCCGTGAACGACCACGGGGTTTGCGCCGCCACGGCGTGCCGCCCAGCCAGTCGGCCACGCAATCAAGCACGGGCCAGTCGCCTTCGCCGAGGGTCTGCCGCGCACCGTCCATGGCCTGTTGGAAAAATACCTCGTCCTGAGCCGAACGCCCCATGGCGCTTACGTAGGTGCGGTACACCGGAAAGTGCACGATCAACGCCTGCAACACCCGGCGGATCGCGCCGAGGGTGAGGTCGCGGGTCATCAGGTCGTCGCGGGCCACTTGCAGCAGGGCCTGAGCGACGCTTTCGCAATCGCTGGCGAGCGAGCCATTGAGAATCTGTTGGCGCGCCAGTCGGGCTTCTTCGATGAACGCCGCCGGGCGTTCGCTGCGCCGTTGCCAGAGCTCGCCGAGTACCGATTCGCCCTCCGGCTCGTGTTGCAGCAACGACAGCTGATTCATGAACTCGTAACCGGTGGTGCCGTCCACCGCCCAGTCGCGCCGCAGGGTTTCCCCGGCGCCGAGGATTTTCTCGACATAGATCGGCAAATGCCGGTCTGGCGCGAGGCGGTCGAGGCGACGGCGCAGTTTGCGGCAATAACCACGAGGGTCGGCCAGGCCGTCGATGTGGTCGATGCGCAGGCCGTCGACCAGGCCTTCGGCGATCAACTGGAAGATCTTGCCGTGGGTCGCTTCGAACACGGCCGGGCGCTCGACGCGCAGGCCGCCGAGTTCGTTGATGTCGAAAAAGCGCCGCCAGTTGATGTCGTCGGCGGCCGTGCGCCAACTGGCGAGGCGATAGCTCTGACGTTCGAGCAACTGATGCAGATTGTCGAAGCCCTCTGCAGTGGTCGAATCGTAACGCGTGAGGTTTTGCTCGATCGCGGCAAGCACCTGAGGATCGCTTGCCAATTGCTGCAGCTCCTGCTTGAGCGGGATCGACAGCGAATGCGCGTCGGTCTGGTAACTCAGGGCACTGAAGCGATCGCCGAGCGGTTTGAGCGCGTCATCGCCCTTGAGCAATTCGCCGTAATCGTTCGGGCAGATCGGAAAGTGATGTTCGTAATGCTCGACATGGAAGCTGCCCTTGTGCGCGTTAAAGTGCAGCTTCAACGTGCCTTCCTGCAATGCCACACCGTAATCGCTGCCCAGGAACGGCAGCAACAACTGGCCTTCCATCAGCGGGTCCGGCGAATGCCACTGAATATCGAAGAATTCACCGTAGGGACTCAGCCGTCCCCACTCGAGCAGGTCGAGCCACCACGGGTTGTCGCTGCCGCCGACGGCCATATGGTTGGAGACGATGTCGAGGATCAAGCCCATGTTGTGTTCGCGCAGGGCGCTGACCAAACGGCGCAACGCCGCTTCGCCACCCAGTTCAGGGTTCACTTGGGTTGGATCGACCACGTCGTAACCGTGCATCGAGCCGGCGCGTGCCGCCAGCAGTGGCGAGGCGTACAGATGGCTGATGCCGAGCCGGGCGAAATACGGCACCAGCGGCACCGCCTGTTCGAGGGTAAAACCTTTATGAAATTGCAGGCGCAGGGTGGCGCGCACTGGCTGGATAAGCGTCTGGTTCATTGGTCACGCTCGGCAGCCTGAAGACGCGCGCAGGCCAGCAGCTCCAGACGGCGCGCGGCATCGGGGTCATCGAGCAGCGCCTCGCTGGTGCCCGGCAGGCGTCGCGACCAGTTCGGATGAGTGTCTGTGGTGCCCGGCAGATTGGCCTGTTCGTTGATACCCAAGGCATCTTCCAGCGGTAACAGCACCAGTGGCGCGCGGGTATGGCCGAGGAAACGCACGCTGGCATCGACCACCTGGTCGGCCTCGTGGGACTCCTCGCGAAAGTTCTGCGGATCCTGGCTCAAGGCATTGCGCAAGCCTTCGCGCTCACGCTGACGGTGCTGGCGCCATTCGATTTCGCCGTTGGCATCGACCAGTCCCAGGCGCGCGTTCCAGTCGATATCGCGGCCATGCCACCAGCCGTTGAGCGTCGGCAGGTCGTGGGTGCTGGTGGTTGCCAGCGCGTTGTCCGGCCAGTCGAGAATCGGTTTGAAGTGGGTGTTGTCCTGTTCGAACAACAGCACGCGCATGCCGAGAATCGAGCGTGCGGCGAGCTTTTCCCGCAGCCCTTCCGGGACCGTACCGAGGTCTTCACCGAGGACGATCGCTTGATGACGATGGGACTCGAGGGTCAGCAGGCGCAGCAGATCGTCGATCGGATAATAGAGGTAGGCGCCATCGGCGGGGTCGGCGCCGTTGGGAATCACCCACAAGCGTTGCAGGCCCATCACATGGTCGATGCGCAGGCCGCCGGCGTGAGCGAAATTGGCGCGCAGCATGTCGATGAAGGCGCGAAAGCCGTTGCGGATCAGGCCTTCGGGAGAGAACGCAGAGATGCCCCAGCCTTGCCCCGCTCGGTTGAGAATGTCCGGCGGTGCACCCACGGTGAGCGAGGCAAGCAGCTCGTCCTGAAAACTCCAGGCCTGACTGCCGGCGCCATCGGCACCCACCGCCAGGTCGGCGATCAGGCCGATGCTCATTCCGGCGCTGCGTGCGGCGGTCTGCGCACGCTCCAGGCAACGGTGGATCAGCCACTGGCAGAACGCGAAGTAGCCGATGCGCTCGGCATATTCCTCGGCAAACGCGCTGAGGGCGGCGCCCCGTGGGTCGTGCCATTGCTCCGGCCATTCGCGCCAGTCGAGGCTTTCGCCGCGGGCCGCGCGCATTTCCTGAATCGCTTCGAAGCGGCAGTGATTTTCCAGCGCTTCGCCGCTCGTATGGCGAAAACTGGCGAAGTCCGGGTGCAACGGGTGGTCACCGACGATGAAGCCGTCGTACAACGCCTGCAGCAATTTCTGCTTGGCCTCGGCCGCGGCGGGCCAGTCAATCAGCTTGAGATCTTCGAGTTGGGCGAATTGTCCGGTCAGGCCGGCGGCGTCAATCGCGTCGCGCAGGGCACGTTCGCCAAGAATCGCGCCCGGCGCCGCGTACAGCGGATTGAGAAACAAACGGCTGGACGGCGAATAAGGGCTGTAGCGCCCGGTGTCGGCGCTGAACATGGCGTGCAGCGGGCTGATCGCCAACGCGTCGGCGCCGCGTTCGCCCGCCACCCGCGCGAGTTCCTCAAGGGCCTGGGTATCACCGAAACCGCCGTCGCCGGGGCGCCGCAGCGAATACAGTTGCGCGCTCAGACCCCAGGCGCGCGGCACCGGACTGTCCACCGCGTCACCGACGCTGAAGCAGCGCTGCGGGGCCACGGCCAGGGTGAAATGCTGATCGGCGATGTGCACGTGCTGATAGCCCACCGGAATCAGCCCTGGCAGGATCGCCTCGGAGTCGAGTTTCAGATTCAGGCGCGAGCCGTCCTCCAGATGGATTTCACACGGCGTTTCAGGTGGGAAATAACGCCCCAGATCGACACCGACGCCGACATCGCTGGTGAGCAATGGCGGCAGGTGGCGGTCTTGCTGGGCTGCTTGCAATTCGAGCAGGCTGGTATCGATTTCCTGTGCGGTGTTGGCAGGGTGGCCAAGTCCGGTGAGAACGTTGCGCAGTACCGCCGGGGCGACTTTCTGCTGACGCCCGTTGGCGTCGATCCAGTCGACGGCAAGGCCGGCTCGGCTGGCAAGAATTTCCAGTTGCGCATCGCTCATAGGCGCTCTCCATCCAGAGGTTGCAAAGGGGTTGCGGCCGTGAGGCTGACAAGCGCGCAATACGCGGGCAGTTGACCCGGATCCGACAAGGCGACGGCGGGCGGCTGTTGAAACAGCCACACAGCGTCGGTCTGTGCAGGGTTGACCACTGGCGTGTCACTGAGGTTCAGGTCGATTCGCAGTTCGCTGCCATTGCCCAGACGCCAGCGCGCACTGACCGCGCCGTAGCCCAGCATGCTGGCGCCGAGCGCCTGCGTGCCGGACAGGTTTGGAATGATGTACTGATGGCGCAACTGCAGCAGTTGACGGTACAGCGCCAGGGTCTGTTGTTGCAGCGGCGTGCCGTTGCCGGTCAGCCGGGGTTGCGAGGCGAGAAAGGTTTGTTCGGCGTTGGGATCGGGAATCTGCTCGCGTTTGTGCGGATCGGCAAAGGCACTGAATGCGGCAAATTCATTGCGCCGACCTTCGCGCACCAATTTCGCCAGTTCGCCGTGGTGGCTGGTGAAGAACAGAAACGGTTGCTCGGCGGCAAACTCGTCGCCCATGAACATCAGCGGGATCATCGGTGACAACAGCAACAGCACGGTAGCCGCCTGAACCGCGCGTGGGTCGGCCAGTTGATGCAGGCGTTCGCCGAAGGCGCGATTGCCGATCTGGTCGTGGTTTTGCAGGAACAGCACGAAGGCGGTCGAGGGCAGATGTTCGCTGGGTTCGCCGCGCGGTTCGCCGTGACGGGTGATATGGCCCTGGAACACAAAACCCTGGCTCAGGCAGCGGACCAACTGCTCGGTGGGTTGCGCGGCATAGTCGGCGTAATAGGCATCGGTTTCGCCGGTCAGCAACACATGCAGGGCGTTATGGCCGTCGTCGTTCCACTGCGCGTCGTAGTCGTTTTCCAGCAGGCTGGACTGGTTCAGCTCGTTTTCCACGGTCAGCCAGACATGCCGCGCCGGGTCGACCTGCTGGCGAATGCGCTGGGCCAGTTCTTCCAGAAAGCCGGAATCGCCGATGGCGTGCACGGCATCCAGACGCAGGCCGTCGAAGCGATATTCCAGCAGCCACATCAAGGCGTTCTCTATAAAGAACTCACGCACTTCGTTGCGGCGAAAATCGATCGCCGCGCCCCACGGCGTGTGTTTGTCCTCGCGAAAGAAGCCCTTGGCGTAGCGATGCAGGTAATTGCCGTCCGGGCCGAAGTGGTTGTAGACGACGTCAAGAATCACCGCCAGACCATGGCCGTGGGCGGTGTCGATCAAGTGTTTGAGTTGTTCCGGGCTGCCGTAGGAGGCTTGCGGCGCGTAAGGCAGGACGCCGTCGTAACCCCAATTTCGATCACCGGGATATTGCGCCAGCGGCATCAGCTCGATGGCCGTGATGCCCAGCGCGACCAGACGCGCCAGATGTTGCTCGACTTCGGCAAAACCGCCGAGTGCGCCGACGTGCAACTCGTAAATCACCGCTTCGTTCCATGGCCGACCGCGCCAGGCACTGTGTCGCCATTGATAGGCATGCGGATCGACCACCACGCTGTGGCGATCGAGATCGCCATCCTGCGCGCGGGAGGCCGGGTCGGGCACCTCCATTTCACCGTCGATACAGTAGCGGTAGCGGCTGCCCGCCGGGCAGCGGGTCTTGAGGACAAACCAGCCATCGGCCTGGGGCAGCATCGGCAGCGATGGCCGGCCTTCCAGCTCAACGCTGACGTAGAACGCATCAGGGGCCCACAAGGCGAACTGTGTATGCTCGGCATCCAGCATGATCGCGCCGTGGGGCCAGGTTTCTTGGGTCCGTGACGGCATCTTGGAAACCTCCGTGTTATTTGTGGCTGGCTTTACCCAGTGCCTTGGCCACCAGTTGTTCGTAGAGTTCGGCGTAGGGTTCGACCGCTTTGCACCAGTTGAACGGCGCGGCCATGGCCCGGCAACGCATGGCGTTGAGCAGGTCGGGGTAGGCGAAGACCTTGAACGCACGGCTCAGGGCTTCTCGGTAGCTTTCGACCGTTGACTCATCAAAGAGGAAACCGGTGACGCCGTTTTCAATCGTGTCGGCCAGGCCCCCGGTGTTGCGTGCCACCGGCAGCGAGCCGAAGCGCTGGGCGTACATCTGGCTCAGGCCGCACGGTTCATAGCGCGATGGCATCAGCAGGAAATCGCTGCCGGCGAACATGCGCCGCGCGTCGGTTTCGTTGAAGCCGATGCGCACGCCGATCTTGCCGGGGAAGCGCAGTGCCAATTCGCGCATGGCTTGTTCTTCTTCCGGTTCGCCACGACCGATGATCGCGATCTGGCCGCCGTTCTGCACGATGTACTCGGAAACCGCCTCGGTCAGGTCCAGCCCTTTCTGATAGACCAGTCGCGACACCACGGCGAACAACGGACCGTTACTGTCGTCAAGGCCGAACAGTTCGCGCACATGGGCGGCATTGATTGCCTTGCCTTCCCACTCGCCGATGGCGAACGGCGCGAACAGATGCGGGTCGGTTGCCGCGTCCCAGCTCTCATCGATGCCGTTGGGAATCCCGCTGAGCAAACCTTGCTGGGTCTTGGCGGCCAGGAAGCCGTCGAGGCCGCAGCCAAAATCCGGCGTGGTGATTTCCTGCGCGTAGGTGGCACTGACCGTGGTGATGTGGCTCGAATACGCCATGCCGGCCTTGAGGAACGACATCTTGCCGTAGAACTCCATGCCTTCCTGTTGCAGGGCATGCGCCGGAATGCCCAGCTCAGGGCAAGAGCCAAGGCTGGTCACACCTTGATAGGCGAGGTTGTGAATGGTGAACAGCGTCGGCGTGCGCTGCCCACGCCAGTGCATATAGGCAGGGGCGAGGCCCGCTGGCCAGTCATGGGCGTGCACCAGATCCGGGCACCAGTGGATTTGTGCGAGGTTGGCGGCGATGTCGGCAGCGGCCAGACCCAGGCGGGCAAAGCGGATATGGTTGTCGGGCCAGTCGCGACCGTTGTTGGCGCCGTAAGGGCCGCCCTCGCGTTCGTAGAGTTCAGGGCAGATCAACACGTAGATCACCAGGCCGTCGGGCATGTCCATGCGCCCGATCTTGCAGGGTGGCAATGCGGCATGGCCACCGAGTTCGCCGATGATATGGATCGGGTTTTCGCTGTGCATCACTTGCGGATAACCGGGGATCAACACTCGTACGTCATGCAGATGAGCCATGGCCCGGGGCAGGGCGGCGGAAACGTCACCCAGGCCGCCGGTCTTGACCAGGTCGGCGATTTCCGAGGTGACAAACAATACCTTTTTCTTGTTGGGGTTCTGGCTCGCTACCGGAGCCAGTGTTCGGGTGCCGGGAACGTTGATCTGTCGGCTGCCGGGAACACTGACGGTGCCCTGTTCGCCAAGCGACTGGTGAGCACGCTCTCCCTGAATTTCCAATGCCGCACTGATCATATGTATCTCCCGTTGTGTTGATCTGATTCTTGTCTCTAACAAGCGATGTCCATGGCCAAATCCTGTGGCCGGGCGCAAACGCGCCGCGCATCGGTGAGCAAACGCTACCCAACACGCGCAAGCAGAATGGGTGGTGAGGCCGTTGCAAGGATTACACCAGTCGCTTTCGCCCAGTTGTTCTGATGACCTGTGGCGTGAAGCAAAAGTTTCGACTTTTTTTCCGCGGTGTGACTGAGTGGTTTTGCCCGCAAAAAAGCAGTCTAGGCCAGATCCTAGAGCGGGTCGGCGCAAATGGCTAAATTGTTCGACAATCGGTTGGATCGGAGGGCGGGACCGGTATTTGGTCGGGAAATGCTCCGACGAAGGGCAGGTTTTTCTGATGGAGTGAGCCAAAACGGTGACTGGGCAGTCATGGTTTTGTGCTAGCGGGCGGGGTGACTGCACAGGTTTGGTGCGCAGGCATCAGGGAGGTGGCGTCTGTTATGGCGTCTTCGCGAGCAGGCTCGCTCCCACAGGGGAAACGCATTCCAAATGTAGGAGCGAGCTTGCTCGCGAAGGGGCCGATTGATGCACGACAACAGTAAGATAGAACTCAATTCAACAGACGCACCGGCTCTCCACCCGCCCAGGCCTGAATATCCTCGATCATCTGCCGGAAGAACTGCTCATAGTTCTGCCGACTCACATACCCCACATGCGGCGTCGCCAGGACATTGTCCAGCGTGCGAAACGGGTGCAGCGCCGGCAGTGGCTCGTGCTCGAACACATCCAGCGCTGCCCCGGCGATCTGCCGTTTCTGCAAGGCTTTGATCAACGCCGCCTCGTCGACGATCGGCCCGCGAGCGGTGTTGACCAGAAGGGCAGTCGGCTTCATCCAGGCCAGCGCCTGCGAGTCGACCAGGCCGCGACTGCGCTCGCTGAGCACCAGGTGCACCGAGAGCACATCGGCCTGTTCGAACAGTTGCTGCTTGCTGACGTACGTCACGCCAGTCTGTTCGGCCCGTTCAGCGCTGAGGTTTTCACTCCAGGCGATCACCCGCATGCCGAACACCTGGCCGAACTGCGCCACACGCTGGCCGATGCTGCCCAGACCGAGAATCCCCAGCGTCTTGCCGTGCAGATCGCCACCCAGCCCTTGCTGCCAGCCGCCGGCGCGCAGGGCGCTGGCTTCGTTGAGCAGGTTACGCGTGGCCGCCATGATCAGCGCCCAGGTCAGTTCCGGCGCGGCGTGTTTGTAGCTGTCGGTGCCACAAACCTTGATGCCCAGGGCCGCCGCGGCCGGCATGTCCAGCGCCGCGTTGCGCATGCCGCCGGTGACCAGCAGCTTGAGGCGAGGCAGGCGCTTGAGCAGGTCCGCATCGAAACGCGTGCGCTCGCGCATCACGCAGATCACCTCATAGCGGTGCAGACGCGCGGCGATCGTGGCGTTGTCAGCCGGATAATCATGCTCGAACGTCACTTCACCCAGGCTGTCGAGCACGGACCAGTCGACGACGTCGCGGGCCACGTCTTGCCAGTCATCGATTACCGCAATCTGCACCGTCATCGGCGTTACCTCATCAAGGAACGGAAGGGGTCTTGTCCAGCCAGCTCAGCAGCGCCTGATGGAATTTTGCCGGCTCTTCCATTTGCGGCGCATGGCCCATGCCCGGGAACTCCACCAGCGTCGACTGCGGGATCAGCTTGGCGACTTGCTTGCCCAGCACCTCATAGTGGCCGATCCTGGCTTTCACTTCAGGCGGGGCAAGGTCCTTGCCGATCGCGGTGGTATCGGAGGTGCCGATCAACAGCAGCGTCGGCATCTTCAAGTCCTTGAACTCGTAGTACACCGGTTGGGTGAAGATCATGTCGTAGATCAGCGCCGAGTTCCAGGCGACCTGGGTCTTGCCCGGGCCTTTGCTCAGACCCGCGAGCATGTCTACCCAGCGGTCGAATTCCGGCTTCCAGCGCCCATCGTAATAGGTCGTGCGTTCGTACTCGCGGATGCCTTGGGCGGTGACTTTCAGTTCACGCTGATACCACTGATCTACAGTGCGATAGGGCACACCGAGGGCTTTCCAGTCTTCCAGCCCAATCGGGTTGACCATCGCCAGTTGATCGACCTGTTCAGGGAACAACAGTGCATAGCGGGTGGCGAGCATGCCGCCGGTGGAGTGGCCGAGCAGCGTGGCTTTCTGGATGCCCAGCGCCTTGAGCAACTGCTGGGTGTTGGTCGCCAGTTGCTGGAAGCTGTACTGATAGTGCTCGGGTTTGCTTGAGGTGCAGAAACCGATCTGGTCCGGGGCGATGACCCGGTAGCCGGCTTCGCTCAACGCTTTGATCGAACTGTCCCAGGTCGCCGCGCAAAAATTCTTGCCGTGCATCAGCACCACGGTGCGCCCGTTCGCCTTGCCGTGGGCGGCAACGTCCATATAGCCCATCTGCAGGGACTGGCCCTGGGATTCGAAGGCGAAGTGTTTAAGCGTGTAGGGATATTGAAAGCCTTGCAGTTCCGGGCCGTAGGCGGGACCTTCGGCGGGTGCAGTGTCGGTGGCGGCCTGAGCCAGCACGGGCAGGGCGGCGGTGAGGAACAGACCGGGCAGCCAGCGGGACAGCGTGACGGACATAAGGGCAAACTCCTTGGAAATTGGCCGATGCTGGAATGGCGCGATTACGCCGACGTTAAGGCAACTTCACCGCGCGATCGTTCAACCCAGCCAACCCAGCGTTAGCAGGGCCAGCACGCCATAACGTGCGCCTTTGGCCAGGGTGACGATCAGCAGAAAACGCCCGAGCGGCTCGCGCATCACCCCGGCAATCAGCGTCAGCGGATCGCCGATGACTGGCAGCCAACTGAGCAGCAACGACCAGTGCCCGTAGCGCTCATAGTGTTTGCGCGCCTTGTCCATGTGCCGCGCACTGACCGGGAACCAGCGGCGCTCCTGAAAACGTTCGAGGCCACGGCCCAGCCACCAGTTGACCAGCGAACCGAGTACGTTGCCCAGTGTCGCCACCGCCAGCAAGCCCCAGAGCCAGTAACGTTCGCTGACGATCAACCCGACCAGCAACGCCTCGGACTGCAACGGCAGCAACGTCGCCGCGCCGAAGGCTGCGAAAAACAACCCGGCGTAAGCGGCGCTCATCAATGGGCCGGGTAATCCGCCACCACGACGTCAGCGCCGTCCTTCTTCAGGCCGATCACTTGATACGCATCGCTCATGCCGTCCATTTCCATGCCCGGCGAGCCCATCGGCATGCCCGGTGCGGCGACGCCCAGCAGGTCATCGCGCTTGCTCAGGGCCAGTACCTGCTCGGCCGGCACATGGCCTTCGACGAATTTACCGTTGATGATCGCGGTGTGGCAGGACGCCAATCGCGGCGGTACGCCGTGCTGTTGTTTGAAGCTGCTCATGTCGCTTTCGACGTGATCGTCGACTTTGAAGCCGTTGGCTTCGAGGTGGCTGATCCATTTTTTGCAGCAGCCGCAATTGGCATCGCGGTGCACTTCGATCGGGATCAGCTCGGCGGCCTGGGCCAGGGAGCTGATGAACAGGGTGCTCAGTGCGAGCAGGCGCAGATGGGATCGCATGGCGGATTCTCGGCTCGGGTGACGGTCAAAAAGAACGCATTTGACGGGTTTTCCCCGGCGGGCATCAACTGAGTGTTTCCAGTTGCTACAAGGCGGGCTGACAGGATGATACTGGATCAAGGCTGACAGCCGGATGAGTGGGAGATGACAAAGCTGTCAGCGACCTATCGTCACTGTGACTGACCGCCGTAGGAAATGTGGTTTGCACAGTGCATTGTAGGAGTGAGCCTGCTCGCGATTGCGGTATTCCAGTCGCCGACTGTCGTGACTGACACATCGCAATCGCGAGCAGGCTCACTCCTACATTATTTGCAGTTGGCTCAATTAACCTTGAAGCGCCCCATGATTGCGCTCACCCGGCTATTGGCTTCCAGCAACTGCCGCGTATTGAGTTCGCTGGCCTGGCCGCTTTGCACCAGTTCATCGACCATGTGGCGGATCTGCACCATGCTGCGGTTGATTTCTTCGGTCACCGCGCTCTGCTGTTCGGCCGCGGTGGCGATCTGCGTGCTTAAGCTGTTGATGTGGCTGACCGAACCGGCCATTTCGTCCAGCCCCGAGTTGACCCGTGCCGTGGCGTCGGCGGCGGACTGACAACTGGCCTGGGTGTTCTCCATGGCGCTGACCGAGGAACTCACGCCTTGGGTCAGGCGCGTCAACATCTCATTGATCTCCGAGGTGCTGGCCTGAGTGCGAGCGGCGAGGGCGCGCACTTCATCGGCGACCACCGCAAAGCCACGGCCTTGTTCTCCGGCGCGGGCGGCTTCGATGGCGGCGTTGAGCGCCAACAGGTTGGTTTGCCCGGCAATCGCGCCGATTACCCCGAGAATCTCGGTGATGCGCTGGGCGTCCTGCTGCATGTTTTCGACTTTGTGCGTGGCGCTGGCCACCTCGTCGATCAGCGCAACCACACTGCTGGTCGCTTGCCCCACGACCACCCTGGAGCGATCGGCGTTCTCGTTGGCGCGCTGAGTGAACGCGGCGGTTTCGGCGGCGTTCTGCGCGACGCTTTCGGCGGTCGAACTCATTTCGGTAATCGCGGTGACGGTCTGGTCGGTTTCCTCGGCGTGGCGCAGCAGGATCTGGCTGGTGTGCGCCGAAGTGCGTTGCAGATTGTCCAGACTCGAGGCCATGGCGCCGGTGGCCTGAGTCACTTCTCCGATCATGTTTTGCAGGTAGGCAATGAACGTGTTCACCGAATGGCCGATGGCACCGAGTTCGTCTTCGGCGCGAATGGTGATGCGTCGGGTCAGATCGGCATCGCCACTGGACAGCAAATCGATGTTGGCTTTCAGGGCTTTCATGCGTTGCACCAACTGGCGGATCGCGTAGACCTGCAACAGCACCAGCAGGATCACCAGCGGAATCTGGATCAGGCTCAGGCTGCTGAGTACGTCATCGCGCTGGGCCGTGAGCATTTTTGTCGGCAGGGCAGTGGCGAGGAACCATGGCGTACCCTCGATCGGGCGCATGAAGAAGGTGCTGGCTTCACCGTTGTTGTCGAACTCGATGCGTTGCGCCTGATCGCGGTTCAACAGCCCGGCTTTGACCTGGCTGGCGAAGGTGGAAGACGCGGCCAGTTCGCTGATGTTCTTCAGCACGATCGGGCCGCTGATGCGCGAGCTGTTGCTGATGATCTTGCCGTCCGCTTCGACGATCAGCATCTGGGCGTTGAGGTCCTTTTCCTTGCGCGCCACCAGATCGTTGAAGAAACCAAGGGTGACGTCGATGGTCGACACGCCCCAGGCATTGCCGTTCTTGTAAATCGCCATGGCGCAATTGGTGCGCGGCTCGGCACTGGCGTCGTCCTTATAGGCCGCCGCCCAGGCGCATTGGCCGCGCGGCGTGGCCATGCCGCCCTTGTGCCAGGTCTGGTCGTAGTAGTTCGGCGCGGCGTCGCTGTTCCAGAAGGTATTGACCTTGAGGTTGCCGGACGCGTCACGGTGCCAGAACGTGCTGAATTTGTTGCGCCCGGCTTCACGCTGCCCCGGCAGAGGCCAGATCCCGCCGCCGAACACCTTCAGCTCGCCGTATTGATCGACCAGCCCCGGCAGCACCGTGTCGATCGCCGCGCTGTCGAGCAGCGGGATGGTCTGAGTGATGCTGCGCTGCTGGGCCTGCACTTTGTTCAGTTCGCCCTGTATGTGCTCGGCGACCTCGGCGATGCGGTTGAGCACCACTTGTTCTTCGGTATCGCGAAGTGTAGGCGCGACCAGGTAGCCGATGCCGACCACTGTCAGCACCGACAACAATAGGATGAACAGAACCAGAAACAGCGTGTAGCGGGCCTGAATGGTGCGGAATACGGGCATGGAAACCGGTCCTTGAGCAGCGCTTCTAGTGAGGTGGCGAGGGGCGAACAGTGCGGGTATCACCAGCGTATCGTCGTTGTTGCGCGAACCTTGAGGTACGCACGTGCTGAAAAAATCCCGGCACCGATGAGGAAGCCGTATCAAAACCGATACACCCAAGCGGATCAGTCCATCTGCCAGCCGGGAAAAGTCAGTTGTGTTGCGGGTTGATGACAGCTCTGCGACAGGGTTTGCGGGGAGTTGCGTGTTTGTATCGGGAATGTACGAGAATTGTAAAAAAGTGCAGAAACAGGTTGGTGCCATCAGTCTGCCGACCGATACTCGCGCCCATTCATCCGCTTCGACGCGGATATTTTTACGTCATTCACAGGGAGTCTTCTCATGACGATCGGTATTGTCGGCGGCTGGGAAAGCAAAGCAGGGGTTATGGTGCGCAACACCGGCGCCAAGAAAGAAGTGGCCCAGAGCGTCAAGGTGCAGCAGATGCTGACCATGGTCGGCAACGACCCCAACGCATTGAACACCGCCGAAATGGACAAACAGGGTTTGCGCAAGCAGATCAAGGGCTTCGATCCTGCCAATGTGTCGGTCAAGCAACTGGGCAATTTGAGTGCGTTCCTGCGTGGGCGTGGACTGATCTCGGAAATCACCTCCTTCACCCTGATGAATGCCGGCGACAAGTTCGACCGTTTCGGCGTGACCAAGGATGTCGATGCCAAATTCAACGCACTGGAATATTTCGCGACCCAACTCGATGCCATCCAGACCAATGGCCTCAATGGCAACGCCTACGGCAAGAATCTGATTCCCGAGTTCAAGAAAGCCATTTATGTGCTGCAGAACCTGAAAACCTATGGGGAAGGCAACGCCGCGAAGCCGGCCGACGAAGGTGTCAGAGCCAAGGCCTGAACCGCACCGTTGCAGCCCGTTCAGCGCGTGAACGGGCGATGGTGACTCACGAATGCGCAGCCGCCTCGTCGGCGGGCTGTTGGGCCTGATCATGCAAACGCTGGATATGCGGGCAATGCAACTGCAACGTGCGCGCGCAATAGCCCCGGTGAAACAGCGCCAGCCATCCCTCACAGCGATCGTTCGGGGCAATCCCGGTGAAGCTGAAGCCTATTTTCGACAGATTTTCCACGGCACTGGCAAACCCCGTCGCCAGCCTGAGCCTGATGGAAATCATCCAGTGCCGCGGCAGCCTTCGCAGTTGCTTGAGTAACCTGCTGTCGAGCTTTTCCAGGGTCACGTCATAGCGCATGAAACGTTGCTCGACATGAATCGGCGCACCCACCCAGGGGACTTCTTTCTCCTGCGTTCCGTATACCTCACTCAAGTGTTCCATGAACTCGCGAAAGCGTTCCGGCCACAGCAGTGCCGGAAGTGGCCTGCGGTAACCGTCGATAGGCATGAAACCGATAACGATGGACTCAGCCAAAGGCTCGCCAAACGGCGAGGGCACATAGTCGAGCAGCAATCCGGTGCTGCAAAAACCCAGCCGCTCAGCCATGCGTTGCGTGTAGTCATGCTGCGTCACTTGCTTGATGGTCACGCCCCGGCAGCGCAGCGCTTGCGCATGTATCAACAGCCGTGTGCCCAACTGGGTGGCAATGTTCTGTCCGCGTGTCGCCGGGTGGACCACGCTCAAGGCCAGTTCCGCCGTTTGCGATTCGACACTCCGGCAGAGCGTGGCGTGACCGAGAATCTTTTTACCGATTTGCGCCACCAGCGAATGCCAGGTCCCGTCACCATGGTTCTGGTTGATCATCAACGGCAAGTACACGTGGGGCTGTACGTAGTGTTCGCCATAAATCTCCCGGAACAGGCGGCTGACGGCTCCCGCGTCGGCACTGCGATAGCTGCGTAGCGTCAGGTTGTCCATGGACGTTGCTCCTGACCAGAGGCTGGGTATACGCGCAGGTCGACGACGCGCTGGCGCTTGCCGGAGCGTGGATGACGCGCGAGTTGTGCGCTTGGGCAAGCGATGACCTGCAATTGCAGCAGCCGCTCGGCACTCAGTTGCGCCGCCTGCGGGTTCTGCGCGTGCCAGGCTTCCAGCAAGGCTGCGCTGGCTTGCGCCGTCGCGGGTGGCTGGGTGTCGGACGCCCACTTCAGGCTGACGACATCGACATTCGCCGATTGGCTGATGACCAGTTGCCAGTCGTCACTGCCGGTGTGGCGCTGCACAATCCTGGCGATGTCCTCGATCACCAGGGTCAGGCTGCTGACCCGTACGCGCTGACTGCTCGCGCTGCGACCCATCAAGGCAAACTTGCGCATCGGCGCGGTGGCCGGTTCTCGCCAGCAAGCCAGGTCGCCGACCGGGTAGCGGATCAACGGCATCAAGCGACGGGTGAGGTTGGTCAGCACCAGCCGCCCGCTGCGGTCGCAGGCTTCGATGACTTCGCCGGTGTGCTCATCAATGATTTCCAGCACGCTGTGGCCGGGCAGCATCCGGTGTTCGCCCAAGGCGCAATCCGCGGACGAGGCGCCGATGAAGCCGGCGTCGACACTGGCGTAGCCGATGGAGGCGATTCGTGCATTGGGAAAGACCCTGCGCAGCATCTGCAGTTGCCCGGCGAACAGGCTTTCCCCGCCGTAGAGCACGCCGTCAACCTCTGGCAGGGTCTGGCCTTGGCGCTGTAACACGTCGGCGAACCCGAGCAACTGCGCGGGCACGCCGGCCAGCACATTGATAGCGTGTTGCCGAATGGCATCAACCAGCACCGCTGGCTCGACCGCGCCGGTAAAAGGGTATTCAGTGACACCTGCGGTTTCGTACGCCAGTGCATCGTGGATAAAGATGAAACTGGCATAGAGATCGCCGACGAAAAACAGGTTGGCGACCCGATCGCCCGGCTTGAGTTGGCCGGCAAGCTGGCCGCCGAAGTCGCGCACCAGTGTCTGCCACTCATCGCGGGTAAATACCGAAAGCTTACCGGCGCTGGCGGTTCCACCGGTCTTGAACACCAGTGCGCGTTCTACGGTTGATGTCAGTACCGGCCAATCAGCGAAGTTCTCGCTATGTGCCCAATATCGTTCTGGGTCAACCAAAGGAAGTTCGTCGAGCGTGGCGACTGGCGGTGCAACATGTTGCCGATGGCGGGCGTAATACGGTGAATGTTCGCGAGCAAAGGCGAGCAACTTGTTAAGTTCAAGTGAAGTGTCCATAACATCTTTCTCTAATTATTCAGGCTGTGTGCGTTGGAGGCGTTTAACGGCGCGCGTCAATCACTGGCGGTACCTTTCCACTGTGTCTGTTCTTGCAGAATTGCTGCGGTGCGCAGACCTCGATTTGCACCGTAAGCAGCCCGGTGCGAATCAGGTTGCTCAGCGTGGTGTAGTGCTCCAGGCGGCCCTGAATGTCTGCCGGATCGCCGGGACTGCGAATCAACAAGCGTTCCAGGCCCTCGGGCGCATGGTCGAGGTACAGCTGGAACGGCGCCTGCAGGTGCCGCGCGAGTGCGTCCACACAGATGAAATCGCTGCCGATGCGCAGTAGCCGGCCGTGGCGCTGCAGCAGTTCAAAGCGTGGCGAGCTCAGCCCGCAGGCGCATTCGCCGGGGAGCCAGCGCCCCGTGTCGCCGACTTCATAGCGCTGCACCTGCTGGGCCTCACGTGCTTTGGAGGTGAACAGTAAACGGCCGATTTCCTCGCCAACCACGGGCCGGTCATCGTCCATGGCGACGATTTCCAGATGTTGAATCGTCTCCATCAGGTGGAACACGCCGTCGCCAGTCGCGGCGCAGGCATGCCCGAAAGGCCCGGCATCGACACTGCCGTACAGCGCTGAACGGATGCTGGTGACGCCGCAATCCTGCAAGAGCGCGCGGCACGGATCGCTGAGATGCTCGCCGCCGAGAAAGACCTTTTCAATGGCCCCGTATTCGCGCAGACGCTGCTGTTCGTTGAGGAACAAGCGATGCAGGGTGCTGGGCATGCCGATCAGCACCGTGACGCGCTGTTCGATGATCAGTTGCGCAATGTCGCTGTAATCATCGTCGCCGGGCGCGCCCATTGGCAGGTGAGTGGCACCCAGCAGTTCCAGCACTTTGGCGAAACTGAAGAAGCCGCCGTACAGGCTGCCGCCGAAGAACAGATTCATCACTTTGTCGCGTTGCGGGTCGAGGCCTGCCGCGAACAAGCCGTCGGCCGCCGCGCGCATCTGCCGCTGAAAATCACGGTAGCTGAAGCCCGCCAGTGCCGGCGTGCCACTGCTACCGCCCGAGCGGAAAAACAGCTGCGCCGCCGCTTCCGTCGGCCGTGCGATAAACGCGGCTTTGTCGGTGATGGGCAGGCCCGCCAGCCTCGGCGCGGCGGGCCGCGGGTCGAGGCTCGTGTGCGTGGGCAACTGCGTCGGCGAGACACTCACCGACACCCGCCGGCTCAAGCGCTGCAAGGCGTAGACGCCGTCGTGGGGTTCGCCATCGTAGCCATCGTGGATCGTGCCGGTCGGCGTGATTCGGCTGACGCCCGCCGCAATCAGCCTGCGCGACAGTTCGGCGATCTGCGTTTCGGCGCACACCAGCGCGCAGCTCTGCAAAACATTGCGCCACGGCAACAGGTTTTCGCTCAGTTGCGCACGTGGCAACGGTTTGAGCAGCAGCGTACGAAACAGCGGTGACGGTGCGAGCGGCGCTTCATGGCTCCAGATCACCCGCCAGCCCGGCGCGCTCCAGACCTGCGTGGTCACCCCGGTAAAGCTCTGGCGCAAGCCGGCCATCAGGGTCTGCGTGGTGATCTCGCAGGCTTCCTGAACCGTCGGCACCAGCGCCGGCCATTGTCCGGCGCGGCGCTCGAATGCCTGCGCCAGCGCCGTACCGATGGCTTGCAGCACCGCTGGTTCTGCGCTGTCGACCAACAGCCAT
Source organism: Pseudomonas sp. SWRI99 (assembly GCF_014270125.1). NCBI lineage: Bacteria > Pseudomonadati > Pseudomonadota > Gammaproteobacteria > Pseudomonadales > Pseudomonadaceae > Pseudomonas > Pseudomonas sp. SWRI99. Next base: position 4,336 of record NZ_JABWQR010000044.1, on the reverse strand, counting down.
TGCGGGCTGGAACAAGCCTGCTGATCCAGGCGACACACCTCATCGACCAGCGCGTCCAGCGCTTGTGGCGAGGCCGCGTCCGGGGTCAGGTAGGCAAAACTGATGCGGTGTCCCCAGTCGATCCAGCGGCAACCGGGCGGCAATTGCTGGCGGATGGCTTGCAGCGCTGCTTCACCGCCCCACGCCGACACGCCGTTGGCGATTTTGCATACTTGGCCGATCTGCGCGGTGGTCACCGGTAGCACGGCAACGTAATGACGCAACTGGCCGCTGGCATCGCACTGCACCAGCGCGTGCAGCAGGCGCGCGGTCAGACCCTGGTCGCTGCGGCTGGGTCGTAGCCAGTTGACGTTGCCGGCCAGCAGGCTCTCGATGATCGCGCAGCACGCCAGTAACGGCGCGTTCGCCGGTGTCACGTGAACCACCAGGCCCAAAGGGCTCCAGCGTTCGAACCGCGCTTGCCGATAATCGATACGGCGCAGGCAAGTCGGTTGTTCGCCCAGCTCGCGTTCAAGCTTGGTTTGCAAGGTCTGAGGCTGGCAGAAGGCAGTCAGTGCCTCACGCTGGTCGTCATCCAGTGGCAGGCTCAGCGTGTGCAGTCGCTCGGCAAAGATGGCCGCGGCGGTCAGCACGGTGGCGCTGTCCAGCGCTGTGCTCAGGTGCTGCGGCAGTGCTTGTTGCAGCGTCTGGAGTGTGGCGTGCAGGTCCAGATCCGCGTGCAATTGTCCATTGATCAAATACATGTCACTGCCTCCCCAGAAAATCGGCCGCCGCCATGGCGCAGCTTCTGCCCGCCGAGGTGCCGGCGCGGCCGTGCAACTCGAACCAGTCAGTCGTCAGGCCGCAAGCGCAGTCTTTGCCGGCGTGCAGCGTTGCCAGATCGCTCATCACCACTGCGTGCGCGGGGCTTGAGGAAATGTAGGGCGAAACGAACCCGAGCAAACCCTGCTGGCCGTACGGCTGGACAGAAAAGTCATCGGGATTGCGCACGTAGGCCTTGGCGTAAACCGGCACATGGAAACGATGGTGGGCGCATTCGATATAGGGCACCGCGTGCTCGACCGCACCGTAACCGTCTCGGCAGCGCGCCGTTTCAATACCCAGTTGCCCGGCGATGCGTGCGTACAGTTGCTGTCGGGGAATTTCTTCGCTGGCGCGGGTTTTCCAGCCGCCGCCGAAAAACACCAGTGACGCGGCCGGCAGTCTCAGATCAGGCACACCGGTGGCGCGCATGTGCTCCAGAGTCTGCCAAAGAAACGCCGGAAAGCCGAAGATCCTTACCGGCAAGCCTTCCTCGGCGAATGCTTGCAGGGCCGCGATGACCCCGTAGACATCGAACTGATGGCTGTCGCCGGTGCAGCGCAGGGCGTAGACGACGCGGTTGGCCGGGGCAAAGCGGCAGAGAAACTGATCGGTGTAGGACGTACCGAGAGTGATCGCGCCGCGCGGCTCGTAGCTCAGCAGCAGGTAGTTGCAAGGCGTGTCGGGCGTCAGCCAGCCATAGTGGTCAAAGATTCGCTCGACCATGAACTGCGCGCCCGCCAGGCTGCGCGGGTCATAGCGCATGCGGCTCTTCTGGCCGCTGGTGCCGGACGACGTCAGCTCCAGGGCGTCTTCGCCGGTCGGGCTGAGCAACAGCTGTTGTTTGAAAAAATTGGCCAGGATCGGTGGCAGGTGTGACCAGTCATCAACACGGTCCAGGTCCTGGAGGTCGAGACCGTTAGCGTTCAGCCAATGTTCGTAGCCAGGGGTGTGCCGGCAATGAAACCGGCTGATCTCGGCCATGGCCTGGTCGAACAGGCCCGTCGGTACGGAATTCAGGCAATAGGGGTGTGGCAACGCGCAGAGCGCATCGCTGGCAGGGAAGGCGTGCATTGGAATATTCCTTTATTGGTCAGACGCGGAGTCAGCGGGTGTGCCTGGCAGTAATCCGTACAACAAAGGCAGGCACATCAGGCCGCTGGCCGCAGTGCAGAGGGCGAAAAGTCCGAGGTGTGCGCCACCCCCGATGACGGCGATCAGCGAGCCGCCAAGACCCATCACGGCAATCGAGATCATCCCGGTCAACGCCGAGACCAGGCCTTTGCTGTCATCGCTGGAAAACAGCGCCAGTCGATACACGGCGGCATTGCTCATGCCCAGACCGACCGCATACAGCGCCAGACTGGCAACCACCGACACCGTGCTGGCGCCGAGCAGCGTGCAGCCGGCCAGTGCCAGCAGTCCGAGGCAAAATGGCCAGAGCGCCAATTGAATCAACTGTGGCAGGGAGTGGGTGGGCAGCAGTCGGTCGAGGATCAGATTGCCGACGATCACCGCAGAAAACACCGGCAGTTGCCACAGCCCATATTCCACAGGCGAGAGGCCCTGCAATCGAATGAGCAACAGCGGCGCCAGGCCGATCCAGGCAATCAGCGGCAGGCTCATCAGCCCCAGAGAGAGGCTGGCGCAAAGAAACCGGCGGTTGCCCAGCAGTGCACGATAGCGCTTTGCGGTGAGGCGCCAGGAGAGGGCCGTCGGCACAGAACGCTGCCCATCGCGGCGAATGACGCCGACAGTCTCGGGCATATACCGGTAAAGCCCCAGCCAGACGAGCGCCGTCATCAGGCCCAGCCCCAGAAACAGCTCGCGCCAGCTCAGCCATTGCAGCAGCACGACGCCGAGCAGTGGCCCGAGCAACGGCGACAGCAAGGCAACGTTGCCAAGCAGGGCCATCAGGCGAACCGCATCGGCTTCGCAGAACACCTCTTGCAGCGCCGGATAGCTGACCGTCACGACAAAGCCCAGGCCCATGCCTTGCAGCAGGCGCAGCAGGTTGAACAGTTCAATGCTGTTGACGAAGAATGCCGCTGCACAGGCTGCACCGAATAATGCGCACCCGATCAGCAGCAGCGGCCGTCGTCCCCAGCGATCCGACAATGGCCCCAACAACCATTGCAGGCAGACGCCCCCCAACAGGTAGAGATTGAATGCGTGGGGAACATGACGCGCATCGGCGTGCAGTTCGGCAGTGACATTGAGCATTGCCGGCATCAGCAAATCGCTGGCCATGTAAGTCAATAGTTCAAACGCAGTAAGGGCCAGACAAAAAACAGCTATTTGCCGGGGGCCGATGTTTATAAGAGTTCTGTGCATTACACGTCCTTGTCAGTTAACCGCAAGTGGCGAGAGCCTAGAGCCAGACGTGTGCGACACCTAGTTGTTTGCTGCGACATTAGATTTCAAATGCTTGCAGTTTGTTTAAGCGAAGGCCTGATTAAACAAACTTGGCGAGTGTATTTCGCAGGCAAAAAAATACCCGCGACAGCGCGGGCATTGGGTGGGGTATATCGATTGGGGGTATTGCGCAAATCCGTATGTGAGTGCCGTCATGAAGCCAAAACGCATCATCGGCTGTAACATGAGGTCCCGTTTGCAGCGCCGCACCCGCAGAGCGATATGCGCCAGCACGCAAGCGGATACGAACCGGATTCAGCCCATGTTCCAAGAAACCGCAATGACCCAGAAGCAACGCTTGATTTATTCGATTCTGATCGCCGTGTCCGTACTGGCGACCATGCTCGGCCTGTCCTGGCTGCAGAACGCCGGGATGATCAGTGAGAAGACCTTTCAGTACATCGCCATCGGCGTGGCGGTGGTTGTGGTGGTGATCAACGGGGTAATGCGCCGCAAGGTCAAGCCCTGACCGCGATTACCGCGCGTCTCACTCGTTATTGAGTACGGCCGCAGCCTGTGGATGCAGGCTGTAGCTTTTATCGGCATTGAAGACGATGACGCCTTCGGCGCACAGGCGTTTGAGCACTTCGCGCACGCTGAGAAAGGACAGTGGAACGTCCAGGTCGAGCAACTGACTGTGCACGCCGCGTACGCCCAGGCGGCGATTGCTGTGGGCGGCGAGCAGCAGTGCGTCGATGACTTTCAGGCGGATCAGGCTGGTGCGCAGGCCGAAGCTCTTGAGCAACAGGCGGATGCGGTCGTTGGCGTGACGTTCGCCGCGCTGTCCGAAATCGCTCGCGTGTGGGCTCATGGAGACTCCTTGTGGCGCCTGGCTACCGTCCGTTGGTAGTTGCGAGTTGTACATGCGGTGACTCCTTTTCAGCGTCTGATCGGGAAGGGTTTTTTGCGCTCTGTAGAACTAGACGTATCAGCGGCACAAATCATGAAAGAAAAGATGTAGAAATTTTGTGTAAGGGGGGTGGTTTTTTTGTGGGGGACCTTGGCGGCCTTTGGGCCGACCAGGTTTTGGGTGGTTTGGGGTACATATCCGTTGCTGCGGTAACGGCTGCTTAGGGTTCCGCCCTTACGGCGGGTGACTTTGGGGGCCCAAAGTAACCAA
>NZ_JABWQR010000043.1:0-35211 GCF_014270125.1 Pseudomonas sp. SWRI99 | reverse complement strand
CCCACAGGTTATGAGCTGTACACAAAATTGTGATTCAACTCGATATCTGTGGGAGCTGGCTTGCCAGCGATGGGGTCATCCGATATTGGCAATCACTCAGGGCTCAACCCCTGGAAACAGGCAACGGCGCAAACAGCGCCTCAATATCGCTCTGCTCCAGTTTGAAACCACCCGTCGTGCCACCCTCCAGCACTGCCCCGGCCAGCGCAGCCTTCTCCTGCTGCAGCGCCTGGATTTTTTCCTCCACCGTGCCTTTGGCAATCAACTTGTAAACAAACACCGGATTGTTCTGGCCAATGCGATACGCCCGGTCAGTGGCCTGATTCTCCACTGCAGGATTCCACCAAGGATCAAAGTGGATCACCGTGTCCGCCGCCGTCAGGTTCAAACCCGTTCCGCCGGCCTTGAGGCTGATGAGGAACAACGGCACTTTGCCGCCCTGGAAATCCTTGACCGGCGTGCGTCGGTCCGTGGTATCGCCGGTCAGCAACGAGTAACTCAACCCTCGTTGCTGCAACTCCTGCTCGATCAGCGCCAGCATCGACGTGAACTGGGAGAAGAGCAGAATCCTGCGCCCCTCGCCGAGCAATTCCTCGAGCATCTCCATCAAGCTGATCAGCTTGCCGCTACCCGAGCGCAGGGCCTTCGCCGAGAGCGGCATGTTGATCAGGCGCAAGTCGCAACAGACCTGACGCAGCTTTAGCAGCGCATCGAGAATAATGATCTGACTGCGCGCCACGCCACTGCGGGCGATTTCGTCGCGGACCTTTTTGTCCATCGCTACACGCACCGTTTCATACACGTCGCGCTGACCGTCGCTGAGTTCGACCCAGTGGATGATCTCGGTTTTCGGCGGCAACTCCGTGGCGACCTGATCTTTTTTGCGTCGCAACAAAAACGGCTTGATGCGCGCGGTCAGGTGCTGCATGCGCTGCACGTTGCCGTGCTTCTCGATCGGCGTGCGGTAATCGCGATTGAAGGATTTGCTGTCGCCCAGCCAACCCGGCATCAGGAAGTGAAACTGCGACCACAGTTCGCCGAGGTGGTTTTCCAATGGCGTGCCACTCAGACAAAGGCGCTGACGGGCCTGCAGGTCACGCGCGGCTTGGGCGGCTTTGCTGAGCGGGTTCTTGATGTTCTGCGCTTCGTCGAGAATCAATACGCTCCACGATTGTGGCTGCAAAATCTCAAGATCCCTCGGCAGCAACGCGTAAGTGGTCAGCACCAAGTCGTATTCGGCGAGATTGGCGAAGTCTTTTTGCCGCCCGGTCCCGTGCAGCGCCAATACTTTCAACTGCGGAGTAAAACGCTCGGCCTCGTCGAGCCAGTTGGGAATCAGACTGGTCGGCATGACTGCCAGCGCCGGGCAATCCAGCCGCCCGGCGTTTTTCTCCGTAAGCAGATGCGCCAAGGTCTGCAGGGTTTTGCCCAGGCCCATGTCATCGCCAAGAATGCCGCCGACCTCAAGCTCGCGCAGGGTTTGCATCCAGTTCAGGCCTTCGAGCTGATACGGACGCAGTTGCGCGTTAAGGCCAACCGGCGCAGCGACTTGGGTGTGACTGGAATTTTGCAGGCGCTTGGCAAAGTTGCGCAGCCGCTCGCCGCCCTGCCAATCCAGCGGCACGCCGTCGAGCAGACTCAGGCGCGCAGCATCCGGCGCAGTCAAGCGCAGCGCATCGCCGTGATGACCGCCCAGATACAACTCGCCTAACGTGGCCATCAGCGGTTTGACCCGATTCAGCGGCAACGCCACCTTGGCGCCCGCATCGCCGCCGAAACCGCTGGGCTTGAGTTCGATCAGCAATTTTTCATCATCGCTGCGTTCCGCCAGATTGACCGGATCCAGCAAGCGCGGCTGGGTGCGCAACAGGTGCAGAAGAATCGGCAACAGGCTGTAGCGCTCGCCGTTGACGACGATGCCCAATTGCAGATCAAACCATTGATGCCCGGCCTCCTCCTCGACCTCGGCGTACCACTGCTCAACCGGTTGCACGTTGAAATGAAAACCGGGGCTGATCTCGATCTGCCAATTCGCGGCGCGCAGCGTGGCAAGCCCTTCGTGCATGAATGCGAGCCAGGCGGAATCATCCGGCAACGTAAACATTTCTCCGGGACGATCCAGCGAACTCTTGCGCGTGGCTTTCTTGAAGCCGTGTTGTTGCAGGCTCTGACGCAGTTTCTTTTCCACCGCGGGCTGGCGTTGAATACGCTGGGTTTCGGTACCGTCGAGGATCATCACCTCCGGGTTGCGATCCAGCGCCGGATGACCGTTGTAGGTGAACACCAGAGCGGCGCGGTGCTCCAGCACATACTCCCAGCGGGAATGCTCTCGACCGCTGACAAGGATCAGCTGCGGCTGCGGCAGTACGTCATCAATGATGCGTTCGGTGAGTTTGTGTGGCGGCGGGATTTTTGTCGCCGCACTCATTCGATGGCTGAACTGCATGGCCTGACGCGCCGGAATGTCCGGTGCGAGGGCCAAATGGCAGGCCAGTTTTTCTTCCAGCTCATTGAACAGAGGGCCAACCTGCCGTTGTTCGCGATCGAGGTAATAAAGCGGCTCCAGCGCCAGCACGGTTTCCTGCGCCGCTTCGGCACTGCTCCACTGCGCGCGGAACCCACCATCAGCCTGTTCGGCCCAGGCGAACTGACCCACGCGTTTCGCGCCCGGCGTCAGCGGTCGAAGGTCTTCGAAATCGAGGAACAGCCGCGAGGTGCGCAGGAGCATTTCCAGCAGTTCGGCGCCACTGCTGCCCTCCAGCGGATAACCGCTGTAATAGGCGTGATGAGAGTGTATGGCAACCAGCAGCCTGGCGACGCGCAAATCCAGCTCGGACAGGTAGCCGGGCTGGCGCATGAGCATTTCCGCCAGGGAATACATCGGTTTGGCTTCGCGTAACTCGCCGCTCTTGAGCTGGTAGACCTTGAAAATATCGAGCAGCCATTTGCCGCTCGCAGACGTGGGCTTGAGCTTGTAAAACAGGCGTGTACCTGCGGGTTGCGCGCTTTCTTCGGTGGGTTTGGCCGGGACCGGGATTGTCGAAAGCCAGTGCTCCAATGCCCGACCCAACGGGACCTGCGCGGCACTTTCCGGTACATCAGGGTCACTGCCCTGCAAAGAATAGAGCACCGCCGCGCAATGCTTGCAGTCGATCGCGACGGGGCAGGTGCATATGCAACGCAAATTAACCGATCCCAAGCGATCTTCGGACAGGTAAATGATTTGTTCATACGCCTGACTTTCGGAACCGACGCAGAATGCCTCGATCTTTCTGTCATCGATCTCGATGATCTCTACCCGATCATCGTCGGCATAAGCGCGGGCCTTGGCCAGCGCCTTGCTGTTGAATGCCCGGGTCCATGCCAGTCCTTTAAGCCGTTCGATGAAAATGCTCATGGGCGATCCTTAGCCGGCCAGCACCCGCGCCAGTGTCGACTTGACCTTGCCCATGCCATCGTGCAGCGCCTGCTCGATTTCGGCCATGGTGATGACGTCGGTGGTCTTGCCCGCTGCAGGGTTCACCACCAGCGCCAGACAGGCGTAATCCAGGTCCAGCTCACGAGCCAGTGCCGCTTCCGGCATGCCGGTCATGCCGACGATGTCGCAGCCGTCACGTTCCAGCCGGACGATCTCGGCGACCGTTTCCAGCCGCGGGCCCTGCGTGCAGGCGTATACGCCCTGATCGCTGTATTCGCAGCCTTCGGCGGCGACGGCGACAATCAATTGCTGACGCAACGGCTCGCTGTAGGGAAAGCTGAAATCGATGTGAGTGACGTGCTCCAGATCATCGGCGAAATAGGTGTGCTCGCGCCCGCTGGTGTAATCGAGGATCTGATGCGGCACGCAAAAATGCCCGGTGCCCATGGCCGGGTGAATCCCGCCGACCGCATTCACCGCGATGATTGCTTGCGCGCCCGCCTGCTTCAACGCCCACAGGTTGGCGCGGTAGTTGACCTTGTGCGGAGGAAAGCGGTGCGGATGACCGTGACGGGCGAGGAACAACACTTCCTTGCCGGCGTATTCGCCAATCTGCACCTCGGCCGAAGGCGCGCCGTAAGGGGTATCGACTGCCAGCGACTGGCGAATGCTCAAGCCTTCGAGCTGAGTCAGGCCGGTGCCACCGATGATTGCGTAAACGGTCATAACGGAAAATCCTTAATCGATCAGTTGAGCGTCTTTGAGCGCGCCGAGGGCGGTGAGCCAACGCGGGTCCTGACGATAATCGGTGCTGGCGAAGGCCTGGCCGCGCATCTTGGCGATGCGTGCGGACGGCTTGACCTTCATGCGTTGCGCAGCACTCAGCGCCAACTCGGCTGCGGCGCGGTCGTTGCACACCAGGCCCATGTCGCAACCGGCCGTGAGCGCGGCTTCGATGCGGCTGGCGGCGTCGCCAACCACATGGGCGCCAGCCATCGACAGGTCGTCACTGAAGATCACGCCGTCAAATTGCAATTCGCCGCGCAGAATGTCCTGCAGCCAGCGCCGGGAGAAACCGGCGGGCTGTGAGTCGACTTGCGGGTAGATGACGTGAGCGGGCATGACGGCGGCCAGTTGTCTGCTCAGTCGAGCGAAGGGCACGAGGTCGTTGGCGCGGATCTCGTCGAGGCTGCGCTCGTCGTTCGGGATGGCGACGTGAGAGTCCGCTTCTGCCCAGCCGTGGCCGGGAAAGTGCTTGCCAGTGGCAGCCATGCCCGCGCTGTTCATGCCACGAATGAAAGCCCCGGCGAGCAACGCAGCGCGCTGCGGATCACCTTCAAAAGAACGGGTACCGACAACAGCGCTGCGCTGATAATCCAGATCCAGCACCGGGGCAAAGCTGAGGTCGAGGCCGACGGCCAGGACTTCCGTCGCCATGATCCAGCCACATTGCTCGGCGAGGTATTCGGCATTGTGGTTGTCAGCAATCGCACGCATGGCCGGCAGACGCACAAAGCCCTGACGCAGGCGCTGTACACGCCCGCCCTCTTGATCCACCGCCAGCAGCAGATCCGGGCGAATCGCGCGAATGGCGGCGCTCAGCTCGCGCACCTGGCGTGGATGTTCGATGTTGCGGGCAAAAATGATCAGACCGCCCACTTCGGGCTGACGCAACAATTGGCGATCTTCGGCCGTCAGCCAGGTACCGGCGACGTCCACCATCAACGAGCCTTGCAGGCCAGCAGTCATAAAAATTCCTTGAAAACGAAAAACCCGATCGGCACACGTCCGCTACCGCGGGCGGCGCCCGGAAGGTCAGCAGAATCCATGCGGATCGGGTTCAGAACGAGAGTCGGCATGGGCGGCTAGCTTAGCGGATACCAGCTGTCGCGCCCACCCGTGCGCGGTTAAACCTTGGCGGCTACCGGGGCTGACTTGGTGCGCGGGCGCAATTGCGCGGTGGCCATGGCCGTGTCGGTGACGCCGGTCTCGGCGCGCATGCCGGCGGCGAGAAACGGCACCATCAGGCGCATGACTTGCTCTATGGATGTGTTGACGCCGAAATCGGTCTCGGCAATCGCGCGCAACGCTTTGATCCCGGACATGCTGAACGCGGCGGCACCGAGCATGAAGTGCACACGCCAAAACAGTTCGATGGGCGGAATGCGTGGCGCCGCTTCGTTGACCAGCAGCATGTAGCGGCGGAACACCTTGCCGTACATGTCCTCCAGATAACGCCGCAGGTGACCCTGGCTCTGGCTGAACGCGAGGCCGAGCAAGCGCATGAAGATCGACAGGTCGTTCCCACTGCGCGGCTGTACCACGAGCGCTTGCTCGACGAGGATTTCGAGCAGTTCTTCAAGGGTCGGCTTGTTGTCCGGCTTGGCCTGGCGCCGCTCCAGCTCTTTATCGAGACTGACACAAAACGGTCCAAGGAAACGCGAAAACACCGCTTGAATCAGCGCCTTTTTCGACCCGAAGTGATAGTTCACTGCTGCCAGGTTGACGCCAGCCTTGCTGGTAATCAAACGCAATGAGGTTTCAGCGAAACCTTTCTCCGCGAACAACTGCTCGGCAGCATCAAGAATGCGTTCAACGGTTTCCGACTGGGCCATGGCTACTCCGCGCCTGACAAACACTTGTTTGAAACATACGTTTCAGCCTGTGCCTTGTCAAGCCTGGCGGTTCGTTTTGGGAATGGTCGGTCAGCTATTTAACCACACAAGGCTGGCGCATTAATAAACGTGTCTGTCGACCGTCCGGCGGCATGCGCAAAAACGGCCATTGCCAAGACCGCTTCACTGTATATAATCCCAGTCACTGTATAAAAAGACAGAGCGATCAATATGCTAAAGCTGACGCCACGCCAAGCCGAGATTCTGGCCTTTATCAAACGATGCCTTGAAGACAACGGCTATCCGCCTACCCGCGCAGAAATCGCTCAGGAACTGGGCTTCAAGTCACCCAATGCCGCCGAAGAGCATCTCAAGGCCCTCGCTCGCAAAGGCGCCATCGAGATGACGCCTGGTGCCTCCCGCGGCATCCGAATTCCCGGCTTTGAAGCCAAGCCCGATGAGTCCACCCTGCCGATCATTGGCCGGGTAGCAGCCGGTGCGCCGATCCTCGCCCAGCAGCACATCGAAGAGTCCTGCAACATTAATCCAGCGTTCTTCCATCCTCGCGCCGACTATCTGTTGCGCGTCCATGGCATGAGCATGAAGGACATCGGCATTTTCGACGGCGACCTGCTGGCGGTTCACACCACTCGCGAAGCGCGCAACGGCCAGGTCGTGGTTGCCCGCATCGGTGACGAAGTGACGGTAAAACGTTTCAAGCGAGAAGGCAGCAAAGTCTGGCTGATTGCCGAAAACCCTGAGTTCGCCCCTATCGAAGTTGACCTGAAAGATCAGGAACTGGTGATCGAAGGCTTGAGTGTCGGCGTCATCCGCCGCTAAAGGAGGCTTTATGCAGTTCCCACACATACCTCAGCAAACACAACTGCCTTTATTCGAAGCGTTTCTGGCACAACCCATGGCGCCGATCCTGAAAGACGTGGTCGCGCGCGAATGGCATGCCGAACCCGAAGTATTCAGTGAGCTGTCACTGCGCGGTGCGGCAGGGAATTGCCTGAACCTGCTTGCCCCGATCCTTCGCGAACTGAGCGAAGACCAGGACGCCCGCTGGCTGACACTGATTGCGCCACCGGCCAGCCTGACTCAAACCTGGCTGCGGGATGCCGGCCTGAACCGCGAACGCATTCTGCTGTTGCAGCCCCGGGGCACTCAAAGCGCCCAGCAATTGGCGTGCGAAGCATTGCGCCTGGGTCGCAGCCACACGGTGGTCACTTGGCTCAACCCGCTGAACAGCAGCTCACGGCAACAGTTGATCAGCGCCGCGCGCACGGGCGATGCTCAGAGCCTGAACATTCGATTGGGTTGATTGGCGAATAACGAGCGCTGTGTGAAGCGCAGGGCTTCTCAAGGGACAGAGAAGCCGATCTGTAGCAGTTACGGCTAAAGAAAAAACGAGCGCAGATCAGTGAAGAACCCGCGTTCCTTCTTCCTTGTCGAACTCGCCTTCGACCATACGACCCGCCATCTGCACGCCGACGCTCAACATCGCTTTAGCGATTTCCACATGCTGGCCTTGCAGGAACGCCTTGGCATCCTCGGAGAAATCCAGCGTCACCAGAGAACCTTCGTCCTCAGCCCTGCGCAGTTCGATTCGGCCGTCTGGTAACTCGACAATTTCTAGAAAGGACGTTGGCATATAAGTCTGTTCTCCACGAAAGGCAGCGATTATATAGAGATCATTCGGGCTTCGCTTGGGATCTTGACCAGCAGCATGTTTCAGATTGCCACCGCGTCAATCACTGTCAGCACTCGTTCAAGCCTTCACGAAAACGGATGGCCAGACTCTTGAGGTTCTGCCTCCAGCTCTCCAGCTCCTCACGACTCAGCTCCGCTGGCGTCTGCTCTTCATCCAGATTAACAGCTTGAATCAACGGCTGCGTCACGTCGCCCTTGGGCTTGTGCGGTACGCGCGGTGGCTGGAACAGCGCTGAATGCGCCGCCAGCAATTTCGCCAGCCAGGTTTCCGGGTTCCCCGCCAGCTCGACCATTTCTGCCAGTTCGGGAATCGCCATCGACTCCAGTATTTCAGGCGTCAGCAACAGCTCAGCCCGCGCTGCATTCGCCTGAGGCAAACGATAGAAGCCGGCGATTTCATGACATAGCCCCAACAGCGCGCCATAAAGATGAAACAACGCTGACTCACGCCCAGCCTGAATCAACGCCAGAGCATTCATCGCCCGCCCCTCTTCAGCGCGAGCCAGGGCTTCCAGCGACAGACCGGCGAAATAGATCTTCTGATTGGTACGGGTATAGAGTTCGTGGGCCATGAGGGCAGTCTCCACAACGAAATATTTGCTTCACACAGGCCGGACAGTGTCGTGGATCAGCCGATCCCACCGCAAGCACAAAACAAAAAGGCCGCCTGAAAACCGGGAGGTTCTCATGCGGCCTTTTCAGTAGGCAAACTAAGGCTTACTCAGCCTTCGCCTTGGCACTGCGCTTGTCTTCGACCGTCCATTTGCCACCGTCGTAGTACGCCTTCCAGCCCGTAGGCTTGCCGTCGACTTCGGTCTGCACGTATTGCTCCTTGGTCTTGCGGCTGTAGCGAATGACCGCCGGCAGACCGTCAGGATCTTTCTGTGGTGCCTCGCACAGGAAGTGATACTTCGGATCGATCTCATCTTTGTGCGGCAGGATCTCGATCACCAGCGGAGCGCGAGTCTCGCGGTTTTTCGGGAACTGGCTGGCCGCCAGGAACAGACCGGACGCACCGTCACGCAGGATGTAGGTGTCGTTGACCTTTTCGCATTTCAGCTCAGGCATCTTCACCGGATCCATCTTGGGCGGTGCCGCGTCGCCGCTCTTGAGCAGTTTGCGGGTGTTCTTGCACGTCGGGTTGGTGCAACCGAAGAACTTGCCGAAACGGCCGGTCTTGAGCTGCATCTCACTGCCACACTTGTCGCATTCCAGGCTCGGGCCTTCATAGCCCTTGATGCGATAGCTGCCTTCTTCAATCTCATAACCGGCGCAATCCGGGTTGTTACCGCAGATGTGCAGCTTGCGCTTCTCATCCAGCAGATAAGCGTCCATTGCCGTGCTGCAGATCGGGCAGCGATGCTTGCCACGCAATACCAGAGATTCCGATTCACCTTCATCGTCCGCAGCGATTTCGTCGCCCGGCACCAGGTTGACGGTGGCCTTGCAACGCTCTTTCGGCGGCAGGCTGTAACCCGAGCAGCCGAGGAACACGCCGGTGGAAGCCGTACGAATCTGCATCGGACGACCACACGTTGTGCACGGGATATCGGTCATCACCGGCTGGTTGGCACGCATGCCATTGTCCGGATTTTCCGCGACTTCGAGTTTCTTTTTGAAGTCGCCGTAGAACTCGTCCAGCACGCTTTTCCAGTCGCGCTCGCCCTGCGCCACGTCATCGAGATTCTCTTCCATGCCGGCGGTGAAGCCGTAGTCCATCAGGTTCGAGAAGCTCTCGGACAAACGCTCGGTGACGATGTCACCCATCTTTTCCGAATAGAAACGACGGTTATGCAGGGTCACGTAACCGCGGTCCTGAATGGTCGAGATGATCGCTGCGTACGTCGAAGGACGGCCAATGCCGCGCTTTTCCATTTCCTTCACCAGGCTGGCTTCCGAGTAACGGGCCGGCGGCTTGGTAAAGTGCTGGGAGGGATCAAGCTTGATCAGCTTCATCACGTCGCCCTGCGCCATGTCCGGCAGAACGTCGTCATCGCCCGGCTTGGCAATCTGCGGCATAACGCGAGTGTAACCGTCGAACTTGAGGATACGGCCCTTGGCGCGCAGCTCGAAGTCGCCAGCGCCGACGCTGACTGTGGTCGACAGGTACTGCGCCGGCAACATCTGGCAAGCGAGGAACTGACGCCAGATCAGCTCGTAGAGACGCTCAGCGTCACGTTCCATGCCCGCAAGCTTGCTCGGCGTGGTGTTGGCGTCGGACGGGCGAATCGCTTCGTGAGCCTCTTGTGCGCCTTCTTTGCTGCTATAGACGTTCGGCGTCTCTGGCAGGTACTTCTTGCCGAACTCGTCTTCGATGTAGGTACGCGCCATCGCCACGGCGTCAGCCGAGAGGTTGGTCGAGTCGGTACGCATATACGTGATGTAGCCAGCTTCATACAGACGCTGGGCCATCATCATGGTTTTCTTCACGCCGAAGCCCAGGCGGTTGCTCGCGGCTTGCTGCAGGGTCGAGGTGATGAACGGCGCCGACGGCTTGCTGCTGGTCGGCTTGTCTTCGCGCTTGACGATGCTGTAGCTGGAGGCCTTGAGCTTCTCCAGTGCGGCCATGGCCTGGGCTTCGTTCAGCGGCTTGAAGGCTTCGCCTTTCTCGCGTGCCACTTCGAAACGCACAGTCGAGCCTTTGGTGGTGCCGAGGTCGGCATGCACTTCCCAGTATTCTTCCGGATTGAAGGCACGAATCTCGCGCTCGCGTTCGACCACCAGCTTCACGGCAACCGATTGCACGCGACCAGCAGACAGACCGCGGGCGATCTTGGCCCATAGCAGCGGCGAAACCATGTAGCCGACCACGCGATCGAGGAAGCGCCGCGCCTGCTGAGCGTTGACACGATCAATGTCCAGCTCGCCCGGCTCGGAGAATGCCTCCTGAATCGCCTTCTTGGTGATTTCGTTGAACACCACGCGCTTGTAGCGGCTGTCATCACCACCGATGGCTTCGCGCAGGTGCCAGGCAATGGCTTCCCCCTCGCGATCCAAGTCGGTTGCGAGATAGATGGTGTCAGCATCCTTGGCGAGCCGGCGCAGCTCCTCGATGACCTTTTCCTTGCCCGGAAGGATCTCGTACTGGGCTTTCCAGCCGTGCTCGGGATCGACGCCCATACGCGAGACCAGCTGCTTGCGCGCTTTCTCTTTCGGCGAGAGCACCGGACCTTCGCCTGCAGCAGCCTTGCCGCGCTTGGCAGCAGGCTCTTTGCTGGCGCTAGCCGAACCGCTGGTGGGCAGGTCTCGGATATGGCCGATACTCGACTTCACCACGTATTGGTTACCCAGATACTTGTTGATGGTCTTGGCCTTAGCCGGGGATTCCACAATGACCAGCGATTTGCCCATGGATCAGAAAATTCCTGAATTCTAGAAGTGAAAGGCGGTTGGCGCCTGACGCGGCACCGCTATATATAGTTGATACAAGGTGAGGTCAAGCACAGGGTTCTGTGCGCACTCGCCTCAAACCTTGTCAAAAAGGCTCGGTTCGGCTTGCACCAAAGCAAAGCGTGGTACCTGCTCGCCGTCAACTTCGACGGACTCGACGAACATGCTCAACGGGCGCACCCAAAAGCCGTAATCGCCATACAGGGCTTGGTAGAAGACCACCTCTTCTTCGGTCTCGGAGTGCCGCGCAACACTGAATACGCGGTACTGCGGACCTTTGTAATGTTGGTAGAGCCCAGGTTGTATCGGCATGCTTCGGCCCTCACTGAAATTTTTTCAAAATAAAATAAAAAACCCAAAAAACAAAAACCGGGGCACTGGGCCCCGGCTTCCATCGACGAGACGCTTAAACGCGTTCGAAGACGGTGGAGATGCCTTGGCCGAGACCAATGCACATAGTGGCTACCCCGAAGGTGCCGCTATTCTGCTTCATAACATTGAGCAGGGTGCCGGAAATACGCGCACCGGAGCAACCGAACGGATGACCCAGGGCGATCGCGCCGCCGTGCAGGTTAACCTTCTCGTTCATCTTGTCGAGAACTTTCAAATCTTTCAGCACTGGCAGGGCCTGTGCGGCGAAAGCTTCGTTGAGCTCGAAGAAGTCGATATCGTTGATGCCCAGGCCCGCGCGCTTCAGGGCTTTTTGGGTTGCCGGCACTGGACCATAGCCCATGATTGCCGGATCCACACCAGCCACTGCCATCGAACGGATCACCGCCATCGGCTGGATGCCAAGGTCCTGCGCACGCTGGGCCGACATCACGATCATGCACGAAGCACCATCAGTGATCTGCGACGAAGTACCGGCCGTCACGGTGCCGCCCTTTGGATTGAATGCCGGCTTGAGCGCCGCCAGACTTTCCAGGGTGGTTTCCGGACGAATGGTTTCATCGTAGTCGAACAGTTTCAGGAAACCGTTCTCGTCGTAGCCCTGCATCGGGATGATTTCGTCTTTGAACTTGCCTTCCACAGTTGCCTTGTGGGCCAACTGGTGGGAACGCACGCCGAATGCATCCTGCTGCTCACGGGTGATGCCGTGCATCTTGCCGAGCATTTCCGCGGTCAGGCCCATCATGCCCGAGGCTTTCGCCGCGTACAGAGACATGTGCGGGTTCGGATCGACACCGTGCATCATGCTCACGTGGCCCATGTGCTCGACGCCGCCGACCACGAACACGTCGCCGTTACCGGTCATGATCGCTTGCGCAGCGGTGTGCAGCGCGCTCATCGACGAACCACACAGACGGCTGACGGTCTGGCCGGCCGAAGTGTGCGGGATCTGGGTCATCAGCGACGCCATGCGCGCGATGTTCCAGCCCTGCTCCAGGGTCTGGTTGACGCAGCCCCAGATCACGTCCTCGACTTCCGCCGGGTCGACCTTGGCATTGCGTTCCAGCAATTTGCTGATCAGGTGCGCCGACATGTCTTCGGCACGGGTGTTGCGGTGCATGCCGCCCTTGGAGCGGCCCATCGGAGTACGACCGAAGTCGACAATCACGACGTCTCTAGGATTCAAGCTCATAAGTTCACTCTCACTCTAGTTGGGGGCGCTTAACCGAAGAAGCTTTGGCCGTTCTTGGCCATTTCGCGCAGCTTCGCGGTCGGGTGGTACAGCGCGCCCAAATCAGCGTACTGGTCAGCCAGGGCAACGAACTCGGCCACACCGATCGAATCGATGTAGCGCAGCGCACCGCCACGGAATGGAGGGAAACCGATGCCGTAGACCAGACCCATGTCGGCCTCGGCAGCCGTTTCGACGATGCCGTCTTCCAGGCAACGCACGGTTTCCAGGCACAGCGGGATCATCATCCAGTTGATGATGTCTTCGTCCGTGACTTCGCGCTGCTCGTAAACGATCGGCTTGAGCACTTCCAGTACCGATGGATCGGCAACTTTCTTCTGCTTGCCTTTCTTGTCGGCCTCGTAGGCGTAGAAACCCTTGCCGTTCTTCTGGCCCAGGCGCTTGGCCTCGTAAAGCACATCGATAGCCGAACGACGGTCATCTTTCATGCGATCCGGGAAACCCTCAGCCATCACGTCACGACCGTGGTGACCGGTGTCGATGCCGACCACGTCCATCAGGTACGCCGGGCCCATCGGCCAGCCGAACTTTTCCATGACCTTGTCGATGCGGACGAAGTCGACACCGGCGCTGACCAGCTTGGCGAAACCGCCGAAGTACGGGAACAGCACGCGGTTGACCAGGAAGCCCGGGCAGTCGTTGACGACGATCGGGTTCTTGCCCATTTTCTTGGCGTAGGCAACGGTGGTGGCAACGGCCAGCTCGCTGGACTTCTCACCACGAATCACTTCCACCAGCGGCATCATGTGCACCGGGTTGAAGAAGTGCATGCCAACGAAGTTTTCCGGACGCTTGAGGGCCTTGGCCAGCAGGCTGATGGAAATGGTCGAGGTGTTGGAAGCGAGGATCGTGTCCTCTTTGACCTTGTCTTCGACTTCGGCCAGTACAGCTTGCTTGACCTTCGGGTTTTCGACCACGGCTTCGACAACCAGATCCACGTGACCGAAATCACCGTAGGACAGGGTCGGACGAATGCCGTTGAGCACTTCAGCCATTTTCGCGGCGGTCATGCGGCCTTTATCAACGCGACCGACCAGCAGCTTTGCGGCTTCTGCCAGGCCCTGCTCGATGCCGTGTTCGTTGATGTCCTTCATCAGGATCGGCGTACCTTTGGAAGCCGACTGATAAGCGATACCGCCACCCATGATGCCAGCGCCGAGTACGGCGGCCTGCTTCACGTCTTTGGCGATTTCATCGTAGGCCTTGGCCTTTTTCTTCAGCTCCTGATCGTTCAGGAACAGACCGATCAGGCTCTGCGCGGCAGAGGTCTTGGCCAGTTTGACGAAACCGGCGGCTTCGACTTCCAGCGCTTTGTCGCGACCGAAGTTGGCGGCTTTCTGAATGGTCTTGATCGCTTCAACCGGCGCCGGGTAGTTCGGGCCAGCCTGACCGGCGACGAAACCTTTGGCGGTTTCGAAAGCCATCATCTGTTCAATGGCGTTCAACTTGAGTTTTTCAAGTTTCGGCTGACGCTTGGCCTTGAAATCGAACTCACCGGAGATGGCGCGCTTGATCAGTTCAAGGGCAGCTTCCTGCAGTTTCTCAGGCGCAACCACGGCGTCGACGGCGCTGACTTTCAACGCGTCTTCGGGACGGTTTTCCTTGCCGGCGGCAATCCACTCGATGGCGTTGTCGACGCCGATCAGGCGCGGCAGGCGGACCGTACCGCCGAAGCCCGGGTAGATGCCCAACTTGACTTCCGGCAGGCCGATCTTGGCCTTGGTGGACATGACGCGGTAATCAGCCGCCAGGCACATTTCCAGACCGCCGCCCAGCGCGATGCCATTGATGGCGGCTACGGTCGGTACGTTGAGGTCTTCGAAATCGCTGAAGATCTTGTTGGCTTCGAGATTGCCAGCAACCAGCTCGGCATCCGGCAGCTTGAAGTTCTCGACAAATTCGGTGATGTCGGCGCCGACGATGAACACGTCCTTGCCACTGCTGACGATCACGCCCTTGATCGAAGCATCTGCCTTGATGGTGTCAACGGCCTGACGCAGCTCGTTCAGGGTTAGACGGTTGAACTTGTTGACGGACTCACCCTTGAGGTCGAATTTCAATTCGACGATGCCACTTTCAAGAGCTTTAACCGTGATGGCTTTACCTTCGTAAATCATCAACTGATCTCCACGATATGGAAGCTGAACAGTACACGTCGGACGCAGGCGAATGGCTCGGCAGGACGCTTTTTCGTCGATGCTAACGCCAATCCACCCGGCACACCCGCCAACGCGATAGTCGGGATTCTGTAGGAGCGGTCAGTAAGACAAACGCTCAATTCATACGCCCGTTTGATTCGGGTACGTCACCTTCACGGAATTTCTGACAATTGTCAATCGCCCAAAATGCCGGTTGAAACGCGACTTTGCGGTCATTTCCGTAAGACAAGGAGAAGCAACATGCACCTGCATGCACAGCCATTCATAGAATCAATAATTAGAAAATTCGCCCTAATACCTTCACGGCCTTGTTTAACAGGCTACGCTGGCGGGACTACCTGCAAATGTGCCGAGCGTGATCGGCCCGAAAGAATGACCGGCCTGCCTGGCCAATCCCGCCCGATGAATCATGTCGGGCTTTTTAATGCTCGTCTGCCGGACGCTTCGCACCGTTGCAGTGCGAAAAGTCCGAGCATCACGCCAGCGCTTTCAGTGTTGCGTCGATGGTCTGCAAAATCGAGGCATCGCCCTTTTCGCCCCAGTACAAAGCGATCATCTGCTTGTCGGCCTCGATTTTGAAAACGTTGCCTGGCAACTTTTCGAAATGATTGAGCAGCAACCGGTCTTCGCACACTTCCTGCCACTGATTGACCCAGACACCAGGCGTCTTCTGCCAATAAGTCCAACATGCAGGTTGACTGCCGCGCCGGGGCCGGTGGTACTGCGCGCAAGGGTTGGGCGGCTCCTGGGAAAGCCAGTGCGGCCATTCCTGCGGCGCCAGTTGCATGGCCAGGCCGATGCGGCGAGCCTCCATGCGCAGGGCGATGCGACCGCTTTGCGCGCGCGAGGGGCGCAACCAGGCCAGCGGACTTAAAACCACCAGCAGGATTGACACCACTATCCAGACCGTCATATCTCTACTCCCGATTTTTGATGAGCCCATTGCGTCACTTCGCAACCAATGCGCTTGAAACCAGCCATACTTACCAATATTGAACCTTCGGAGGAGCACCTCATGCCCTACCACCACATCCTGGTCGCTGTAGATCTGACTGAAGAGTGCGACCCTGTGATCCACCGCGCCCGCGAGTTGTCGGTGAGTAATGGCGCCAAGCTGTCACTGGTGCATATCGTTGAACCGATGGCCATGGCGTTCGGCGGCGACGTGCCAATGGACCTGTCACAACTGCAACAACAGCAGTTCGATCAGGCCAAGGAGCGTCTTGAACGCCTGAAGCTCAAATACACCGAACTCGAAGGCGCCAACTGTCACCTGACCTATGGTCAGCCACGCCAGGAAATCCACCATTTCGCCAAGGAACAAACCTGCGATCTGATCGTGGTCGGCAGCCATGGCCGCCATGGTCTGGCATTGCTGCTTGGCTCGACCGCGAATGACGTGCTGCACGGTGCGCCTTGCGATGTATTGGCGGTGCACCTGGTCAAACGCTGAAAACCGATCAATGTAGGAGTGAGCCTGCTCGCGAATACGTCGGTACATTCAACATGAATGTCGCCTGACACACCGCATTCGCGAGCAGGCTCGCTCCCACATTAATCCGCACCAGCCTTTAGATCGCACTACATACGAAAAGCCCGGCGCTCATCACTGAGCGCCGGGCTTTTTCACGTGCGCATCAATCAGGCATCCAGCTCGGCCCAACGTTCCACCAGCGCATCCAGCTCAGCCTGCAATTGCTCCAGCGAGGCAATCACCTTGGCCGTCTCCGCCGGCGGACGCTGATAGAAACCGGCTTCAGCCATTTCGGCTTCAACCGCTGCGATCTGCTGTTCCTTGGCGTCGATGTCGCCCGGCAGGGCTTCCAGCTCACGCTGCAGCTTGTAGCTCAATTTCTTCTTCGCCGCCGGCGCAGTTGCGGCAGGCGCAGCCACCGGAGCCGGCTCAGCGGTCACCACAGCCGAGTTCAGGTCAGCCTTGCCCGACTTGCTCTCGGTCACGCCCAACAGACGCGGCGAACCGCCCTGACGGATCCAGTCCTGATAGCCGCCAACGTACTCACGGACCTTGCCTTCACCTTCGAAGACCAACGTACTGGTCACCACGTTATCGAGGAATGCCCGGTCGTGACTGACCATCAGCACGGTGCCGTTGAAGGTCAGCAGCACCTCTTCGAGCAGCTCGAGGGTTTCCACATCGAGGTCGTTGGTCGGTTCGTCGAGCACCAGCAGGTTGGCCGGCTTGCTGAACAGCTTGGCCAGCAACAGCCGCGCACGCTCTCCGCCCGATAGCGCCTTGACCGGCGTGCGGGCACGCTGCGGGCTGAACAGGAAGTCGCCGAGATAGCTGAGTACGTGACGACTCTGGCCATCGATGTCGATGAAGTCGCGACCTTCGGCGACGTTATCGATCACGGTTTTTTCCAGATCCAGTTGGTGGCGCAACTGGTCGAAGTAGGCGACGTCGATCCGGGTGCCCTCTTCGACCTTGCCGCTGGTGGGTTGCAGACCGCTGAGCATCAGCTTCAACAGTGTGGTTTTGCCGGTACCGTTGGCGCCGAGCAGACCTATACGGTCGCCGCGCGTCAGCACCATCGAGAAATCCTTGATAAGGAACGGGCCACCCGGGTGCGCGAAGCTGACGTTCTCGAGCACCATCACTTGCTTGCCGGACTTGTCGGCAGTATCCAACTGAATGTTAGCCTTGCCAGTGCGCTCACGACGTTCGCTACGCTCGACGCGCAAGGCTTTCAGGGCGCGGACGCGGCCTTCGTTACGGGTCCGGCGCGCCTTGATGCCCTGACGGATCCAGACTTCTTCCTGGGCCAGTTTTTTGTCGAACAGCGCGTTGGCGGTTTCTTCCGCGGCCAGCGCCGCCTCCTTGTGGACGAGGAAACTGGCGTAGTCGCCGTTCCAGTCAATCAAGCCGCCACGATCCAGTTCAAGGATGCGCGTGGCGAGGTTTTGCAGAAAGGAACGGTCGTGCGTGATGAACAGCACGGCGCCCTGGAAATCTTTCAGCGCTTCTTCGAGCCAGGCAATCGCACCGATGTCCAGGTGGTTGGTGGGCTCGTCGAGCAGCAGCAGGTCCGGCTCGGAGACCAGCGCCTGCGCCAGCAGGACACGGCGACGCCAGCCGCCGGACAGTTCGGCGAGGGTTTTGTCGGCCGGCAATTGCAGGCGGCTCAGAGTGCTGTCGACCAGCGTTTGCAAGCGCCAGCCGTCACGGGCTTCGAGGTCGTGCTGGACGTGCATCAGCTTGTCCAGATCGGCATCGGTGACGATGTTCTGGCTCAGGTGATGATATTCGGCAAGCAAGGCGCCCACGCCATCGAGGCCCTCGGCGACCACGTCGAATACCGTCCGCTCGTCGGCCACCGGCAACTCTTGCGGCAATTCGCCGATTTTCAGACCGGGGGCACGCCACACCGAGCCGTCATCGGGCTTCTGGTCGCCCTTGACCAGTTTCATCATGCTGGACTTGCCAGTGCCGTTGCGACCGATGATGCACACCCGCTCACCACGGGCGATCTGCCAGGACACCTTGTCCAACAACGGCATAGCGCCGAACGCAAGGGACACATCGCTGAATTTGAGCAGGGTCATGAGCTTCTCCAAAAACCGGGCGCGCATTCTACCTGACTTAGGGCTTCAACAGGCCGGCAATTTGTCTGTCGAAGCACTCTGCACAACATTTGTTGCGAACTTGTGCAGCGAGGCTTGCAAAGCTTTCGCCGCTTGCTGGCAAAAGGCTAAGCTACAGACAATTCAGTGCTGATCGAGGTCGGCACTTGTCATGATTTCTCTGCCCGGATGTCTCATGCGCAGTCGCCTTTTCAGTGTTTTGTCGTGTTTGCTACTTACCGCCGCTGCCGCTCAATCCGTCCAGGCGGTGGACCTGTCCACCCAACGCCAGTATTACGATGAAGCCAAGCGCGCTCTGGCCAAGGGCGATACCGGCCCGTATTTTCGCTATAGCCAGGCGCTGGCCGATTATCCGCTGGAGCCGTACCTGGCCTACGACGAACTGACCGCACGCCTGAAAACCGCGAGCAATGCGGAAATCGAGAAGTTCCTCGCCGAACATGGCGACCTGCCCCAGGCCAACTGGATGAAACTGCGCTGGTTGCGCTGGCTGGCCGACCGTGGCGACTGGGCAACCTTCGTCAAGTATTACGACCCGAAGCTCAATTTCACCGAACTCGACTGCCTCAACGCGCAGTATCAGATCAGCCATAACCAGAAGGCCGAGGGTTACGCCAATGCCGAAAAGCTCTGGCTGACCGGTAAATCGCAACCGGCCGCCTGTGACGCCTTGTTCGGTATCTGGGCTGCCGACGGCCAGCTCACCGAACAGAAACGCTGGGAACGCACCAAACTCGCGGCCCAGGCGCGCAACTATCCGCTGGCCAACAGCCTGATCAATGGCCTGACCACCCTCGCCCCGCGCGGTCGTTTACTGGTTGACGTCGCGCAGAAACCCGAGCTGCTCAATCAACCCTCGCGTTTCACGCCGGCTGATGAGCCGATGTCCGACGTGGTCAGCCTCGGCCTGCGCCGCCTCGCCCGTCAGGACCCGGACAAGGCCATGGCCTTGCTCGACGGCTACGCCAGCAGCATGCATTTTTCCCGCGATGAAAAAGTCGCGATCGCCCGGGAAATCGGTCTGACCCTGGCCCGGCGTTTCGACAGCCGTGCGCTGGACGTGATGACCAAATACGACCCGGAACTGCGTGACAACACCGTGTCGGAATGGCGCCTGCGCCTGTTGCTGCGCCTGGCTCGCTGGGACGACGCTTATGAACTGACCAAACGTCTCCCACAGGATCTGGCCACCACCAACCGCTGGCGCTACTGGCAGGCGCGCAGCCTGGAGCTGGCACAGCCGCAGAACCCGCAAGTCCAGAGCCTGTACAAGAACCTTGCGCGGGAACGCGACTTCTACGGTTTCCTCGCGGCCGACCGCTCGCAGTCGCCGTACTCGCTGAACAATAAGCCGCTGGTGCTCAGCCAGGCGCTGATCAACAAAGTCCGCAACACACCGGGGGTGCGCCGCGCCCTGGAATTCCACGCCCGCGGGCAGATCGTCGACGGCCGTCGCGAGTGGTATCACGTCAGCCGCCATTTCAACCGTGACGAAATGGTTGCCCAGGCCAAACTGGCCTATGACCTGAAGTGGTATTTCCCGGCGATCCGCACCATCAGCCAGGCGCAATATTGGGACGATCTGGATATCCGTTTCCCGATGGCCCACCGCGACACCCTGGTGCGTGAAGCCAAGGTCCGCGGCCTGCATTCGAGCTGGGTATTCGCCATCACGCGGCAGGAAAGCGCGTTCATGGACGACGCGCGCTCCGGCGTTGGCGCCAGCGGCCTGATGCAATTGATGCCCGCCACCGCCAAGGAAACCGCACGCAAGTTCAGCATCCCGCTGGCCTCACCGCAGCAAGTGCTCGATCCGGACAAGAATATTCAACTGGGCGCCGCCTACCTGAGCCAGGTGCACAGCCAGTTCAACGGTAACCGCGTTCTTGCCTCCGCCGCCTATAACGCGGGCCCGGGCCGCGTACGTCAGTGGCTGCGCGGCGCCGATCATTTGAGCTTCGACGTGTGGGTGGAAAGCATCCCGTTCGACGAAACCCGCCAGTACGTGCAGAACGTGCTGTCGTACTCGGTGATCTACGGCCAGAAGCTCAACTCGCCACAGCCACTGGTGGATTGGCATGAGCGGTATTTTGATGATCAGTAATCGGTAATACCGGTTACGTAGGAGCTGCCGAAGGCTCAAGACGCGATCGAACGATCTTGCTACACAGAAAATGCCCGCATCTGAATGTGGGCATTTTTTTTGAGCGCTATCTATCGTAGCGCCTGCATCATCTTGAGCTTGCCGGCTTCGGTGAGGAGGTATTTCTGAACGGGACTGTTCGGACTCTGGGGGTCCGTCATTTGTACAAATCCCGCCGCCAGCGCGGGTTTAAGGTAGTTGGATCTGAATGTCGCTTTATGTGTAAGGCCCAACTCACCCATTAGCTCGCTGGTTCTCAGCGCCCGGTTTTCCAATGCTTGCAACAGCTTCTTTACTGGGTCGGTTACTGGATCGGTTACTGGGTCGGTCGCTGACTCGCTTTCGACGGCTTCGCGCAGTGCAAGGCTCAACGCGTGGAGCATGTATTCAACAAACGGCGTTGATTCTGCCAGCCGATCTGCCGTCGAAAGCGCAGCGTAATACGCGTCCTGTTGATCCCGGATAACCGCCTCAACAGGTAAATACGCAAGCACCGGTCGCCACTGGCTGAGAATCAGAGTTTGCCAGAGACGCCCCATCCTCCCATTTCCATCAGCAAAGGGATGAATAAACTCGAATTCGTAATGGAAGACACAACTGATGATCAGCGGATGCCAATCAGATGAGGCAAGCCATGCCAAGAGGTCATCGATCAGATGCGCAATCCGGCTCGGGGGCGGCGCCATATGCACCAGTTGATCGCCTCGGTAGATGCCAACGCCTGTACGGCGCAGTTGCCCACAATCCTCGATCAAACCATGCATCAATAACTCATGGGCGCGCAAAAGATCGGGTTTGCTTCCGGGATTCCAACTCGGCATCGACTCGTACGCCGCAAAAGCGTTGTGAACTTCCTGTATCTCTTTGGGCAACCCCAGGACTCGACGCCCGGCAATGACCGCAGTGACCTGCTCAACGCTCAACGTATTGTTTTCGATAGCCAGCGAAGCCTGAATCGTACGGATTCGGTTGTTTCGACGCAGCTGAGGCGTCTGCCGGCTATCGTCCACAGCCAGGAGTTGACCTATCTGTTCGCTGATTTCAGCGATCAGCGTAACCATGCGTGCAGTCAGGGTCAGCGGCGGCTGGTAACGACTCATATCCTCATCCCGGCAATTCATGCAGTTCGCCATGATGCCCGATGTGGGCGCAAGGCATCAGTCCTGTTTAGTCGTCTCAATGGCCATCATTGAATTGCAACGCCGCCAGCCGCGCATACAGCGGATTGCTCGCGATCAATTCCTGATGTGTCCCGACGGCCACCAGCCTGCCCTGGTCCATCACCGCGATCCGATCGGCGTTTTTCACCGTGGCCAAGCGGTGGGCAATCACCAGCGTGGTGCGATTTTGCATCAGCGTTGGCAGGGCCTGCTGGATCAAATGCTCGCTTTGCGCGTCGAGAGCACTGGTGGCTTCGTCGAGCAGCAGAATCGGCGCGTCCACCAGCAGCGCGCGGGCGATGGCCAGGCGCTGGCGCTGACCGCCGGAAAGGCCGAGGCCGCCGTCGCCCAGATGGGTCTGATAACCGTCAGGCATTTGTTCAATGAAGTCGTGCGCGTGGGCGATTCGTGCGGCTTCCTTGACCTGCGCAAGCGTGGCCGTCGGGCAACCGTAGCGAATGTTCTCCTCCACACTGCCGAAAAACAGCGCAGGCGTTTGCGAGACCAGGGCAAAACAACGGCGCAGATCCAGTGGATCGAGACGGGTCAGCGGCACGCCATCGAGCAGAATCTGGCCCTCCCGCGGATCGTAAAAGCGCAACAACAAATCGTAAACCGTGGACTTGCCCGCGCCGGACGGCCCGACCAAAGCGAGGGTTTCGCCCGCCTTCACCGTCAGATCCAAGCCATCGACCGCATAGCTTTCTGGGCGCGACGGGTAGGAAAAACGCACATCGCGAAGTTCAAGTTCACCTCTGACCCGTGGCGGCAACGTCACCAGACCGGTCGTTGGCGGCTGGATGATATTTTCCGAACGCAGCAGTTCGGCGATACGTTCAGCCGCGCCCGCGGCGCGTTGCAGTTCGCCGATCACTTCGCTCAAGGTGCCGAACGCGCTGCCGACGATCAGGCTGTAGAAAACGAACGCCGCCAGCTCACCGGCCGAGATCCGCCCGGCCATCACATCCATGCCGCCGACCCACAACATCACGGCCACAGCGCCGAGCACCAGCACAATCACCAGCGTGATCAGCCAGGCACGCTGAAAAATCCGTTTGCGCGCGGTCTCGAACGCCTGCTCGACGGTTGCGGCAAAACGCTGCTCATCCTGCACCTGATGGTTATAGGCCTGCACGGTTTTGATCTGGCCGAGGGTTTCGGACACGTAGCTGCCTATGTCGGCGATGCGGTCCTGGCTTTGCCGCGACAGATTACGCACGCGTCGGCCAAAGATCAGGATGGGCGCAATCACCAGCGGCAACGCAATCACGACGATGCTGGTGAGTTTCGGATTGGTGACGAACAGCAGCACCACGCCGCCGATGACCATCAACAGGTTGCGCAGAAACAATGACAGCGACGAGCCGATCACCGATTGCAACAGCGTCGTGTCCGCGGTCAGTCGCGACTGGATCTCCGAGCTGCGGTTGTCCTCATAGAACCCCGGATGCAAATACACCAGATGATTGAACACTTGGCGGCGGATGTCGGCGACTACGCGCTCGCCGATCCAGGACACCAGATAGAAACGGGCGAAAGTGCCCACCGCCAGTGCAAACACCAGCAACATGAAAATCCCGATGGACTGATTGAGCAGGTCCGGCGATTGGGTCATGAAGCCCTGATCGACCAATAGCTTGATGCCCTGCCCCATCGACAAGGTAATGCCGGCAGTGGCGATCAGTGCCAGCAGCGCGCCAAAGGCGTGCCAGCGATACGGCAGGAGAAAATGACTGGTCAGGCGCAGGGCGCGCCGGTGCCGGGAAGAAAGCATTGAGATCATGGAATTCACGTCTGCGCTGATGAATAGGGCCAGCCTGATGACTCAGATGGGGTGGAACTCTGTAAATCACAATGAGTCAGGTTAAATATGCCCGTGATGTCCGGATGCTAGAAACGATTGGTCTAAGGCTCCGGTTGAGGCCGGCCGACATTTCTGTTTGAGTAGAGATGCCGCCGACCGACAGACCGCAGGGAGTTGTCATCGCCTGGTCACGCGGCGGTTTTACCCTAGGCACGCAACCTGATGAGGAGACAGGCCATGTCCTTGCAACACAGCAGCGAAGACAAGATTCAAGTGATCCGCACCCAGCCCGACCAGTCTCTGGGTTGCTCGATTATCGATGAGCAGGGCCGCGAAGTACCGATCACCGAAAACATGATTCAGGACGCTTGTCGCGAACTGGAGAAGCGATTGGTCAAGCCTGCCGAACAAGAGTGATATAGCCACCGTCTTCCTGACCCGGCCCTGGTTGGCCGGGTTTTTTCTGCCTGTAATTCAGGATCGGTGGTATGGCTTTCGCGAGTAGGCTCGCTCCCACAGGGGGGCTTCAGCGAACAGAAGGTCTTTGTGGGAGCGAGCCTGCTCGCGAATCGGTCACCTCGGTTTCTAGACGGCCACCGCCCCCAGCGCCGCCACGATCTGCCGCAACGCCGGCGAAGCCCCTTCAATCCGCACCTTCAGCCCTTCGATTTCGCGTCGCACCGGATACTGTTTACGCAACACATCAAATGCCGCACGTTGCTCAGCGACATTGCCTGCCAGACTGCGACGAAAATCCGCGTCGTCACGGCGCGGGTCATACACGCCACGGCACAACATCGCCAGCGCCCATGCAGGGTCGCTGTCGCCGTGCAGGGAAACTTCCGACAACCACGGTGCCGGCATCAGATCACTGAGCTGGATACTGGCGGGCTGGCCAGTGAACGTGCAGTAGGCCTGATAGATCTGTGCGGTGCCGCGCTGCTTGCCGTCGAGGCTGTATCCGGCAATGTGCGGCGTCGCCAATACACAGAGCTCGGCCAGCGCAGCATCGACTTCGGGCTCTTTTTCCCAGACGTCGAGCACCGCTTGCAGGTCTTCACGCTCCAGCAGCACCTCACGCAGCGCGGCATTATCGACAACAGGGCCGCGCGCGGCATTGATCAGCCAGGCGCCTTGATTGAGTTGCTGTAAACGCGGCTGATCGAACAGATGCCAGGTCGCATCGAAGCCGGTGCGCGTCAGTGGCGTATGCAGGCTGATCACGTCGCACTGTTCGATGATCTGCTCGATACTGACGTAATCGCCGCCCTCGACGGCCTGACGCGGTGGATCGCAGACCTTGACGTTCCAACCGAGACCCTTCAAGACCTTGATCAAGCGACCGCCGACTTCACCGGCACCGACGACACCGTACGTACGCTGGGACAGATCGGCGCCTTCGATCTCGGCCAGCGTCATAAGACTGCCCAGTACGTAATCGACGACGCCACGGGCATTGCAGCCCGGCGCGCTCGACCAGGTAATACCGGCCTCATTGAAGTAATCAAGATCCAGATGGTCGGTGCCGATGGTGCAGGTGCCGACAAAGCGCACCTTGCTGCCCTCGAGCAGCGTACGGCTGACGTTGGTCACCGAACGCACCAGCAATACATCGGCCTGCTCCACCGTCGCGCGATCAATGGAACGGCCCGGCACGCGGCGGATTTCGCCGAAACCGGCAAAAAAGGCGTCGAGCAGCGGAATATTTTCGTCGGCAACAATCAGCATGGCGGGCTCCTTGGGCGGATCGGCAGTTTAGGTGCAGACGCGTCGATCAGCCAGCAGGGTTTACGCTTACAAATCCGCAACAGAGGATTTTTCCTGACCAAGGCGTCAGCGGCGTAGAATGCGGCGCCTTGCGCATCAACCTCTGTGGACGCTTTGCCTGTGAATTCCGTACCTGACCAACCCGCCGCCGTTTCCCTGACCCGCCCTGCGCGGGTTCGCCTGGAGTTCAAGAACCTGCTCGCCCTGGCGGTGCCGATCATCATCGCGCAACTGGCGACCACGGCCATGGGCTTTGTCGATGCGGTGATGGCCGGACGCGTCGGGCCCAAGGACCTGGCTGCCGTGGCGCTGGGCAATTCGATCTGGGTGCCGGTCTTTCTGTTGATGACCGGGACGTTGCTGGCGACCACGCCAAAAGTCGCCCAGCGTTTCGGCGCCGGCAACCACAGCGAGATTGGTCCGATCGTGCGGCAGGCGTTGTGGCTGGCGCTGGTGGTGGGCTTGATTGCAACCGCGATGCTGCTTGCCGCCGAACCGATTTTGCACTTGATGAAAGTAGACCCCGAGTTGATCGGCCCGTGCATGCAGTACCTGCACGGGATCGCTAGCGGGCTACCGGCGGTGGCGCTCTACCATGTGCTGCGCTGCACCAGCGACGGCATCGGCCGGACCCGCCCGGCCATGGTGCTGGGTCTGTGCGGTCTGGCGCTGAATATTCCGCTGAATTACATCTTCATTTACGGCCATTTCGGCGTGCCGGCGATGGGCGGTGTCGGTTGCGGCTGGGCCACGGCGATCGTGATGTGGGTGATGGCGCTGGGCCTGGCCGGTTACGAGCGTTGGGCGCCGGCTTATCGTTCAAGCGAGCTGTTCGGCCGTTTCGACTGGCCGCAGTGGGCGGTGATCAAGCGTCTGCTGTCGATTGGCTTGCCGATCGGCATCGCGGTGTTTGCCGAGTCGAGTATCTTCGCCGTGATCGCGCTGTTGATCGGCAGCCTCGGTGCCACGGTAGTGGCCGGGCATCAGATTGCGCTGAACGTCAGTTCGCTGGTATTCATGATCCCTTACTCGCTGGGCATGGCCGTTACCGTGCGCGTCGGCCAGGCGTTGGGCCGTGAAGAACCGCGCGAGGCGCGTTTTGCCGCCGGCGTCGGCATGGGCACGGCGCTGGCCTACGCCTGCCTTTCGGCCAGCCTGATGCTGTTGCTGCGCGAGCCGATTGCGGCGATCTATACCGCTGACCCGACGGTGATTCACATCGCGGCGATGCTGATTGTGTATTCGGCACTGTTTCAGTTTTCCGACGCCATCCAGGTCACCGCGGCCGGCGCCCTGCGCGGGTATCAGGACACGCGTGTCACCATGATCCTGACCTTGTTCGCTTATTGGGGCATTGGCTTGCCGGTCGGTTACGCACTGGGTCTGACCGACTGGCTCGGCGAGCCACGCGGCCCGAGCGGTTTGTGGCAGGGCCTGATCGTCGGCTTGAGTTGCGCGGCCCTGATGCTGTCGATCCGCCTGACGCGCAGTGCGCGCAAGCGGATCCGGATCAGTCGTTCGGCGGGTTGAAGACTTTACTCAGAACGAAAAAATGTGGGAGCGGGCTTGCTCGCGAATGCAATGGATCAGTCGCCATCACAGTGACTGACAGACCGCATTCGCGAGCAAGCCCGCTCCCACATTTGGTTTTATGCCAGCCTTGATTCAGGCGAGTTTCTTGCGGATCCAGTACAGATAGGTACCGGACTCTTCATGTTGGCTGACCAGTTCATGGTCGAGGAACACGCAAAACTTGGGAATATCGCGCTTGGTCGAAGGGTCGGTGGCGATCACTTTGAGCAGGCCACCGGGCACCAGATCGCGGATGTGCTGATGCAGCATCATCACCGGTTCCGGGCAATTGAGGCCGGTGGCGTCGAGCGTGCCGTCGACCGGGGTATCGATCATTTCACTCATGACTTACTCCAGAAACTGGCCGGCATTGTCGCGCATTGCCGGGGATATCGTCCAACCGATGTGGGAGCGAGCTTGCTCGCGAATGCGGCGGATCACTCAATTTTGTATTGGCTGACCTGACGCTTTCGCGAGCAAGCTCGCTCCCACAGGCTGTATGCTCCGAACTCAGCGGGCTTTGGCTTTCTTGGTGTCGTGCCGGCGCAGGTGGCAGGTCACTTCCTCGCGGTCGTGATACAGCTGCTTGCAGCCGATATCGACTTTGATCCCACGCGCCTTGAAACCATCGGCGATGCGTTCAAGCAGACGCTTCACTTCAGCGTACCGCTGCTTCATCGGCAATTTCAGGTTTACCACTGCCTCGCGGCAATGCCCCTCGCCGATCCACTCTTCGAGCATCGCGGCGTTACGCGCCGGTTTCTCGACGATGTCGCAGACCATCCAGTCCACCGGTTGCTTGGGCTTGAAGGTAAAACCGTCGGCCATCAAATGCTGCACCAGCCCGGTGTCCATCAAGCTTTCGGCCATCGGACCGTTGTCGATGGCGGTGACCAGCATGCCGCGGTTGACCAGTTGCCAGGTCCAGCCGCCCGGTGCGGCGCCGAGGTCGACACCGGTCATGTCGCTGTGCAGGCGATCGTCCCATTGATCGCGCGGAATGAAGTGATGCCAGGCCTCTTCCAGCTTTAACGTCGAACGGCTCGGAGCCTCACGGGGGAACTTGAGGCGCGGAATGCCCATTGGCCACATCGCCGAGTTGCCCGCATCGGCCATGCCGAGAAACACTTCGCGCCCGCTTTTGAAAGTCAGCAACAGACGCGGCTTGCTGGCGTCCTCGATCAGCTTGCCGGCGGCGGTCAACGCCTTGCGTAGCGGACCTTCGAATTTCTTGCAGAAGTTCGACAGTTCCTTGCCGTCGTTGGTGTCGACAACTTCCAGCCACAGGCTGCCAAACACCGGGAAGTCGGCCATGTGCGCGAGGATCACGCTGATGCGATCGTTTTCCGGCAAATCAATGAAGAAGCCGCGCGCCCACTGGCGCGGGAAGATCAGCTCGGCAAAACGCTGGCCGCGCATCAGACGTTCGGCGCCGTCTGCTTCGGTGCAGACAAACTCGGCGCACGCGGCGGCCGTTTTGGCCTTGGCGTAGCCGGCCACGTTGAGCCGGGCGGCGAGGTCGGAAATCTCCGAGCAGACTTCGCCCTCGAAGCCGGGCCGGCAATGCATGAATAGGGTGTTCATTCTTACTCCTGGGCAGCGGACGATGATTCGGCCCCTGCGCGATGCTCAAGCCTTGCGTTGCCGCAACGCCTGTCACGAAAACCGGCGCATGATAGCTGAAGTCGGAACCATGGTTGCGCCCATAGAGTCCAGTTATTAGCCAGCTACTCAAAACAGGGCTAGGTTTAAGGCTCTGTCCGTCCCCTCAATCCGTAGCCGTGCGGATTCAAAGGAGTGATCGTAATGCCGTCCCTCGATAGCCTGAATGCTCTCAAAACCTTGAAAGTCGATGACAAGACCTACCACTATTTCAGCCTGCCGGACGCCGCCAAGACCTTGGGCGACCTCGACAAGCTGCCGATGTCGCTGAAAGTCCTGCTGGAAAACCTGCTGCGCTGGGAAGATGAAAAAACCGTCACCGGCGCCGACCTCAGGGCATTGGCCGCCTGGCTCAAGGAGCGCCGCTCCGACCGGGAAATCCAGTACCGCCCGGCCCGCGTATTGATGCAGGATTTTACCGGTGTCCCCGCCGTGGTCGACCTCGCCGCGATGCGCGCCGCGATGGCCAAGGCCGGCGGCGACCCGCAGCGGATCAATCCGTTGTCGCCGGTGGATCTGGTGATCGACCACTCGGTAATGGTCGATAAATTTGCCAGCGCCAGCGCCTTCGAAGAGAACGTCGACATCGAAATGCAGCGCAACGGCGAGCGTTACGCCTTTTTGCGCTGGGGCCAGAGCGCGTTCGATAACTTCAGCGTGGTACCGCCGGGCACCGGCATCTGCCACCAGGTCAACCTCGAATACCTCGGCCGCACGGTATGGACCAAAGATGAAGACGACCGCACCTACGCCTTCCCCGACACACTGGTCGGCACCGACTCGCACACCACCATGATCAACGGCCTCGGCGTACTCGGCTGGGGTGTCGGCGGGATCGAGGCGGAAGCGGCAATGCTCGGGCAACCCGTGTCGATGCTGATTCCGGAAGTGATCGGCTTCAAACTGACCGGCAAACTCAAGGAAGGCATCACCGCCACCGACCTGGTGTTGACGGTGACGCAGATGCTGCGCAAGAAAGGCGTGGTCGGCAAATTCGTCGAGTTTTATGGCGACGGCCTCGCCGACTTGCCGCTGGCCGATCGCGCGACCATCGCCAACATGGCCCCGGAATATGGTGCGACCTGCGGTTTCTTCCCGGTCGATGATGTGACACTGGACTACCTGCGCCTGTCCGGCCGTCCGGCCGAAGTGGTGAAACTGGTCGAGGCATACACCAAGGCTCAGGGCCTGTGGCGCCTGCCGGGCCAGGAACCGGTATTCACTGACAGCCTGGCGCTGGACATGGGCAGCGTCGAAGCCAGCCTGGCCGGACCGAAACGCCCGCAGGATCGCGTCTCGCTGCCGAATGTCGCCCAAGCGTTCAGCGATTTTCTCGACCTGCAATTCAAGCCCACCAGCAAGGAAGAAGGACGCCTGGAAAGCGAAGGCGGTGGTGGCGTCGCAGTGGGCAATGCCGATCTGGTCGGCGAAGCCGAATATGAATACGAAGGCCGCACCTATCGCTTGAAAAACGGCGCGGTGGTGATCGCAGCAATCACCTCCTGCACTAACACGTCCAACCCCAGCGTGATGATGGCCGCCGGGCTGCTGGCGAAAAAAGCGGTGGAAAAAGGCCTGACCCGCAAACCCTGGGTAAAGAGTTCGCTGGCACCGGGCTCGAAAGTCGTTACGGATTACTACAAGGCTGCCGGGCTGACGCAGTATCTCGACCAGTTGGGCTTCTCGCTGGTCGGTTATGGCTGCACTACATGCATCGGCAACTCCGGCCCGCTGCCGGAACCGATCGAAAAAGCCATCCAGAAAGCCGATCTTACGGTGGCGTCGGTGTTGTCCGGCAACCGCAACTTTGAAGGACGGGTGCATCCGCTGGTTAAAACCAACTGGCTGGCCTCGCCGCCACTGGTGGTTGCCTATGCCTTGGCCGGCAGCGTACGCAGCGACATCAGCAGCGAGCCGTTGGGCCATGACCCGCAAGGCAATCCAGTGTATCTGCGCGATATCTGGCCGAGCAGCCAAGAGATCGCCGACGCGGTAAATCAGGTCAACACGGCGATGTTCCATAAGGAATACGCCGAAGTCTTCGCCGGGGACGAACAGTGGCAAGCCATCGCGGTGCCGCAAGCGGCGACTTATGTCTGGCAGGACGACTCGACTTATATCCAGCATCCGCCGTTCTTTGACGACATTTCCGGCCCGCTGCCACAGATCGAAGACGTCAAAGGTGCTCGCGTGTTGGCCCTGCTCGGTGACTCGGTGACCACCGACCACATCTCCCCCGCCGGCAATATCAAGGCCGACAGCCCGGCCGGCCGGTACTTGCGGGAGAAAGGCGTCGAGCCGCGGGACTTCAACTCCTACGGTTCACGTCGTGGCAACCACGAAGTGATGATGCGCGGCACCTTCGCCAACATCCGTATCCGCAATGAAATGCTCGGTGGCGAGGAAGGTGGCAACACGATCTACATGCCCACCGGGGAAAAAATGGCGATCTATGACGCGGCCATGAAATATCAGGCTTCGGGCACGCCACTGGTGGTGATTGCCGGGCAGGAATATGGCACCGGTTCGAGCCGGGACTGGGCGGCCAAGGGCACCAATCTGCTCGGTGTCAAAGCGGTCATCGCCGAGAGCTTCGAACGGATTCACCGCTCCAACCTCGTGGGCATGGGCGTGCTGCCGTTGCAATTCAAGCTCGATCAGAATCGCAAGAGCCTCAATCTGACCGGCAAGGAGACCTTCGAAATTCAGGGCCTGAGTGGTGTCGAGTTGACGCCGCGGATGAACCTGCCGCTGATCATCACTCGTGAGGATGGACGTCAGGAGAGGATCGAGGTGCTGTGCCGGATCGATACGTTAAATGAGGTGGAGTACTTCAAGGCGGGCGGGATCTTGCACTATGTCTTGCGCCAGCTGATTGCCTCCTGATTGATCCTGTATCGTGTGGTGGGGGAATAAATCCCCCACCACAATTTCACACGCCACCGTTGCAGATGTTTTTCTGCAGGCGAAAAAAAACCCGCCGAAGCGGGTTTTTCCCAAGACCATTATCGACTCCCTGTCGGCAGCGATCCTTGCAATGGTCGATCGTCCTTGATCCTGAAACACTCCCTGTGTCTCAGTTGATGTGTGTAGATTACGCAGTGGATCCAATCAGCAATAGTCGTAAAAGCTACTAGCGCGTGTAAGACATTCGCCATAAGACGACTTCCGAAAAACCTTAGACCTGTCAGGCACTGCCGCTTTGGCGCGTCTTCGCCGCCTCGGCAAGAAACTGCTCAAGTCGGCTCAGTTGCTCCTCCCAGCCCCGACTGTCCATGTAATACGCTTCTTTCTGGCGAATATCGGGAATATGGGCAAAACCGGACTCGGAGACCTTGAGCAGGGTGCCGTTTTCGTAATCTTGCAATTCGAATCTGACCAGCGTGGTCGGTTCCTGGGAATAATCGATCTTGGGATTCACCGCATACGGATGCCAACGAAACGAGAACAACTGCTGCGGCTCGACCCGCTCGATCAGCACATTCCACAGGACGTGTTCATAACCTGGGTAGGTGACCTGCCCCTGCGTCCATTCCCCGGCAATAAACCGCCTGCCCTCCAGCGCCACGCCAAACCACTGGCCGAACGCCTCGGCATCGACCAAAGCCCGCCAGACGTACGAGCGCGGCGCCTTGAGCGTGATTTTGCGTTCGAAACTGTTAGGTACTGGTTTCATACGTCACCTCCTGTTCTGAACACTAGGCTTGTATGACCACATGTCCAATCTGAAGTTGTATCAAACCCGTGCAGCCACCGTATCAGTCAGGAAAAATAAGGCGCATTTGCCACCCCGACAACTGGCTACGATTGGCTGATACGGCTGTCGCCGGTGGTGTGGTTTTACTACTCGGACACCCGACAGATACCAGCGTCTCGACTGCGTCGACTGAGTAAGCGCGACGCAATCGCTACACTGTTCGCCACTTACCTCCGAAACAGCGAGAATTGCCCATGTCCCCCCGTTTACTCTTGGCCCTGTCGCCCTTCCTGTTCGTACCGTTCGCCCAGTCTGCCGTCGACTGCGCCAACGCCAGCGATCAGGCAACGATGAATCAGTGTGCCGGTCAGGCGTACAAAGCCGCGGATAAAGAGCTGAACACGCTGTATCAACAGATCACCGGGCGCTTGAAGAACAATCCGGACAGCAAAAAAATGCTGGTTACCGCGCAAAGGGCCTGGATCGACTTCCGTGATGCCGAATGCCAGTTTTCGGCGTCCGGCGTGGCGGGCGGTAGCGTTTATCCATTGGTTTACAGCCAATGCCTCACCGCCGTGACCAAGGCACGGGTAGAGGCGCTGAAGCCGTATTTGCAGTGCGAGGAAGGCGACCTGAGCTGCCCGGTGCCAGGAGCCTGATCGCGATCGCCTATTTATCGAGCGCTTCACGGCACCCGCTCAGCTTGCGTGAGCCAGTGCTGTGAAGCCGTCACGATCAAACGTGCGGGTCACCCGGCGCTTTGCTTGGCGCGGCGTATTGCGGCTTGAGATGACCGTCCTGGTCGAGTAACCAGGCGTCCATGATCTGCCGTACCACCGGCCCCGCCACCCGACCACCGGCCTCGCCGTTTTCGATCATCACCGAAATCGCGATCTTCGGATGCTCTGCCGGTGCGAAGCCGACGAACAAGGCGTTGTCACGGTGGCGCTCGAGGGTTTTCTCACGGTTGTAGCGCTCGCCCTGCTTGATCGCCACCACTTGCGCCGTACCACTCTTGCCGGCGATGCGGTATTGCGCGCCGGCCGCAGCCGCACGGGCGATGCCCCGGGCGTCGTGCATGACCATTTGCATGCCATGGTTGACCTGCTCCCAGTCGCGCGGATCCTTGAGCAGGATATTCGGCATAGGGTGTTCGTCGACCGGTGCGACGCCATCGACGGTTTTGGCCAGATGCGGTCGGTTCCACACGCCTTTGTTGGCGATCAACGCGGTCGCTTGCGCCAATTGCAGCGGCGTGACCTGCATATAGCCCTGACCAATGCCGAGGATCACGGTTTCGCCGGGATACCACGCCTGACGGCGCGTGGCGCGCTTCCAGGCTTGGGATGGCATCAGACCCGGGGATTCCTCAAACATGTCCAGCGAGACTTTCTCGCCCAGGCCGAACATCGCCATGTAGTCGTGCAGACGATCGATGCCCAGCTTGTGCGCCAAATCGTAAAAGTAGGTGTCATTGGAGCGCATGATCGCCGCGTCCATGTCTACCCAGCCGTCACCGCTGTGGTTCCAGTTGCGGTACTTGTGATCGAAGTCCGGCAGTTGGTAATAACCTGGGTCGAAAACACGGGTCTGCGGCGTGACGACGCCAGCATCGAGACCGGCGATCGCCACTTCCGGCTTGATGGTCGAACCCGGGGCGTAAAGTCCGCGCAGCACACGGTTGAACAGCGGTCGGTCGATGGAATCTCGCAGCGCCGAATATTCCTTGGAACTGATGCCGGTGACAAACAGGTTCGGGTCGAAACTCGGGTTGCTGACCATCGCCAGCACTTCGCCGGTCGCTGGATCAAGCGCAACCACGGAGCCTCGACGATCCCCCAGCGCGGCTTCTGCGGCCTGCTGCAGCTTGACGTCGAGGCTCAACACGATGTTTTTGCCCGGTATCGGATCGGTGTGTTTAAGCACACGCAGCACCCGGCCCTGAGCATTGGTTTCGACTTCTTCGTAACCGACGTGACCGTGCAGTTGCGCCTCGTAGAAGCGCTCGATCCCGGTTTTGCCGATAGATTGAGTACCGCGATATTCAACCGGATCGAGCACCTTGGACTCTTTTTCATTGATACGGCCGACGTAGCCGATCGAATGGGCGAAATGCGCACCGAGAGGATAATGACGAACGAACTGCGGCTCGACATCCAAGCCCGGCAAGCGGAACTCATTGACCGCGAGAACGGCAATCTGCTCTTCCGTCAGTTCATAAAACAGTGTCACTGGCGTAAACGGGTGACGGGACTGCTTCATGGCTTTATCGAATACCGTACGGTCTTCGGCAGGCAGATGAAGAAGGTTGATGACCTCGTCCAGCTCCCGATTGACATCAGTGGCGCGCTCGCGGGTGATGGTCAGGTTGAAGCTGGGACGGTTATCGGCGAGCAGGACACCGTTGCGGTCGTAAATCAGGCCCCGTGTCGGCGGGATCGGCAAGACATGCACGCGGTTGTTTTCAGAGATTGTCGAGTGATAGTCGAATTCCACCACTTGCAGGATGTACAACCGTACCACCAAGGCACAGCTGACGGCGAAGACAAACAGGGCGCAGGCGATCAACCGTTTGTTGACCAGGCGCGTTTCTTTTTCATGATCCTTGATCGGGATAGGTTCAGGCATTTCTACAGCAACTCTTTGACATAATTGAGTGCCGATCCATGGGCATGGCATCAGTCCGTTAAAAAACGAGCTGCACCATACCAAAAACTGCGCGGTGACTTCAGAAGGATTTTCCCGACGGCAGCGCTTGCGAAGGTAGCGTTTCGCCGGGATAGCAAAACTTTCTCGCAGGCAAAACAAAACCCCAACTGCTTTCGCAATTGGGGTTTCGGAATTTAATCTTGACGATGACCTACTC
>NZ_JABWQR010000042.1:0-40924 GCF_014270125.1 Pseudomonas sp. SWRI99 | reverse complement strand
CGCCCATTCGCGAGCAGGCTCGCTCCCACAGGGAAATGCATCCCAATGTGGGAGCGAGCCTGCTCGCGAAAGCGTTGGTTCAGGCAACATCGCAATGCCTGATTCACCACGGTAATCGAGAACCCCATGCCTCAACCGCGTCCCTACAAAGTTGCACTCAACGGCTACGGCCGCATTGGTCGTTGCGTCTTGCGGGCATTGTTCGAGCGAGGCGAAAAGGCCGGGTTTGAAATTGTCGCGATCAATGATCTGGCCGACATGGCCAGCATCGAATACCTGACACGCTTCGACTCCACTCACGGTCGCTTCCCTGGCGAGGTGCGTGTAGAGGGCGATTGTCTGCATATCAATGGCGATTGCGTGAAGGTTCTGCGCAGCGCCACCCCCGAAGGCATCGATTGGGCGTCTCTGGGCGTCGATCTGGTGCTTGAATGCTCCGGTGCCTATAACACCCGCGAAGACGGCCAGCGCTTTCTCAATGCTGGCGCGCCACGGGTGCTGTTCTCGCAGCCGATGGCCAGCGAAGCGGATGTCGACGCCACCATCGTCTACGGCGTCAATCAGGACTGCCTGACCGGCGACGAGTTGCTGGTGTCCAACGCGTCCTGCACCACCAACTGCGGCGTGCCGCTGTTGCGCTTGCTGGACAAGGCGATTGGCCTGGATTACGTATCGATCACTACCATCCATTCGGCAATGAATGACCAACCGGTGATCGACGCCTATCATCACGAAGACCTGCGCCGCACCCGTTCGGCGTTTCAGTCGGTGATCCCGGTGTCCACCGGTCTGGCGCGCGGAATCGAGCGCCTGCTGCCGGAACTTGCCGGGCGAATTCAGGCCAAAGCCGTGCGCGTGCCGACCGTCAACGTGTCCTGCCTCGACATCACGATGCAGACCGCCACGGCGACGGATGCCAACGAGGTCAACCGGATCCTGCGCGAAGCCGCTAGCCACGGCCCGCTCAAAGGCCTGCTGGCCTACACCGAGTTGCCGCACGCCAGCTGTGATTTTAATCATGACCCACATTCGGCCATCGTCGATGCCAGTCAGACCCGCGTTTCCGGCCCACGGCTGGTGAACATCCTGGCCTGGTTCGACAACGAGTGGGGTTTTGCCAACCGAATGCTGGACGTTGCAGACCACTATCTGCAAACAGCAACTTCAAAAAAACCGTAGGAAGTGCGACCCATGACCGTGTTGAAGATGTCCGACCTCGATCTGCAAGGTAAGCGCGTATTGATCCGCGAAGACCTCAACGTCCCCGTCAAGGACGGTGTTGTCACCAGCGATGCGCGAATCCTGGCTTCGCTGCCGACCATCAAGCTGGCGTTGGAAAAAGGCGCGGCCGTGATGGTTTGCTCGCACCTTGGCCGTCCGACCGAAGGCGAGTTCTCGGCCGAGAACAGCCTCAAGCCTGTCGCCGACTACCTGAGCAAGGCCCTGGGCCGCGAAGTGCCGCTGGTGGCCGACTACCTGGGCGGCGTCGACGTCAAGGCCGGCGACATCGTGCTGTTCGAAAACGTGCGCTTCAACAAAGGCGAGAAAAAGAACGCCGACGAACTGGCCCAGCAATACGCGGCCCTGTGCGACGTGTTCGTGATGGACGCTTTCGGTACTGCTCACCGCGCCGAAGGTTCGACGCATGGTGTCGCCAAGTTCGCCAAAGTTGCTGCCGCTGGCCCGCTGCTGGCCGCTGAACTGGATGCGCTGGGCAAAGCCCTTGGCGCACCGGCCAAGCCAATGGCGGCCATCGTTGCCGGTTCCAAGGTGTCGACCAAGCTCGACGTGCTGAACAGCCTGAGCCAGATCTGCGACCAACTGATCGTCGGCGGCGGCATCGCCAACACCTTCCTCGCTGCGGCCGGTCATCCGGTCGGCAAATCGCTGTACGAACCAGACCTGCTCGACACTGCGCGTGAAATCGCGGCCAAAGTCAGCGTGCCTTTGCCGGTTGACGTGGTGGTCGCCAAGGAATTTGCCGAAAGCGCCGAAGCCACCGTCAAGCTGATCGCCGACGTTGCGCCTGACGACATGATTCTGGACATCGGTCCGCAAACCGCGGCCAATTTCGCCGAACTGCTGAAATCGTCGAAGACCATTCTGTGGAACGGCCCGGTCGGCGTATTTGAATTCGACCAGTTCGGCAACGGCACCAAAGTGCTGGCCCAGGCCATCGCCGAAAGCTCGGCGTTTTCCATTGCCGGCGGTGGCGATACGCTGGCGGCCATCGATAAATATGGCGTGTCCGAGCAAATCTCCTACATTTCCACCGGGGGTGGCGCGTTCCTCGAATTCGTCGAGGGCAAGGTGCTGCCAGCGGTTGAAGTCCTGGAAAGCCGGGCCAAGGCCTGAGGCCGCCCGTTTGGCCAGGCAAAGGAGTGTTCACATGGTCAAGTCGTTAGCACTGTTGTTGCTGACCGGTACGCTGGCGGCCTGCGGGAGTAACCCGAAGGCCGAAGCCACGCCTGCACCGAGTGAGGCGCAGAAAGGCTGTTACCAGGCCGACTGGCAGGCCGAAACCAACCCGGTGCTGAACAAGCGCTCGGGGCCGGATGGCCTGGACAAATACGAGACGCAAACCCCGGTCAAGGAACATGGTTGTCCTTGACGGGTCTGACTATTTAACTCAGGGCTGGCGGCGTGTGCTGTCAGTCGAGGAACACGGATGAAAGGCTTGATCGCCGTTGCGGCGTTGGCATTGTTGGGCGGTTGCGCGCAATTGAATCTGTTTCAGTCGTCGGCCCCGGCGGACAACTGGACGACCTGGACCTGCGACAGCCAGGCCAAGGTGTTGTGGCGTTACGCCGATGCCGGCCAGAAGGAAGTCGACGTTCGCCTCGGCGGCGGCGATCAGGTCTATCGCTTGAAAGAAGAACCGGGCGCCTCGGGCACGCTGTACAGCGACGGCATGCTGGCGTTTCACGTCAAAGGTGACGAAGGCCTGGTGTACTGGGTCGCCACCAATGACCTGATTGGCCGCGGTTGCAAAACGCAGTAAACGAATACGCCGCAGATTCATTGTGGCAATGGCTTTTGTGGCGAGGGAGCTTGCTCCCGCTGGAGCGCGAAGCGATCCCGAAACCTTACGATGCGGTGTTTCAGAATGACCGTGTTGGCAGGGTTTACGATTGCTTCGCAGCCGAGCGCGAGCAAGCTCGCTCGCCACAGGTCGGTATCCATACAGGTTTGGCTTCATCGAATCACCAGACCGGGCCTCAACCCCCGATCTGCATTAACTTGAATAGCCGCCGCCGCTCCGGCAGGCTGGCACGATCAACGACCCTCAACCGGGAGAGACACACACAATGGCACTTATCAGCATGCGCCAGATGCTGGACCACGCAGCCGAGTTCGGCTACGGCGTTCCAGCCTTCAACGTCAACAACCTTGAGCAGATGCGCGCCATCATGGAAGCCGCTGACAAGACTGACTCCCCGGTGATCGTCCAGGCTTCGGCCGGCGCCCGCAAATACGCCGGCGCGCCTTTCCTGCGTCACCTGATCCTGGCGGCAATCGAAGAATTCCCGCACATCCCTGTGTGCATGCACCAGGACCACGGTACCAGCCCTGACGTCTGCCAGCGCTCGATCCAGCTGGGCTTCAGCTCGGTAATGATGGACGGCTCGCTCGGCGAAGACGGCAAGACGCCGACCGACTACGACTACAACGTCCGCGTCACCCAACAAACCGTCGCCATGGCCCACGCCTGCGGCGTATCGGTAGAAGGCGAGCTGGGCTGCCTGGGTTCGCTGGAAACCGGCATGGCCGGTGAAGAAGACGGTATCGGCGCTGAAGGCGTTCTGGACCACAGTCAGATGCTGACCGACCCGGAAGAAGCCGCTGACTTCGTCAAGCGCACCCAGGTCGATGCCCTGGCCATCGCCATCGGCACCAGCCACGGCGCCTACAAATTCACCAAGCCACCAACCGGTGACGTGCTGGCGATCGACCGCATCAAGGAAATCCACAAGCGCATTCCGAACACCCACCTTGTTATGCACGGTTCGTCCTCGGTGCCACAAGAGTGGCTGGCGATC
The DNA here is from genome assembly GCF_014270125.1 of Pseudomonas sp. SWRI99. Classification (NCBI taxonomy): domain Bacteria; kingdom Pseudomonadati; phylum Pseudomonadota; class Gammaproteobacteria; order Pseudomonadales; family Pseudomonadaceae; genus Pseudomonas; species Pseudomonas sp. SWRI99. The sequence goes on along the minus strand of NZ_JABWQR010000042.1, from coordinate 36,884 downwards.
ATCAACCAGTACGGCGGCGACATCAAAGAAACCTACGGCGTACCGGTTGAAGAAATCGTCGAAGGCATCAAGCACGGCGTGCGCAAGGTCAACATCGACACCGACCTGCGCCTGGCCTCCACCGGTGCGATGCGTCGCCTGATGGCCACCAATCCGAGCGAATTCGACCCACGTAAATTCTTCGGCGCCACTGTGACTGCAATGCGTGACGTGTGTATCGCTCGTTACGAAGCGTTTGGTACTGCCGGTAATGCTTCGAAGATCAAACCGATCTCGCTGGAAGCGATGTACCAGCGTTATCTGAAGGGTGAGTTGAACGCCAAGGTTAACTGAGCCTGAGTGTTAAGCTGATTTAAAAGAAACCCGCCGAGAGGCGGGTTTTTTGTGGAGGACTCGTTCGCTAAAATAGAGGGCATGAGATTATGGGGTTTAAATTATGCAACATTATACGAATATACGGCTGACCATCTTGTATTGTCAGCGACACCATTTACCAAGGCTGTTGCAACAACTTTTTGTAATCCTTTTTCCGGGAAGCTAATTGTAAAGCCAAAATTTCCGTCTCCGTAAGACTCTCCTGATCCCAGTTGAGTCGCGCCGTTTGGAGATAGCGTGACGTAAATCCTGCTGTTAGGAACGGATTTTCCGGTAATAAAAAAGCCATTTACGTCTTTTCGGATGGATGTGATAGTTGTTTCATTAGCCATCTTTATTGCTCCTTGTAATATGAGTCGAGTCTTACCTGGTTTCTAAATAAGACACGCACGTTCAGCCAATTATTTTGCTGTGATAGCTCTTGGCTTGAAGAAGGTTAGGCGGTTGTTTTGTAAGTTGAACCTGTAATAACTGACAGGTTTTTATGTTCATTGGCGATAAACTTGTCTTGGTATATAACTTTGGTAGGTTTAGGGGGCGTAAAAGGGGGTAAATTTTTTAGAGCGTTCTCCTAAAAATCCGCCAAGAGGCGGATTTTTTCCGGAGCAGAACTACTCCTTCAATTCGACATGATCCAGCGCCTGATTCACCGCCAACTCGCCGAGCATGACCACTTGCGCGATACCCAGCGCAGTCTTGCGGTGCGAGGCGTCGAGCGTCGCGGCGAAGTTGTTGAGCATTTCGCTGGCCGAACCCAGGAAAAAGGGGACGGAAAAAGGGAAAAGGACGGAAAAAGGGAACAGATTTATTAACTCATCCCTATTGCCCCTTCGATTTTGTGTAAGCGTCCGCACTATTTCGCAGGTCGCCCTCTAGAGCGCCGTGAAATCCGCATTCCCGTGATGTTTTCAATTTGGTCTGTGAAGCGTGGACTTCCCGTCAATTGCCCTCGTTGCAACGCCCCTCTTATCAACTGCAGTTCGGAGGGTGGCGCGGCTTGATCCATGAACTCTATGTAACGATCCACGCGGGTTGAATGGTCCAAGCCAAGTCCTTTGAAACCAGGGCCTTCATCCAGCCAAGTGTTCTCAGCAGTCTCTTTGAGCCTCAAGGAATAGCTCGACCAAGGGTAATCCTGTGCCCGAGCAATCATTTCAGCTCGCACCGGGTTGAGTTCGATATATCGGCTACAGGCCAGCAAATAGGTGTCTGTTTCGACGACACTGGATTTGTACCGACTTTCCCACAGAGTGCCCGAACGTCCTTCGAGCTTGTTGCGATAACGCGTCATGCGGCCCGCCAAGCCTTTCATTAGCTGCCCGAGTGCAGATGCGTCTTCTCCAGGAGCGAGTAGTAAATGGACATGATTGGTCATTAGGCAGAAGGCATAGACCTTCACCCCGAAATGGTGTTTAAGTTCTTTTAGATCGCTGAGATAGCGCCGGAAGTCCTCTGGCTCGGCAAATACGACTTGCTTGTTGTGGCCTCGCTGTACGATATGATGCGGATAATTGGGTAATACAATTCGTGCCATTCTTGGCATGTAGCCTCCTACGTCCTTGTAGCGATAAGGTAAGTGTAGCAGCGGAGAAGGGCAGGTGATTTCAATAGTTCTGCCCCCTTTTTTCACCTTTTTCAGTGACAAAATACCTGTGGCGAGGGAACTTGCTCCCGCTGGGGCGCGAAGCGGTCCTAAAAAAGCGGGGCCTACTACGTGTTCGAACGGAAGCACGCTCCCTCGTCACAGGGGGGGCAGTGATCTAAATAAATCTGTCCCCTTTGTTGCAATTTCGTCTGTGAAGCGCGGACTGCCCGTCAATTGCCCTCGTTGCAACGCCCCTCTTATCAACTGCAGTTCGGAAGGCTGCGCGGCTTGATCCATCGGATTTAAATAAATCTGTCCCCTTTGTTGCTTTTGTTGCCCCGGCTTGATCCATCGGATTTAAATAAATCTGTCCCCTTTGTTGCCCTTTGTTGTCCCTTTGTTTCTTTGTTTCTAAAAAGGGACAGAATTATTAAACTCCAGGGAATCACCCGAATCGATTCTGGCAATTGCGCATATCACCCTACTGGCGGAGCTGGCGGTGAAACGGGTGCTGGATCACGTCGAGGTGGCGGACTCCGCGGTGCACAGCTGAGCTTGCAGGAGCGGGCCTGCTCGCGATGGCGATACCCCGGCCGATAATGTCGCCGGGCGATATTGCGCAATCGCAAGCAGGCTTGCTTCAAGGGAGCTTCAGGTCCTCCAGCACCGCCTGTTCAGGCAGAGGACCCCGAAGGCCCCGGTTGAGGCTGCGTGTTTATCAGCCCCAGCCGGTTTACACGTTCAGCAACCGTTCGGATCGTCATCCTGAATTCGCCGTTGGTTTTGACGTATTTCATCCACGATTCAGCATGAATGTCGTTATCGAGTGCGAACTTGACGACCGCGTAGCGGTTGCGGTTTTCCGGTTTGAGAGAAAGCTGGTGCCAGTCCCGAAAGTGCTGGTCGGTAATCCTGGTGTACTTTCCCGCGGCGCCTTTTTGCAGTTTTATTGCCCTGATAGTGCCGGAGATGGTCAGCTCGCCATTTTTTGCAACGAAGGTGCGCCACCTCAAAGGGTGCAGGCGGTGAGTCCAGGCAAACGCCTCTGCGGCCTCTTCGGTGGGTTGATTCATGGAAAGCCATATTTGAAAAAGGTCGTCTGTCAGCTTCTGGTGTTTTGCCGGCATGAGCATCGCATAGCCGAGCGTATTGATTTCTCCTGTGTTTCGTCTGACGAATTTGTTCCAGGACCGTATCGGAATGTTTCGTTCATTGAAAAAAGGTACGGGGTCGAGAGTAGGTAAAGGATTGGCAGAGCGGGCATTGGCGGTGATCCGTTCTTCCCACTCTCTAAGCGCCTTTACTGTTCGGCTGTCGGCCTTGGGGCCACCACCGGGTAACCGGTTCAGAGTGTCGAGTGCCCAGAGTTGATTGGGCATCTTGCGTAATCTGAAAGAGGTAAACGCTCCACTCGGCGTGAGCACCGGAGCGACCAGCCCTTTGGGGTCGTAGAGGTTGAATGAGTTCTGGATCCGGAATACCTGCTCCTCACCCTTTGCGCCCGTGCTGCGCACCAGCAAGGTATTGGCGGGGGACCTATAGATGCCCGTTCCTTCGGCCAGAGAAGAGCCGGCCGGAATACCGCCCTTGACCAGCAGGCGCGTGTGTTCCTGCATAAAGGCGCTTTGGTACCCGCTCAGATCGGCGATTGGTGTTTGCTTCACCGGCCTGAGCAGCATCTGCAAAGGTTTGATGCCAATGCCGGTGGACCGCGCAACGCTGCCGACTTTCGTCGTCGCCGTCGCGACCTCGAACAGCACGCGCCCAGCCATCCCGCGACGGAGAATGAGGCCCGCAACGTTTTGTCCCAGGTGGCGCACGGTCTGGACGCTGATACGACCGGCGCCACCGGCCCAGCGCAACGCCGTAGAGCCCAGATGGCCAGCCCAGGGGAACGCGCCCAGCATCGTCGTTACGACATCGACCCCGAACATCACCTTGTTGAACCTGGACTGCGCGTCCAGTTCTTCGTTGGTCACGCTTTCGGCGTCGGTCTTGTCACGCAGGTGCAAGTAGTTCTGTCGATACAGTCCGGCCAGCATATCGCCGGTGTAGGCGGCCAGTCGGTGGTTGAGCAGGCGAGTGTTCGCTGGTAATCGCGCCTTCAGGTAAGCCTGCCAGGCCGGGCTGCGCATCAGCGCGGGCAGATGTGCTTCGCTGGCGATCTCTCGCAGGTCCATGCCGTCCGGTGCATCCGGCGTATACAGCACGCGCATGTCACTGTTGGCGGCAGAGAGAATCAGCACGCCGTTCACGGTTTGGCCGCCGCGTCCCTCAGGGGCGTTGTTGGCCGGATTGAACATCAGGGCATTGGCAATGATTGTCTGTCCGTCGACGGTCTGGCGCGTTGCCGGATCGGGGCCGGCCAGGACTGCCGCCATCCATGCCGCGGCTTTTTTCTGCGTATTGTCGCTGTGCAATGCACTGCGATAGGCATCAGGGCTCAATCGGGCCGACAGCGCCGAGTATTCCAGCGCACACGCCTGATTGTTCATCCAGACCTGTTTCAGGGCTATGGCATCGGTCGTAGTGGCCTGGGGAGCCAGATGGCTGTCCAGCACGCTTTGCGTGTATCGCTGACCAATGTTCAGCTCTTTGACCCAGCGCTCCAGGCATTGTTGATCGAGGCTGACGGCTTTGCCCTGGCGATCAAGTACCCAGCGCCCTTGCGTTGTAACCAGCCTGGCCGCCAGCGAGTCGTGCTCTGTCCATGCAAGGCTCTTTTCCCAGGGCTTGTTGTTTTTCAGCAGCAGGTTGGTCAGCGTCATGCGAGTGGTTGCGAGGCTTTCATGCAGCGTACCAAACCCGGCCTGTATGCCAGAGCCGGTCCGGGTTCTGCTGGCTCGGATGACGATGGTCTGGTCCGGGTCGACGCCCTCGGACGGGTAGTCTGCCCTGGCCTGGCCGTCCGGCCCTTTTTCTGCGAGGAATGTGCGTATCTTCAGCAGCACCTGTCCCTTGGCGTAGTCCGCCAGGGAGGGGATGAGGGCTTTCCATTGCTGACTCAGTTGTTGCTGTTTTTCTTCTGCGGTCTGCGCCAGCTCTTGCAGGGCCTTGCGGTCATTCAGGCTGAGGCGTTTTTCCCAGTCCGGACGCCAGTGCTCCAGCAACTGCCGATTACGTGCCACGAACGCGTCGGCCATATCCAGCAATTCGATCAGTTCTGTGCGGCCATTGCTTGCACTGTCCGGCTCATCTTCGGTCAGCCCCAGAATGGTCTGGATATCCGCCTGCTGCTTGTCCAGCAATGTCTGGATACTGTCGGCGACAAAGTCGTCCGCTATCGGTGCGAAGGCGTGGCGCAGGTCGCTGCCCCACAAACCGGTTTTCGTGTGTTGTACCGCTAGCGGCAAACCGACGGCGAGCAATCTGCCGGTATCGTCGCCGGCATTGAAGCGTGCCACCAACGTATCACGCAGCGCTTGCAGGGTCGGCATTTCTTCAAAGCCCCGATGCGGTGTATAGAGCACCACCAGGCCGGCGTCGCTGCTCCCGCCGACGCCTCGGCTATCGAGATTTTTGTGTCCATGGGGCCAATGAGGAAGCACCGGGCTGGAACCGTCCCGGGCCGTCAGGACGAAACTGCCCGCCAGGCGCGCGCCTTCGGCGGTGCCACTGTTGACTGTCAATTGATAGACGCCAGGCCGCGCGCCATAGCTGAATTTGGTCTCACGCCGGGCCAAAGTCGGATAGCGCAGCGCGCTGTCGATCAACTGTTTCGCCTGTGGGCTCAGGGTCTGGTCGGCTGTGCGCAGGCACGCCTGTACATCCAGGGCCTGGCGATGCAGGTCAATCAACCGCACCTGTGGGCAGCTCAGCTCGGGGGCGACCGGAGTCTGCCAGTAAGCGCTGACCTGTTCGGACAAACGCGCTTGCAGGGCCTCAGCCAATTGCGGCAGCGAGCCGTTTTGCAGGATCTGCTCGGCTTCGTTGCAAGCCGTGGGGCTGCTGAATACGCCTTCGGTGACCGGAGCGGCGTCCTCCGGTTGCACAGCGTCATCCTCATCACTGGGCACAGCGGTGTTTTCCCAAAGCAACAAGGTGCGCAGCGCTTCGAGCAATGGGCGAGAAGACTCCAGTCGGCGAAGACCATCGTCATCGGTCTGGTAGTGGTTTACATATAAACCGGCGAATCCGCTATCGGTCGGCAGCTGTGGGAAGGTCTCCTTGAGCAGAGATGTGAGGGCCGTCTGCAGTGAAGGATGCCGCTGCTCGTCGAGTACATCGCCGATCTGCTGATTGAGATCGTTCCAGCGTTGAATCAAGCGTGTCTGCTGCTCGATGTCCGGCAGCGTCTGCGCGGTGATGGCCATCGGCGCGGGCGTTTCAGGCAAGCGCGCAATCAAGTCCGGACATCCCGTGAGTGGCAACGCCAGTGTGGTGTGCAAGCGCGTGGCCAGGGCGTCGAAGGTGGTCCGGGGCGAGTCGAAGGCGTGATCCAGTTCGGTGTCCTGCTGTTGGCGGCACGCCTTCAGGCAGGCACTGAACACCGCGCCGGTGATCGGGCTGTAACGCAAGTTCTGTCCTTGGCTCAACACCTCGCTGGCGCGAGTCCTTTCGCTGAGGGCAATGTTCTTGAGCAAAAGGGTTTTCTCAAGGCCCGCCACGAGGCGACGGCGCAGAAAGTTTTCCATGGCGTTGAAGTGCTGGAATATCTCGACGCCGAATTGTGGGGTGTACAGCACGGTGGGGCGCGCGCCATGCAATTGTTCGGTAATGATGAAACAGCCGCTCAGCGGGGCTGACCATTCGGGCAAATCTGTCGCAAACAACGTAATGCCGACGACTTGCGCCGGTGTGGCGTTGTTCGTGGTCTCGTGGAGCACAAGATTTTCGATCAGTTGCCGGCCTTCGATCACCACCGTCACGTAGGTCCTGGCGGTGTCCACGGCGGTCTGACGCTGTATGTCGGCAGGCTTTTGCTGCAACGCCTGCTCGGCTTGCAGCAGCTGTTGTTGGGCATCGTGCAGTTTGAGGTCTGCCTCAAGACGAAACGCCATGCGCTGTTTTTGACTGACGGCCTCATGCACCGTCAGCGCACCCGTGGTGACATGGGGCGACGACCAGAATGCCTCAAGCGCAAGCCAATAGAGCATTGGGCTGTCCTGCTGCAAATCACCGATCAGCGTATTCACTGCCGCGACTTCAAGGCCGGTGACTACACCGTCGCGCCCCGTGTGGTGAGGCCGATAGTAGAAGCCCACCGCCCGCTCGACTCGGCGATTCTGCGGTTCTTTCTCAAGCGCGGTCGGCGTTCTTTGCGTCGCAATGGCTTCTTGCAGCACCTGAGTCAGGTTGCGCGTGCGGATGAGACGGGCAGTGGGCGCAGGGCTTTCCTGGGCATCCGGCGAGGGCGGGTCGTACACGTATTCGTTGAGAAAAACCGCATCGGGATCGGGCGGGTTGTCGGGTACTAGGTTTGCCAGACCCTGGCGTAAATGAGCGGCCATTACCGCCGCGAAGTCCGGTTGCGCATCCAGCAGATGCTCGATGGTGGTGACGCACACCGGCAATCGGCGCAGGGCGTCATCACCGGGATTGAGGGGGAGTGGAGTCATGACCCGAGTTTCCTTAGAGGTAGGTTTGCCGTGCAGCGCCGCCCTCGTTGGCGAGCTGCGCGCGAATCGAACAGTCGACTCGCCCTACCCTAATCACTCGTGCAAACGCACCCGATATACATAGCTACTACATCGCCCCCAACCCTGTTGCCGCTTGTGTCGGTGCGCCTGCCCGCATTACTTGTCGTGATCGATATCAAGTTTCGAAAAAGTGACCTGCCCACCTTCACTGGTGTACCCCGTGTTGTCCTGCACATAAACCCCCGCCTTGAAATACAGCGGCTTGTCACGCCAGGTCGCGCTGATCTGCGAGTCCCACTGATAGCCCGCCGCACTTACACCCAGCGCACCGCCGGGGCTTAGGTGGATGAGGTAGTTGAATTCGCGATCAAGCTTGATGCCGGTGGCGAGGGTGATGACGCGGCTTTCGGCATCGTCCGGGCGCATGCGCACTTTGATCACCAGATTGCCAGTCTGGGTTTTTTCCTTGTACTGATATTCGAGTTTGACCATCGGCCGCTGGCTCTCGTACGCGTGGATCTGGCCGATGACGATCTTGCCCGAGCTCGGGACCTGGTTGACGGTGAGGGTGGCGCGCAGCAGGTTGTCGGCGTCCGGGTAATACCAGTTGCGCAGGGTGCCGTTACTGTAAGTCTCGCGCAATTCGGTGCGCGGATAGACGGCGTTGGCGGTTTTTGACCCGGTAACCGGTGACCAGAAGAACAACGTGCCAGTGTCGGAATGGAAGTATTGATCCTTGAAGCCGTTCACCAGTTTTTCGGTTTCGACGGTGTACGGCGGGCTGCCAACGGGAACGCTGAGGTTCCAGGTTGCGAGGTCGATCATATCGGTTCTTCCACTCGATTCATCCGGAACGCGGGTGCCAGAAGCTCTAGCCCGCGCCTTTTGGGCCGGCCTTTATAAGCGTAGCGGCAATTTTTGTTAATGCCCGTCCGGCGGATGATTGACGTCAACATCCTGTCGAAATGCCATCTTCGCCGGTTTTCGGGGCCTTCAGGCGCGACCGTTAGTCGGCTGGAGGAAACTTTGGCGAAATGATGGCGGGATGACAGCTTCTGCTTTAGCGGATCCACGACTAGAGTGAAGGCTCAGTATGTTTATGGTTTTTGCCGGCTACCGGTCCCGATAAGAGAAGCAGCATGGAATGCGCGCAACCCCAGCCAGGTGAAGGCAGATCGGTCCTATTGATCGTCGACGATTACCCCGAAAACCTGATCAGCATGCGAGCCTTGTTGCAGCGGCAGGACTGGCACGTCATCACCGCCGCCTCCGGTTTCGAGGCGCTCAATCTTTTGCTCGAACACGACGTCGACCTGGTGCTGCTGGATGTGCAGATGCCGGGCATGGACGGTTTTGAAGTCGCACGGCTGATGCGCGGCAGCCAGCGCACGCGCCTGACCCCGATTATTTTCCTGACGGCCAATGAGCAATCCCAGGACGCGGTGATCAAGGGCTACGCCAACGGCGCCGTGGATTATCTGTTCAAACCCTTCGACCCGCAGATTCTCAAGCCGAAAGTGCAAGCGCTGCTGGAGCACCAGCGCAATCGCCGCGCCTTGCAGCGCTTGAGCCATGATCTGGAGGTTGCCCGTGCGTTCAACGCCTCGGTGTTGGATAACGCGGCCGAAGGGATTCTGGTGCTGGCTGAGGACGGGCTGATCCGCTTTGCCAATCCGGCGATTTCACGGTTGCTCAATGCGCCGGTGAGGGAGCTCGAAGGGCGGGAGTTTCTTGATTATCTGCAGAAACCGCACATCCCGGTGTGGGCCGATTGCGACTTTTATGCCAGCTACAAGCGTGGCGAGACGCTGAGGCTGCACGATGCCTTGCTGCGCACCGCGCCTGGTCAGCAGGTGCCGGTGGCCTTGTCCTGCGCTGCGTTGCCAGCGGAGCAACACGCCATGGTGGTGACGGTGCTGGACATGTCGGTGGTGCGTCATCTGCACCAGCAACTCGAATTCCAGGCCGTCACCGATCCACTGACCGGTTTGCTCAATCGCCGTGGTTTTTATCAAACGGTGGAGAATCTGCTGCTGCGCGGCGAGCGCAGTGACAGCAGTTGGGTACTCTTGTATCTGGATCTGGACGGCTTCAAACGGGTCAATGATTCGCTCGGTCACGATGCCGGCGATCGCGTCCTGCGCTGGGTGTCCGAACAGTTGAAAGCCTGTCTGCGGCCATTCGACATTCTGGCGCGCATGGGCGGCGATGAATTCACCGCGCTGCTGGACCTGGAGTTTCCCGAGCAGGCGGCGAAAATCGCCGAGAAACTCATCGAACGGGTATCGGTCTGCCAGCAGATCGAAGGCCTGGACATCGCGCTCGGTGCCAGCATCGGCATCGCCACGTATCCGGACTGCGGCTCGAACCTCGATGGCTTGCTGCGCGCCTCCGACATTGCCATGTACGAAGCCAAGCGGGCCGGGCGTCAGCAGTATCGTTTCTACGACCCCGAAATGAACGGCCGGGCGCGCTCGCGGCTGATGCTTGAAGAAAGCGTGCGGGCCGCCATCGACAATCGTGACTTTAACCTGGTCTACCAGCCGCAGGTGGCTATCGGCAGCGGTGTGATTCGTGGCTTTGAGGCCTTGTTGCGCTGGCAGCATCCGAGCGTTGGCGATGTGCCGCCGGGGTTGTTCCTGCCGTTGCTGGAAGAGGCTCGGTTGATCAGTCGCCTCGGTAGCTGGATTTACCATCGTGGCGCCGGCCAGCGCAAAGCCTGGGAATCGCTGTTTGGTGAAGATCTGGTGCTTGGCGTAAGTTTGAGCAACACCCAGTTCAGCCTGCCGAATCTGGTCACCGAGCTGCGCCAGGTCATGGAGCGGCACGCCTTGCAACCCCGGCAGCTCGAGGTGGAGATCACCGAAGAGGCGCTGATGCAAAACCCGGACGAGACCCGCAAGCAACTGCGTCTGTTGCGCAATCTCGGTGTGCGCGTGGCCCTCGATGACTTCGGCTCCGGCCCGTGTTCGCTGGCGCATCTGCGCGATCTGGAACTGGATACGCTCAAGCTCGACCGTCGCCTGATCGCGCGCTTGCCTGATTCGTCCAGAGACGCTTCGCTGGTCAGTACGGTACTCGCGCTGTGCAGACAATACGGCTTGCTGGTGATCGCCGAAGGGGTCGAAACCCTTGAGCAATACCACTGGCTGCAAGCCCATGGCTGCGAATATGTGCAGGGTTTCCTGGTCGCGCGTCCGTTGATGGCCGAAGACGCCGCTCGCTTCGTCGAGCCGTTTGACTGGAGCGCAGTGCCCGGCTGAATTCGCTACACTGGCGCACCTTTTTTCGAACCGTGCTGCCCGTCCATGACTGTATTGAAGTACCTCCAGGCCTATCCCGAGCGTTTGCAGGATCAGGTGCGTCAACTGATCACCGAGGGGCGCCTGGGTGACTATCTGGATCAACGCTATTCAGGGCGGCATGACGTGCAGAGCGACAAGGCGTTGTACAGCTACGCACTGGATCTCAAACAGCAGTACATGCGCAACGCCCCAGCCATCGACAAGGTCCTGTTCGACAACCGCCTCGACCTGACCCACCGTGCGCTGGGTCTGCATACCACGGTCTCGCGGGTGCAGGGTGGCAAGCTCAAGGCCAATAAGGAAATCCGCATCGCTTCGCTGTTCAAGGATGCCGCGCCGGATTTTCTGAAAATGATCGTCGTGCACGAACTGGCGCACTTTAAAGAGTCGGATCACAACAAGGCGTTTTATAAGCTGTGCGAACACATGCTGCCGGGGTATCACCAGATCGAGTTCGATCTGCGCGTTTACCTGACGTGGCGCGATATGCAGGCTTGACCAATCAGGAAGGTGTGGATGGACGTCAGCAAGACCAAAAGCAGTTTCTACCGTCGTTTGTACGTGGCCTGGCTGATCGACAGCGGCCTGGCGCCGAGTGTGCCCGCGTTGATCGAAGTCACTGGCATGCCCCGGCGCACGGCGCAGGACACCATCGCTGCGCTGGCCGATCTGGATATTGTCTGTGAATTCGAGCAGGAGGAGGGCGCGCGCAACCATGCCGGGCGCTATCGGATTCGTGAGTGGGGGGCGATTGATCGAGGGTGGATAGAGCAGAATTTGCGGCAGATAAAGGCTGTCCTCGAATATCCCTGAGTCCCGCGGTGATCGGGCTGACGCCTTCGCGAGCAAGCCCGCTCCCACAGTAGACCGAGTTCTTCAGAAAAATCCGGTCAAAATGTGGGAGCGGGCTTGCTCGCGAAAGGGCCCTCAAGAACGACGCATGCCTATATGCGGGATGCCATCTTCCAGATACTCCTCACCCGCTACGACAAACCCGTAGCGACCGTAATACCCCTGCAAATGCGCCTGTGCCGACAGAAAGATCGGCACCTGCGGCCAGTGCTTCTCGGCCTGTTTCAGCGCCTGCTCCATCATCGCGTGCCCCAGCCCTTTGCCGCGACCGGCAGGCGCGGTGATCACGCGGCCGATGACGACGTCACCGCCCTGGGACTCCGGATCCAGAAGGCGCAGGTAAGCCATCAACTGATCATCCTCCCATCCCATCAGGTGGTGGGTGTCGCCCTCAAGATCCTGACCGTCGAGATCCGGGTAGGCGCATTTCTGTTCCACCACAAACACGTCCGAGCGTAGCTTCAAAATCGCGTAAAGCTGCTCTTTGCCCAGATCGCTGTGATGTTTGCAGATCCACTCGATAGTCATTTTTCGATTCCTTGAACGTGTCGGCCGATACTAAGCGCACTCGCCGAAGATGTCTGTATGGCGTAAGCGTCGGGGACAAAGGTCAAAATGCCATCATTCCTTTCGCGCAGTCATGCCGACTTTGTGTAATCTGCTGGTGAGCACTGCGCACCGGCTTGCATGAGCTAATGTTCAACGCTTGGGTTTTGCCGGTAAGGGGCCTTGGATTTTGACGTGAAGACACGTCGGGCAGATGCCCGCTGAGGATGTTCAAGCATGCTGCGATTGCTGCAAGTCGTTGCTTTGATCGGATTGTTGCTGCTGGCCCAGAGCGCTGCGGCGCAGAAGCTGCGGCTGGTGTTCGATAATTGGCCGCCCTTTACCGACGACGCGCTGGTCAACGGTGGCCTGGCCACCGACATTGTCAGCACTGCGCTGGCCCGCTCCGGCTATGCCAGCGGTTATGAACAAGTGCCTTGGGCGCGGGCGTTGCTGGGGATTGGCGAAGGGCGTTACGACGTGCTGGTCAACGCCTGGTACAACGACGAGCGCACCCTGATCGGCCAGTTCTCTGGCGAATACCTGACTAACCGCATTCGCTTCCTCAAGCGCAAGGACACTCCGGTCGAATACAGCAATCTGCAACAGCTGCACACTTATCCGATTGCGGTCGTGCGTGGTTATGCGTACTCGGCGCCGTTCGATGCCGACACCGCGCTGCAGAAAGTCCCTGTGCATAACTTCGCCATGGGCGTGCGCATGCTCGCGGCGGATCGGGTCAAGCTGACGCTGGAAGACGAGTACGTAGCGAAATACTACCTGGCGCGGGAATCGGCCAAGGTGCGTAACTCGGTGGAGTTTCTACCCAAGCCGTTGAGTGAGAACAGCCTGCATATCCTGGTCAGCCTGAAGAACCCGCAGCATGAGCAGATTGTGGCCGGGTTTGATCGGGCGATTGCCGAGATGAAGACCGACGGGACTTACGAGAAGTTGTTGCGACGACACGGGATGTGAGCAGGCAGCTGCAAGCGACAAGCGACAAGTTAGAAGCAGGGGCAGTGTTTAGCTTGCAGCTTGCAGCTTGCAGCTTGCAGCTTGTAGCTTGTAGCTTGTAGCTTGTAGCTTGTAGCTAGACCTCCTTGATCAGATGCGCCGCCAACGTGCGCAACGGCCCCAACTGCCGACAAATCAGCGCCAATTGCGTTTGCACCAGACGCTGGCCCTCATCGATTTCATCGGGCATCTGCTCCAGCTCATTGGCCAGTGCTTCCTCTTCATCGCTTTGAATCGCGACCGGCTGTTTGCTCGCCAGGCCTTGGGCGATCTCGTCGATGCTGGCGGCCAGTTTCGCCCCGGCGCCTTCGATCAAGTGTTCACGCACATCGGCCGGCAGTTGCGTCTCGCGATGCGCGCCCAGCCCCGACAGGTAGCTGAGCAGCGTGTGCGACAGCACCAGAAAGCGGAAGCCGACATCGGCTTCCTTACGGAAATGCCCTGGCTCCATGAGCATATTCGCCAGTGTCGTCGACAGTGCCGCATCGGCGTTGTGCGCATTGCGGCGGGCCAGTCGATAGGCGAGGTTGTCGCTTTTGCCGGCGGCGTATTGCTGCATGATCTGGCGCAGATAAATGCTGTTGCAGGTCAGGGTGTTGGCCAGCACTTTGTTCAGGCGCCGACCTTGCCAGTCAGGCAGGAACATGAACACCGCCAGCCCCGCAATCAGACTGCCCAGCAACGTATCGAACAATCGTGGCAGGAACAGTCCGTAACCGTCGCCCACCTGATTGAAGCAGAACAGCACCATGATGGTGATCGCCGCCGTCGCGAGGGTGTAGCGGGTGGTGCGGTTGGTAAAGAACACTACCCCGGCGGCGATGGCGAAACATGACTGCACCAATGGGTTGGGGAACAGATCGAACAATGCCCACGCCACGGTCAGGCCGATTGCCGTGCCGATAATCCGCTGGCCGAGTTTGCGCCGCGTCGCGCCGTAATTCGGCTGGCAGACGAACAGCGTGGTGAGGATGATCCAGTAGCCTTGCGAAGGGTGTATCAGATGCACCATGCCGTAGCCGATGCTCAGCGCCAGTGGCAGGCGCAGGGCATGGCGGAACAGCAATGAGGTCGGCGTCAGTTGCGTACGCAGGCGAATCCATACGTCTTTGAGATTGCGCGGCGAGCGGTCGAGCAAGCTGCTGTCGGTGGCGTCGGCGAGGGCATCGGGGTTGCTCGCGTCGCTGAGCAGACGGTCGAGGGTGCCGAGGTTGGTCGCCAGTGCGCGCAGCGAGCGCAGCAGGCCGCGCCACGCCGGGTTGCTCTGGATGCGCAGGTGTTCAAGGGAAGCGTCGAGGTCGCTCAGGGCTTCGGCAAAACTGGCGTCGTAGGTGAACGGCTGGCGCATCTGAATCGATTCGGCCAGCGCACGACAGGCCTTGCCTTGCTGGCGCAGCAGACGCTGGCAGCGGAACAGCACATCGCTGTGAAAGAACGCCTCGGCCAACGCGTTGTAGGGATAGTGCGATGAGCTGGCGCGTTCGTGAATGTCCTGTGCGAGGAAGTACAGCTTGAGGTAGCGGCTGACTTTCGAGCCGGGGCGGCCGTTGCCGACCCGGTGCAGAATGATTTCCTTGGCCGTATTGAGCGCGGCGACCACGCGCCCGTTCTGTTGCGCCAATTCGAGACGTCGAGCCTCGACGTCCATTTGCCGGATCGGCTCGAACAGCGAGGATTTCAGCTTCAGGTAAAAACCCAGCTCACGGAACAACCGCGCCAGGCTCTGCTGCACCGGCTGATTGGAAAACAGCGCCTGCCACAGCACCGACAGCAGGCCGTACCACGCCGCGCCGGCCACCAGCAGCATCGGTTCATGCCAGAAGTCAGTGACCGCGCCGCCACGCTGGTCGACGCCGATCATCGTGTACACCGAGAGGATCAGCGTCGCCGAGGCAATCGCCCCATAACGTTCGCCCAGCGCACCGAGCATGGTCAGGCCGAAACTGGCCAGTGCCAGGGCCACGGCAAAAATGATCGGGTAGGGGAAGAGCAGCTCCACCGACAGCGCGGCGATGCTGAAACACACCAGCGTCACTGCCAGCGCATTGAGGCGACCCTGCCAACTGTCGTCGGTCTCGGCCAGGGCGCTGGCGATGATTCCCAGGAATAACGGGATCAGCAGGCCCATTTCATCCTGATACCAACACAGCGCCATGCTGCCGGTCAGGGCGATGAATACCCGCACGCTGTAGCTGAATTTATCCAGCGCCCACAGGCGCCGCAAAGACTGACGAAACGAGGTCGAGGACATGAAGTGCGATGGCCTTCCGAGGCGATGCCGCTAAATTGAGCCAGTAATGACGCCGACGCAATGGCGCCGAGCACATCTGACAGCAAAAAGTGTTCCTTACTGCATCACACATGACAAATGTAGGAGTGAGCCTGCTCGCGATAGCGGTGTGTCAGCCAATGCATTCATCGACTGATACACCGCTATCGCGAGCAGGCTCACTCCTACAGGGTTCTGCGTTAGGCGTACTGCGCAGCAGCGTAACCGGAGGCCCAGGCCCATTGAAAATTGAACCCGCCCAGATGCCCAGTGACATCCAGCACTTCACCAATGAAATACAGGCCGGGGCTTTTCAACGATTCCATGGTCTTGGACGAGACCTCACGGGTGTCGACGCCGCCCAGGGTCACTTCAGCGGTGCGATAGCCTTCAGTCCCCGCCGGGACAACCTTCCAGCTGCCGAGCTTCTCGGCAATCTCTGCCAGTTCCGCGTGGGTGTACTGCTTCATCGGCTTGGAGACAAGCCAGCTGTCCGCCAGCAGATTGGCCATTTTCTTGGTGAAGATTTCGCCAAGCAGGGTTTTCAGCTCGCTGTTCGGGCGTTCGGCGACTTGCTGTTGCAGCCATGTGGCGGCGTCGTGATCCGGCAGCAGGTTGATCTCGACCGTGTCGCCGGGTTCCCAGAACGAGGAAATCTGCAGGATCGCCGGGCCGCTGAGGCCGCGATGTGTGAACAGGATGTTTTCGCGGAAGCTCTGGTCGTTGCAACTGACCAGACAATCCACCGAGGTGCCGGACAGCTCGGTGCACAGCTCCTTGAGCTGATCGGTGATGGTGAACGGCACGAGGCCGGCGCGGGTCGGTAGCAGTTCGTGGCCGAACTGTTTCGCTACCTGATAACCGAAACCGGTCGCGCCCAGGGTTGGAATCGACAGGCCGCCAGTGGCGATGACCAGCGATTGGCACTGAACCTGACCGAGGGTGGTGTCGAGCAGATAACCGCTGTCGGTTTTTTCGATGGTCTGGATCGAGGTGTCCAGGTGCAGCTCGACGCCGGCCTGATCGCATTCGTCAAGGAGCATGCCGAGGATGTCGCTGGATTTGTTATCGCAGAACAGCTGGCCGAGTTTCTTCTCGTGGTACGGCACGCCGTGTTTGCCGACCAGACCGATAAAGTCCCACTGGGTGTAACGCGCCAGTGCCGATTTGCAGAAATGCGGATTCTGCGAAAGGAAATTGCTCGGCTCGGTGTACATGTTGGTGAAATTGCAGCGGCCACCGCCCGACATGAGGATCTTCTTGCCGGCCTTGTTCGCATGGTCGAGCAACAACACTTCGCGCCCACGCCCGGCGGCGGTCAGGGCACACATCAAGCCGGCGGCGCCAGCGCCAATGATCACGACTTCGGTAGAGCGCAAAACGGTGTCCTCGGAAATATCACTCAAACGGGGAGAGCTTGTGTGGCGAGGGAGCTTGCTCCCGCTCGGCTGCGAAGCAGTCGTCATTCCTGCAATCTCGGTGTGGCTGACAGATTGAGGGGGCCGCTTCGCAGCCCGGCGGGAGCAAGCTCCCTCGCCACAGTTCATCCAAATATTGTCAGAGAATGCGCACCCGCAACGAACGGCCCTTGATCTTGCCGTCGTTCAAGCGCTGCAAGGCCTGCATGGCGACGGTGCGTTCCACGGCCACGAAAGCCTGGAAATCGAAGATCGCAATCTTGCCAACCTGAGCGCCGGGAATGCCGGCTTCGCCTGTGAGCGCGCCGAGAATGTCGCCCGGACGCACTTTGTCCTTGCGGCCGGCGCCGATGCACAGGGTGGTCATCGGCGGTTGCAGCGGTGCCAGACCCTGGGATTTCAGATTGTCGATCTGGTCCCAGTTCAGCGGCGCTTTCTGCAATTGTTCGATGGCTTGCGCACGGTGTGCTTCGGACGGCGCGACGAGGCTGATGGCAATGCCTTTCTCGCCCGCACGACCGGTACGGCCGACGCGGTGAATGTGGATTTCCGAATCGCGCGCCAGCTCGACGTTGATCACCATGTCCAGCGCATCGATGTCCAGACCACGGGCGGCAACGTCGGTGGCAACCAGTACCGAGGTGCTGCGGTTGGCAAACATCGCCAGCACTTGATCGCGATCGCGCTGTTCCAGATCGCCGTGCAGGCCGACCGCGGAAATGCCTTTGGCGGTCAGGTGATCGACGGTTTCCTGCACCTGTTGCTTGGTGAAGCAGAACGCCACGCAGGACGCCGGACGGAAATGGTGCAGGACTTTGGTCACCGCGCTCATGCGTTCTTCCGGGGAAATCTCGTAGAAGCGCTGCTCGATCTGCGTGTCGTCATGGAAGGCTTCAGCCTTGACGGTCTGCGGGTCGCGCATGAACTTCGACGCCAGTTGCTTGATGCCCACCGGGTACGTCGCGGAGAACAGCAAGGTCTGACGGCGCTCCGGGGTCTTGATGATGATGTCTTCGATGGCGTCGTAGAAACCCATGTCGAGCATGCGGTCGGCTTCGTCGAGAATCAGCGTGTTCAGGCCATCGAGCACCAGCGAACCCTTGCGCAGGTGCTGCTGAATGCGCCCCGGGGTGCCGACGATGATGTGCGCGCCGTGCTCCAGCGAAGCGATCTGCGGACCGAACGACACGCCGCCGCACAGGGTCAGGACCTTGATGTTGTCTTCGGCACGGGCCAGACGGCGAACTTCCTTGGCGACCTGGTCGGCCAGCTCGCGGGTCGGGCAGATCACCAGCGCCTGGCAACCGAAGTAGCGCGGGTTGATCGGGTTGAGCAGACCGATGCCGAACGCGGCGGTCTTGCCGCTGCCAGTCTTGGCCTGGGCGATCAGGTCCATCCCCTTGAGGATCACCGGCAAGCTCTGCGCCTGGATCGGCGTCATCTGGGCATAACCGAGTGATTCGAGGTTAGCCAGCATGGCGGCGGACAGCGGCAGAGTATTAAAAGCGGTGGCGATGGTGGTCACGGGACTGGCCTGCAAAACAAAATGTCGCGCAGTGTAGCAGCCCCGTGACGATTTCCTCGACAGTTCTGGACGAACAGCGATTGAATCGCGAACTGCAAACAAACCTGTGGCGAGGGAGCTTGCTCCCGCTGGACTGCGCAGCAGTCCCTCTGCTTTTCAAGTCAAACGCGGGGGGCGCTGCGCGACCCAGCGGGAGCAAGCTCCCTCGCCACAAAATCCCTCCAGCATCAAATCAGTGCTCGATGTGCTCTTCAGGACGCTTGGCGCGGCGGCCGTCTTCCTTCGACAGCTGCGAGAAAATCGTCGCGGCGAGCATGGCCATGATGCCGACTGTGACAAAGGTCAACTGGAACGCACCGAGTACGGTTTCCACGCCATCGTTGCCGACCTTGGCGGTGAAGCCGCCGAGCAGCGCACCGGCACACGCCACGCCGAGGCTCAGCGACAACTGCGCCACCACCGACAGCAAGCTGTTGCCGCTGCTGGCGCTGGCATCGTCAAGGTCGATCAGCGTCACGGTGTTCATCGCCGTGAATTGCAGCGAGTTGATTGCCCCCAGCACCGCCAGCAGGCACAACAGCAGCCAGTACGGCGTCTGCTCGCTGACCAGACCCATGCTCGCCAGCATGATCCCCAGCGCCAGGGTGTTGCCGGTGAGCACGATGCGGTAGCCGAGGCGTTCGATCAGCGGTCGCGCGACCCACTTGGCAACCATCGCCGCAGCGGCCAGCGGCAACATGCTCATGCCGGCCTGGGACGGCGAATAGCCCAAGGCCACTTGCAGCAGCAACGGCACCAGAAACGGCAGGGCGCCGCTGCCCAGCCGCGCGAACAGGTTGCCGAGAATGCCGACGGCAAAGGTGCGGGTCTTGAACAGCGACGGCGCGAACAGCGGATTCTCGATATGCCCGGCGCGCAACCAGTACGCCGCCAGACAGGCCATGCCGGCGAACAGCAGCAACATCACCCGCAGGTGTGGCAAGTGCAGTTCGCCGAGGCCTTCCATGGCGATGGTGATCAAGATCATCGCCGCACCAAACAGCAGGAAGCCCAAGCTATCGAAGCGCGTGCGCTCAGTGCCGCGCAGGTCGGGAATGAATTTCCACACCGCGTAACAACCGATCACCCCGACCGGCAGATTGATCAGGAAGATCCAGTGCCACGTCAGGTATTCGACCATCCAGCCGCCCATGGTCGGACCAATCAGCGGGCCGAGCAGGCCGGGGATGGTGATGAAACCCATGATCCGCACCAGTTCCGAGCGCGGATAGGCGCGCAATACCACCAACCGCCCGACCGGCAACATCAGCGCACCGCCGAGGCCCTGAATCACCCGTGCACCGATCAGCATGCTCAGGCTGCTGGACAAGGCGCACAGCAGCGAGCCGAAGCTGAACAGCAGAATTGCGCCGAAGAAGATTTTCTTGGTGCCGAAGCGGTCGGCGATCCAGCCTGAGGCCGGGATCAACAGAGCCACGGTGAGCATGTAGGCAATGATCACGCCCTGCATGCGCAACGGGTCTTCGGCCAGATCGCTGGCCATGGCCGGCAGCGCGGTGTTGAGAATCGTCCCGTCGAGGGACTGCATGAAAAACGCAATGGCAACGACCCACGGCAACCAGCGGGCGGTGATGGCGTCGAGAGGCGGGCGGTTGGGCATGGAACCTCTTGTGAATGGCTGATCCGGATTGTCGTTCTGAATGAAACCCTGTGGCGAGGGAGCTTGCTCCCGCTCGGCGGCGAAGCCGTCGTATATAAGGCCAACGCGGAACTACTGAAACACCGTGTTGGCTGGTTTTGGGGTCGCTTCGCAACCCAGCGGGAGCAAGCTCCCTCGCCACAGTTGAGTGTGCACCCCTCGGTGGGGTGCGACTTACAGGGTCAGGGTCAGTCGGCTGACCAGCGCCCCCGGCAACAGCGATGACGAAGTGTTGCGCTGGCTGTAGGTACTCGCCGACAGCAGCAATTCGCGCTCCGTGGTCAGCGCCTCAAGCTGCGAACCGAGCAGGCTGTAGGCGCTATCGTCGAAACGCATGGTGCTGACCGGTGCCTGGATCTCGCCGTTCTCGACCCAGAAGGTCGCGAAGCGGGTCATGCCGGTCATGCGCGCCGCCGGTTGATCCGAGTAGTTCAGGTACCACAGGTTGCTGATGTACAGCCCGGTGCCCAGCTCTTTCAATATCTGTTCTTGCGACAGATCACCGGCCGCCATGTTCAACGCACTGGGCATTTCGCCGCCGCCCGCGCCGTTGGCCGCCAAACCGTATTCGGCCGCACTGCGCGAACCGACCAGTTGATCGCCGGCCTGGCCTTCGATGATCAGGCGCAGATCGCTGCGCGGATAACCTTCGGCGGAAAACGCCGGGCTTAGCGATTCACTGACCTTTTCATCCAGCGACACCAACGGGCTGAACGCCTGATCGCCGACATACAGTTTCTGCAACGGACTGCTCTTGCTGGCGATCGACTGCGCCGAGAAGCCGCCCCAACTGAGCATGCCCATGATTTCTTCCAGCGCTGCCGGTGCCAGATAGGCGCGGTACTGACCTGGCGCCAAGGTGCGTAACGGTCGACCGAGGAACTCAAGTTGCTCGCGTGCCTGAGCGAAACGCCTGGCGAAACCTTCATCGCTCCAGTCGTGGCCGGCGTAGCTGGCTTTCACCGCTTCGCCGTTTTCGTGAAACAGACTGAAGTCGAAATTGAAACTGTTGGCCTCATGCCAGCCAAACGCACCCGCCGAACTGGCGAAACCCCGGCTGATCGGGCCGGCCGCGTAAAAACCGACCAAATCCAGACCTTCAGCGGCCGCGCAGATTTGGGCCACGACATCTTCGGTGTCCGGCAGCGGATGCGCTTGTACATGCGTGCTCTGCCAGCCGTTGTGATTGAGCAGCAGATACGGATCCTGCGGCAGCAATGGCAGGGTTTCGCGCAGTTGTTGCAGGCCTTCGGCAAGACGTTGCAGATCGGCTTCCTGGTCCCCGGACAAGGTGATCTGCAAGTCGGCGTGACGACCGTCGTTGATCAGTTTCAAGCCGACATTGGCCTGCTGCACCTGCCCGGCCTGGCGCACCTTGGCGTGATTGAAGCGCACGAACGCCGAGGCTTCGGCGGCGTAGCTGAGCGTGAATTGTTCCGGCTCGCGCACACTGTCGCGCAGCCAGTCGACCATGACCTTGAAGGCGTCGGACTGACGCTTGGAAATGTTCATCAGGCGTCTCCCCCAAACACATCAATGTTGCTGAATACGCAGGCCGGCGAAGCATGGCCGACGCGAATCACCTGGTTCGGTTCGCCCTTGCCGCAGTTCGGTGTGCCGAGCACCTTGACGGTGTTGGCGTCGCCGACCGCGCGCAGGCTTTTCCAGAAGTGCGCGGAAATTGCCCGGTAGTTGGGATTTTTCACCACGCCTTTAAGTTCACCCTTCTCAATCAACTGGCCCCATTCGCAGCCGAACTGGAATTTGTTGCGCGCATCATCAATCGACCACGAGCGGTTGGTGCTCATCAGAATGCCGTGTTCGATACCGCCAATCATCTGCTCCAGCGTCTGATCGCCCGGCTCGATATTGAGGTTGGCCATGCGGTCGATCGGCGGCCGGTTCCAGCCGCAGGCGCGGCTGTTGGCAACGCCGTCGAGGCCGGCGCGATACTGCGACAGCGCCCCGCCCAATGGGCGCAGCAGCAGGCCATCGCGAATCAGGAATTGTTTGCTCGCCGCAGTGCCGTCGTCGTCATGGCCGTAGCTGGCGAGTTCTTCAGGAATGCCCGGATCGAAAGTTACGTTAAGCAGGTTTGAGCCGTATTGCAGGCTGCCGAAATCGCTGGTCTTGACGAAACTGGTGCCGGCGTAATTGCGCTCGTCGCCCAAAATCCGGTCGAGCTCCAGCGGATGGCCGATGGACTCGTGGATCTGCAACATCATCTGGTCCGGCATCAACAACAGATCGCGCGGGCCTTGCGGGGTATTGGGGGCGAGCAGCAATTGCAGCGCCTGATCGGCGACTTGCGGGCCGGCGCCGACCAGGCCGCAACGGCTGATCACGTCGGCGCCGCCCTGTTGGCCGAAGTTTTCACGGCCCAGGCTGCGGGTCTGGCTGTCGTTGCCGTCGTAGGCGGTGACGTCGAGGCTCGGGTAGACGAAGCGTTGGGCCTGGCGCAATTCGGCGCCGGCGCTGCTCAAATAAATCTGCTCGACGTGGGTAATGCCGATGCTCACCTGCCAATTGACCAGGCGCTCGTCCTTGGGCACCGAGGCGGACTCTGCACCGAGCAGTTCGAAGCATTCGCTCAGGGACGGGAAGGGCTGTTCCAGGTTGGGTGAAAAATAATCGGCGCGGTCGCTTGAGACCGGTTGCTCGCGCAGGTCGAGCAGGGCATGCGGCTTGAGCCGGCGTGCTTGCTGTTCGGCGCGTTCGAGGGCCGCTTGCAGGCCTTGCTGCGACAGGTCGTTGGTCGCGGCGTAGGCTTCGACGCCATTGACGCGCACGGTGAGCATCGCCCCTTCGTCCCGGCTCAGGCTCGGCGGTTCGGCGACATTCTTGCGCACCGACAGGTACTGCCCGGATTCGCGCACATAGCGCAGGGAAAAGAATTCAGCGCCCGTGCGCAAGGCAGCGAAGCGCTGCTTGAGCTGGGGGTGGAAATCGAACATTCGGGAACCTCCTTGTAGGGGGAAGCGGTAGAGCGACGGCGGGGCGGGGTGAAACGGTTGCGCGAGGTCTAGAGTAGGCCTGCGTGGGGGTAGGATCAAGTGAAGAGGGGGTGTAGGGGGATTTACTTGAAACAGAGGGATTTGTGCTGAATGGCAGGGCCTCATCGCGAGCAGGCTCACTCCTACAGTTAATCGTCAGTGTCCACAGAGTTTGTGTTCACTGGAGATCCTTGTAGGAGTGAGCCTGCTCGCGATCAGCCTTGATGCGGTGTAACTGGATTACTGAGTAACCGGGGTGATATCACGCATCGGCTTGCCCTTCACCGGCGCACCGTTTGCCACGAAGTACGCCGCATTGCTGCGCGGCAGCGGCTTGCGGCCACGGATCTTGTCGGCGATTTTCTCGGCCATCATGATCGTCGGCGCGTTGAGGTTGCCGGTGGTGATGATCGGCATGATCGAGGCATCGACCACGCGCAGGCTTTGCATGCCATGCACACGACCTTCGCCATCGACCACGGCCATCTCGTCGGTGCCCATCTTGCACGAACAGGACGGGTGGAACGCGGTTTCGGCGTGCTCGCGGATGAACTTGTCGAGCTGCTCATCGGTTTGCACTTCAATGCCCGGGCTGATTTCGCGGCCACGAAAGGCGTCCAGTGCCGGCTGTTGCATGATTTCCCGGGTCAGGCGGATACCGTCGCGGAATTCCTGCCAGTCCTGCTCGGTGGCCATGTAGTTGAACAGGATGCTCGGGTGCTGGCGTGGATCCTTGGATTTGACCTGGATGCGACCACGGCTCGGCGAACGCATGGAACCCATGTGCGCCTGGAAACCATGTTCTTTCACACCGTTGCTGCCGTTGTAGTTAATCGCCACCGGCAGGAAGTGGTACTGGATGTTCGGCCATTCGAATTCCGGGCGCGAACGGATGAAACCGCCGGCCTCGAACTGGTTGCTGGCGCCGATGCCGGTACCGTTGAACAGCCACTCGGCACCGATCGCCGGCTGGTTGTACCAGAGCAGCGACGGGTACAGCGAGACCGGTTGGGTGCAGGCGTATTGCAGGTACAGCTCAAGGTGATCCTGCAGGTTTTCGCCCACGCCCGGCAGGTCGTGAACCACCGGGATGTCGAGGCTTTCCAGCAGTTTCGCCGGGCCGACCCCGGAGCGCTGCAGAATCTGCGGCGAGGCGATGGCGCCGGAGCACAGCAGGACTTCTTTGCGCGCCTTGGCTTCAACGCGCTCTTCGGCGTCGCCAATCAGGTAACGCACGCCGACCGCTCGCTTGCCTTCAAACAGGATCTTGTCGGTCAGGGCATGGGTGATGATGGTCAGGGTCGAGCGCTTCTTGGCGATGTCGAGGTAGCCACGCGCGGTGGAAGCACGACGGCCATTCGGCGTTACGGTGCGGTCCATCGGGCCGAAGCCTTCCTGCTGGTAGCCGTTCAAGTCTTCGGTGCGCGGATAGCCGGCTTGCACGCCGGCTTCGACCATGGCGTGGAACAGCGGATTATTGCCGGCTTTCGGCGTGGTCACGCTGACCGGGCCGTCGCCACCGTGGTAATCGTTCGGGCCGATGTCACGGGTTTCGGCTTTGCGGAAGTACGGCAGGCAGTCGAGGTAGGACCAGTCTTCCAGGCCCGGCAGTTTCGCCCAGCCGTCGTAGTCCATGGCGTTGCCGCGGATGTAGCACATGCCGTTGATCAGCGAAGAACCGCCGAGGCCTTTGCCGCGACCGCACTCCATGCGACGACCGTCCATGTGTGGCTCTGGATCGGTTTCGTAAGCCCAGTTGTAGCGACGGCCCTGCAGCGGGAAGGCCAGTGCGGCTGGCATTTGCGTGCGGAAGTCGAGGCGGTAATCCGGGCCACCGGCTTCAAGCAGCAGCACGGTGACGCCTTCGTCTTCAGTCAGACGGGTCGCCAGGGTGTTACCGGCCGAGCCGGCACCGATGATGATGTAATCGAATTCTTGGGACATTGAATGCACCCTCTTTGGATGTGGTCAGGCTGTCGAGTGGCCACTCTCTGTGGCGAGGGAGCTTGCTCCCGCTCGGCTGCGCAGCAGTCGCAAACTGCGACCGTGCTCTGTCTGGATTAATCGCGGTGTCTGCAGTCGGGGCCGCTTCGCAGCCCGGCGGGAGCAAGCTCCCTCGCCACAAAGGGCCCGACTTAAGAATGGCGTCAGATCAGAACACCGAGACGTAATCGCCCAGCTCGACCTGTACCGATTTGATGCGGGTGAAGTTATTGAGAGAGCTGATACCGTTCTCACGGCCCACACCCGACTGCTTGTAGCCGCCGACCGGCATTTTCGCGTCGGACTCGCCCCAGGCGTTGATCCAGCAGATACCGGCTTCCAGTTGATGAATCACGCGGTGCGCGCGGTTCAGGTCGCGGGTGACGATACCGGCGGCCAGACCGAAGTCGGTGTCGTTGGCGCGGCGGATCACTTCTTCTTCGGTTTCGTAGGAGAGGATCGCCATGACCGGGCCGAAGATTTCTTCACGGACGATGGTCATCTCGTCGGTGCAGTCGGTGAACACGGTTGGCGCAACGAACGCGCCCTTGGCGAATTCGCCGTCGGTCAGACGACCGCCGCCGCACAGTACGCGGGCACCTTCTTCCTTACCTTTTTCGATGTAGGACAGCACGCTTTCCATGTGGGCGAAGCTGACCAGCGGGCCGAAGTTGGTGTTTTCGTCTTCCGGGTTGCCGACGCGGATGCGTGCAACGCGCTCAACGATCTTGGCTTCGAAGGCGGTTTTCAGGTGCGCCGGGACGAATACACGGGTGCCGTTGGTGCAGACCTGACCGGAGCTGTAGAAGTTGGCCATCATCGCGGTGTCGGCGGCGCGATCGAGGTCGGCGTCGTCGCAAATGATCAGCGGCGACTTGCCGCCCAGTTCCATGGTCACGTCCTTGAGCGACGAGGCCGAGGCGCTGGCCATGACTTTCTTGCCGGTGTCGGTGCCGCCGGTGAAGGAAATTTTCTCGATGCGCGGGTGCTCGGTCAGCCAGGTGCCGACTTCACGGCCGCTGCCGGTCAGCACGTTGAACACGCCATTCGGCACACCGGCTTCGGTGTAGATTTCAGCTAGTTTGAGGGTGGTCAGCGAGGTGACTTCGCTTGGCTTGAAGATCATCGCGTTACCGGCGGCCAGCGCAGGTGCGGATTTCCACAGGGCGATCTGGATCGGGTAGTTCCACGCGCCGATACCGGCAACCACGCCCAGTGGCTCGCGACGGGTGTAAACGAAAGAAGTGTCACGCAGCGGGATCTGCTCGCCTTCGATGGCGGGCACCAGACCTGCGTAGTATTCCAGCACGTCAGCGCCGGTGACGATGTCGACGTACTTGGTTTCGGAGAAGGATTTGCCGGTGTCCAGGGTTTCCAGCGCGGCCAGCTCATCGTTGCGCTCGCGCAGGATGTCGACGGCGCGACGCAGGATGCGCGAACGCTCCATGGCGGTCATCGCGGCCCAGACTTTCTGGCCCTTTTCGGCGCTGACTACGGCGCGCTCGACGTCTTCCTTGGTTGCACGTTGCACCAGCGCGAGGACTTCACCGTTCGCCGGGTTGATGGCTTCGAAGGTGGCATCGCTGCCAGCGTCGGTGTACGCGCCATCGATGTAGAGTTTTTGCAGTTCGAAACGGGCCATAGTGTCCTCGCAAGTGCATTGGTGGTTGGCGTTGCCCACCGCGATCACGCTGCGGTGGAGTTCAGGGGCTGAGCGTTTTCTGTGTGCTCTAGCTCACCTGCTTGGCCAATTGGAAATCCATGTATTCGTAAGCGATCTGTTGCGCCTGCGCCGTGTCGAAAGCGTCTCCCGACAGCGCGCCGCGCAACCACAAGCCATCAATCAAAGCTGCCAGGCCTCGGGCGGCGCTGCGCGCGTCTTCGAGCGGCAGCACACGGCGGAACTGGCAGCACAGGTTGGAATACAGACGGTGATCGTTGATCCGCTGCAACCTGTGCAAAGACGGCTGGTGCATGCTGGTGGCCCAGAAGGCCAGCCAGGTTTTCATTGCCGGGCCATTGACCTGGCTGGCGTCGAAGTTGCCTTCGATGATCACCTGCAGATGCGCCCGTGGGCTGTCATCTGCCAGCGCCTGACGGCGCGCGGTGACGCTCTCGCTGAGGGCGGTCATCAGGTACCGCATCGTGGCGGCGATCAGGCCGTTCTTGTCCTGAAAGTAATGACTGATGATGCCATTCGAGACACCGGCCAGACGGGCGATCAGCGCAATGCTGGCGTCCCCCATTCCGACCTGATCGACCGCCTGCAATGTGGCTTCGATCAGTTGTTGGCGGCGGATGGGTTGCATACCGACCTTGGGCATCTTGCACATCTCCTTAGGCCTTCCGAGGGGCGAATGACGCCGATCGGATTGAGGGCCAGTCTATTTTGTTTTGATTGAACGTTCAATCAACAAAGAATAAGATCTGCGACAATTCGTCGCTGCCTACAGATTTTTCCTATGCGTGATGACGATAAAAACCGACACCTGAAACGGCTCGAAACCTGCGTGGGGCATGGCGCGGTTCGCGATTCGATGGACGTGTTGAAAGGGCAAGACGCTCGGGGCCAGGTTTCGGATGAACGTCCGGCATCGCTGGCCACGAAAGCGAATACGCAACGCCATTTCGGCAGGTTCGGGCTTTTTTCGGAGTGTCTTTATATCACCCGCCGGTCGGCTGCCAACTAACCGATTGATCGGGTCCCGTGTTGCCTTGTGTTCTTCTCTCGCACTGCCTGGAGCATTTGTGCCATGAGTTCTGCCTCGCTAATAAAGACCCCGCCCGAGAAGGTGACGGTCAACGGTTGGGTGTTCTACACCTCGACCGCGCTGATTCTGTTGTTGACCGCCATTCTGATCATCGCCCCGCAAGAGGCCGGCAGAGTGTTGGGTATCGCTCAGGCCTGGTTGTCGCGCAGCTTCGGCTGGTACTACATGGTGGTGATCGCGGCCTACCTGGTGTTTGTGGTCGGTCTGGCGTTTTCCTCGTACGGCAAACTCAAACTGGGCAGCAAGGACGACACCCCGGATTTCAGTTACGGCGCCTGGGCGGGGATGCTGTTCTCGTCGGGCATCGGTATTTCGCTGCTGTACTTCGGCGCGTCCGAGCCGCTGGATCACTATTTCAATCCGCCAGAAGGCACATCGGCCACCCACATGGCCGCGCGTCAGGCGGTGCAACTGACGTTCCTGCACTGGGGCCTGCACGGCTGGGCGATCTACGCGCTGGTCGGCCTGGCCGTGGCGTACTTTGCCTATCGGCATAACCAGCCGCTGGCGTTGCGTTCGGCGCTGTATCCGCTGGTTGGCGAGCGTTGGGTCAAAGGCGCGGCCGGTCATGCGGTCGACGGCTTCGGCATGTTCGTGACCCTGCTGGGGCTGGTGACCAACCTGGGCATTGGTTCGTTGCAAGTGTCGTCCGGGCTGGAAAACCTGTTCGGCATGGAACACAGCAACACCAATCTGCTGATCGTGATCATCGTCATGAGCACCGTGGCGACCATCGCTGCCGTGTCCGGCGTGGAAAACGGCATCCGTCGCCTGTCCAACCTGAACATCGTGCTGTTCAGCGGTCTGCTGATCTTCGTTCTGCTGTTCGGCCCGACCCTGCACTTGCTCAACGGCTTCGTGCAGAACATCGGCGACTACCTCAATGGCGTGGTGCTGAAGACGTTCGACCTGTACGTCTATGAAGGCGACAACGCCAAGTCTGATCGCTGGCTGGGCCTGTGGACGCTGTTCTATTGGGCGTGGTGGATTTCCTGGGCGCCATTCGTGGGCATGTTCATCGCACGGATCTCCCGTGGCCGCAGCGTGCGTGAGCTGGTCGCGGGCGTGCTGCTGATTCCACTGGGCTTCACCTTGGCCTGGCTGTCGATCTTCGGTAACTCGGCGCTGGATCTGGTGATGAACCAGGGCGCGGTGGAGCTGGGCAAAACGGCGCTGGAACAGCCGTCGATGGCGATCTATCAATTGCTGGAGCATTACCCGGCGTCGAAGATTGTCATTGGTGTGTCGATCTTCGTCGGCTTCGTGCTGTTCCTGACCCCGGCCGACTCCGGCGCGGTGATGATGGCGAATCTGTCGTGCAAGGGCGGCAACGTCGATGAAGACGCACCGCACTGGCTGCGGATCTTCTGGTCGGTGGTGATTACCCTGGTGACCATCGGTTTGCTGTTCGCCGGTAATTTCGAAGCCATGCAGACCATGGTGGTGCTGGCCGGTCTGCCGTTCTCGGTGGTGCTGATCTGCTTCATGTTCGGCTTGCACAAGGCGATGCGCCAGGACGTGCAGATTGAACAGGAGCAAGCGCAACTGGCCGAGCGCGGGCGTCGTGGATTCAGCGAGCGTTTGACGCAACTGGATCTGCAGCCGAGCCAATCGGTGGTGCAGCGTTTCATGGACAAGCACGTAACCCCGGCGCTGGAGGATGCGGCGGCGCAATTGCGCAATCAGGGAATTGAAGTGCAGACGCTGTTGGGTAAAGCCAAGCGCTGCATGGGCGTGCGGGTCGAGATGGAAGAGGGCAACCCTTTCGTTTACGAAGTGAGCCTGGAGGGTTATCTGGCGACCCCGACCGAATCGGCGCAATCGGATGAGGCTCGTCAGCGTTATTACCGGGCCGAGGTGTATCTGCACAACGGTAGCCAGGATTACGACTTGATGGGCTTCACCCCGGAGCAGATCACCCGGGATGTGCTGGATCAGTTCGAGAGCCATCGGCAGCTTCTTGGCCGGGTATACAGCTAGGTTTGGCGGTGCAGTGATGTGGCGAGGGAGCTTGCTCCCGCTGGGCTGCGAAGCGGCCCCAAACCCGACAGCGCGGTGATTCAGTCAGAACGTGTTATCCGGATTCACGACTGCTTCGCAGCCGAGCGGGAGCAAGCTCCCTCGCCACAGTTGTCCATATTTCAAGTTCAATATCTGTACAAACAAAAACGCCGCGATAGTCTCGCGGCGTTTTTGTGTCTGCGGGTTTACCCCAGATTCTTGCCCAACAACGCGTGATACAACTCGCTGTCCCCCAGAATTCCGACCACATGGTTGTTGTCGTGCAGCACCAGTTTGTTGCCGGTCTGATAACGAATCTGCAATGCGTCACGCATGCCGATGTTCGAGTCCACCAGCGTCGGCTTGCGCTCCAGGCCTTCCACCGCCTGGCCCGGTGCCCAGTTCTGCAGGTTCAGCACCGAACCGTTCTGCCGCGCGCCCTTGATGGTGTTGCCTTCGGCCAGATCCAGCCACGAATCGCCGCCCGGATCCAGGCACACCGAGCCGTTGATGCGTTTGCACTTGTCCAGCGTACGCATCAGGCTGCGCCCGCAGAGCACGTTGAGCGGGTTGGTGTGGGCGACGAAGGTGCGTACATAGTCGTCCGCCGGGTTGAGCACGATTTCTTCCGGCACGCTGTACTGGATGATCCGGCCGTCTTTCATGATCGCGATGCGGCTACCCAATTTGAGCGCCTCGTCGAGGTCGTGGCTTACAAACACGATGGTCTTGCTCAGCTTGCGTTGCAGCTCCAGCAGTTCGTCCTGCAGGCCTTGGCGGATCAGCGGGTCAAGGGCCGAGAACGGTTCGTCCATCAGCAGGATGTCGGCGTCCATCGCCAGCGCACGGGCCAGGCCGACGCGCTGCTGCATGCCGCCGGAGAGTTCGTCGGGCTTCTTGTTGCGCCATTGGGTCAGACCGACCAGTTCGAGTTTTTCATCGACCAGTTTCTTGCGTTCCTTCTCCGGTCGGCCCTGCATTTCCAGACCGAAACTGATGTTCTCGCGCACCGTCAGCCAGGGCATCAGGGCGAACTTCTGGAACACCATGGCAATGCGCTTGGTGCGCATCATTTTCAGCTCGGCCGGGGTGCAGGAAGCGATGTCGATCTGGCGGTTTTCATGCTCGACGAACAGCTTGCCGCGGCTCACGGTGTTGAGGCCGTTGATGCAGCGCAGCAGGCTCGACTTGCCTGAGCCGGACAGGCCCATCAGCACGCAGATTTCGCCCTTGTTGATGTCCAGCGTGGCTTTTTCCACGCCGACGATCTGACCGGTCTTTTTCAGGATCTCGTTGCGGGTCATGCCCTGGTCGAGCAGCTTGAGCGCCTCGCGTGGATCCTTGGAAAAGATTACGTCGACGTCTTCGAAGCGAATAATGCTCATGCGTCACCCCCTACTTTAGCGTCGGGTTGTTTGCAGATACGGTCGAGCATGATCGCCAGCAGTACGATTGCCAGGCCTGCTTCGAAGCCCAGCGCAATATCAGCAGTGTTCAGTGCGTTGACCACCGGTTTGCCAAGTCCGTCGGCGCCGACCAGTGCCGCGATCACCACCATCGATAGCGACAGCATGATGCACTGGGTGATGCCGGCCGCGATGCTCGGCATGGCGTGCGGCAGTTCGATCCGTGAGAGCAGTTGGCGACGCGAGCAGCCGAAGGCCTTGCCGGCGTCCATCAGTTCTTGCGGGACATCGCGGATGCCCAGATAGGTCAGGCGGATCGGCGCCGCGATGGCGAACACCACCGTGGAGATCAGGCCTGGCACCACACCCAGCCCGAAGAGGGTCAGGGTAGGAATGAGGTAAACGAAGGTCGGTACGGTCTGCATCAGATCGAGTACCGGCCGCATCATGGTGTAGAACATCGGTTTGTGCGCGGCGATGATGCCCAGCGGCACGCCAATCAACACGCAGACCAGGGTCGCGAACAGCACCTGGGCGAGGGTTTCCATGGTTTCCTGCCAGTAACCCAGGTTGAGGATGAGCAGGAACGAGGCGACCACGAACGCAGTCAGGCCCCATTTGCGCTGGATCATGTGAGCGAGTAGCGCGATCAGGCCAATCAAGACCAGTGGGTTGAACCAGGTCAGCGCAAACGTCACGCCGTGGATCATCGTTTCCAGTGTCACGGCGATTGCGTCGAAGGTGTTGGCGCCGTGTTGCGTCAACCATTCGACGAAGCCCGCGATGTACTGGCCTAAAGGTATTTTCTGATCAATCAGCATGGTAGTGAACGTCCGCATGCAAGGAAATTAACAGCCCGGGCAGGCACGCCTGCCCGGCATAAGCGGTGCCTCTGGAATCAAGGCGCGAGCTTGGCTTTCACGGCCTCCAGGCCAGGTTTACCGTCAATGGTGGTCACGCCAGCGAGCCAGGTTTCGAGCACCTGTGGATTCTTTTTCAGCCAGGCCTTGGCGGCCGCGTCAGGCTTCATTTTGTCGTCAAGGATGTTGCCCATCAGTTCACTTTCCATGTCGACGGTGAACTCCAGGTTTTTCAGCAACTGACCGACATTGCTGCATTCGGTGGCGTAGCCCTTGCGGGTGTTGGTGGCCACGGTGGCGGCACCGAAGTCGGGACCGAAGAAATCGTCGCCGCCGGTCAGGTATTGAATCTTGAAACGCTTGTTCATCGGGTGCGGCGCCCAGCCGAGGAAGACCACGGCGGTGTCGCGTTTCTGTGCACGGTCGACCTGCGAGAGCATGCCGGCCTCGGACGATTCGACGACTTTGAAACCGGCGTCCTTCAGGCCAAAGGCGTTCTTGTCGATCATGCTCTGGATCAGGCGGTTGCCGTCGTTGCCCGGCTCGATGCCATAGATCTTGCCGTCGAGTTCTTTCTTGAATTTGGCGATGTCGGCGAAGTCATGCAGGCCTTTGTCGTACAGCGCTTGCGGCACGGCCAGGGTGTATTTGGCGCCTTTGAGGTTGGTGCGCACGGTTTCCACGGTGCCCGCGTCACGGTAGGCCTTGATGTCGTTCTCCATGGTCGGCATCCAGTTGCCGAGGAACACGTCCATGTTCTTGCCGTCGGCCAGCGACTTGTAGGTCACGGGCACCGAGATCATGGTGGTCTTGGTCTTGTAGCCGAGGGCATTGAGCACCACGGAGGTGGTGGCGGTAGTCGCGGTGATGTCGGTCCAGCCGACATCGGAGAAATTAACGGTACTGCACTGTGCCGGTTCTGCAGCTTGCGCCAGTAATGGCAGACTCAGCAGGGCAGCCAACAACAACGACGGGGAACCTTTCATGGATGGACTCCTTGGTGTTTTTTTTGGCAGTGTTCCGACTGTGGACCACCGCACTTATAGGTTGCGGTTGGGTGGCGTTCTGGAGACAGCTGTACCGCAGCGCCTTGCAATCGAGTCATCCCGATCATGTACCAGTGAAAATCTGACGCCTACAGGGAGGGTCGTATCCAGTACAGGGATGGTCGCTTCCAGTGTCGGTGACGTCGCTTACAGCTTTTTTCCGCCCCCGATGACCTTCTGAACTGCATAAAAACGGCGCATTTGCGGGGTGAAAACACTACGGCGCTGGTGGACATGAGTGCGTCGGTGTCAGACGCCGCACGAGCCGGCAAAAGCCCGATGATGCGGGCATTCGGCGGATCGCAGCTTGAGCGTAGCAGCTCCGCCAGCGGGTGCTTTTCACATCCGGACCGGCATCTTCAGGAGCTTCGCAGCAATGGCTATCAGCGTTTTCGACCTGTTCAAAATCGGCATCGGCCCCTCCAGTTCCCACACTGTCGGGCCGATGCGCGCCGCCGCATTGTTCGTCGAGTCGCTACGCGGCAAGCATCAGTTGGAGCAGGTGCGGCGCATCGAGGTGCAGTTGTTCGGTTCGCTGTCGGCCACCGGCATCGGCCACGGCAGCGACAACGCCGTCATCATGGGTCTGATGGGCGAATGGCCGGACGCAATCGATCCGTTGCAAATCGGCCCGCGCATTCAGGCACTGCGCGAAACCCACACGCTGTTACTTGATGGTCGCTTGTCGGTGCCGT
Source organism: Pseudomonas sp. SWRI99 (assembly GCF_014270125.1). NCBI lineage: Bacteria > Pseudomonadati > Pseudomonadota > Gammaproteobacteria > Pseudomonadales > Pseudomonadaceae > Pseudomonas > Pseudomonas sp. SWRI99. The sequence goes on along the minus strand of NZ_JABWQR010000042.1, from coordinate 2,962 downwards.
TCGTCTGGGCGCGCGACATGCGCCTGATCGACGAAAACCTGCCGTTCCATCCCAATGCCATGACCCTGGTTGCCGAAGGTGAATCCGGTGAGCTGCACCGCGACACCTATTATTCGGTCGGCGGCGGCTTTGTCGTTGATGAGGCGCAAGCCAGCAGCGGCGTGGTCGATCTGGATCGCACCGAATTGCCTTACGACTTTTCCAGTGCGGTCGAGCTGCTCGACCTGTGCAAGAAGAACAATTTGCGCGTCGCCGAACTGATGATGGCCAACGAAAAGGTCTGGCGCAGCGAAGAAGAAATCCGCGCCGGGCTGATGAAGCTGTGGCGGGCCATGCAGGACTGTGTCGAGCAGGGCCTCAAACACGAAGGCATCCTCCCCGGCGGTTTGAACGTGCGGCGGCGCGCGGCGAAGTTGCACCGCAGCCTGCAGGAGTTGGGCAAGCCTAATGTGATCGGCTCAACCCTCAGCGCGATGGAGTGGGTCAACCTGTTCGCCCTCGCGGTCAACGAAGAGAACGCCGCGGGCGGGCGCATGGTCACGGCACCGACCAATGGCGCAGCGGGGATCATCCCGGCGGTGTTGCACTACTTTATGAAGTTCAGCGAAGCGGTCACGGACGCCAACGTCGTCGACTATTTCCTCGGCGCGGCGGCGGTCGGGATTCTGTGCAAGAAGAACGCTTCCATCTCTGGCGCCGAGGTCGGTTGCCAGGGCGAAGTCGGTTCGGCTTGCGCCATGGCGGCGGCGGGGCTGGCGGAGATTCTCGGGGCTACGCCGGAGCAGTTGTGCAACGCGGCGGAGATTGGCCTGGAACACAACCTGGGCCTGACCTGCGATCCGGTCGGTGGCCTGGTGCAAGTGCCATGCATCGAGCGCAATGCAATCGCGGCAGTGAAAGCGATCAACGCCGCGCAAATGGCCCTGCGTGGCGACGGTCAGCACTTTATCTCGCTGGACCGGGTGATCCGCACCATGCGCGACACCGGCGCGGATATGCATGACAAATATAAAGAAACCTCCCGGGGTGGATTGGCGGTCAGCGCCGTTGAATGCTGACGCATATTCTTGTGGCGAGGGAGCTTGCTCCCGCTGGACTGCGAAGCAGGCCCAAATCAGACTCGCGGTTCTGCAATCGAAATGCATCAAAGCTGATTGCGACTGCTGCGCAGCCGAGCGGGAGCAAGCTCCCTCGCCACAATGGGCCATGAACCACATTCATTGTGATGAGATCAGACCAGTCAAAACTGCTCAACAAACGAACACCACAACCCAGCCACGCCACCTTTTGGCGCGTCGCAATCAGACAAGAGTCGTTGTCGGTCGTGACTGTCTAGTCGCTACTTGACCGTCCATCGCCCGTGCTTGCGGTGACACTCTGTCTGAATCGCGCGCAGGCCCGTTCCCACAAGTGCTACCGATCTGCTCACAGACTGCGCAGCAGGCCCCTGGCAGCGCTTGATGGCACTTCGAAATGCCCTGTTCCGAGGTCTCGAATAGACACGTCGCGAGGTCGTTTTCAGGAGTTATTGAACGCTCATCCAATTTTAGGCATGGCAATTGCTCTGTCATAACAAAGCCCGTCTCCCCGTGAGTACGCCGGCAATAACAAGAGCCTCCGCCTGAGGCCATCACCCGCTTTGTGTGAGGAGATACCGCGATGACGTCGTTCAACTCCGGGGCCCAACCCCAGAACCGTGCGCCTCAATCCATCGGCTTTCTGCTGCTGGACAATTTCACGCTGATTTCTCTGGCGTCCGCAGTAGAACCACTGCGCATGGCCAACCAGTTGTCCGGTCGCGAGCTGTATCGCTGGAGCACCCTCACCGTCGATGGCGGTCAGGTGTGGGCCAGTGACGGTCTGCAAATCACCCCTGACGCCTCCATGCACAAAGCCCCGCCGCTGGACACTGTGATCGTCTGCGGCGGCATCGGCATCCAGCGCACCGTGACCCGTGAACACGTCTCGTGGCTGCAAAGCCAGGCGCGTCAGTCCAAGCGTCTCGGTGCGGTGTGCACCGGCAGTTGGGCGCTGGCCTGCGCCGGTCTGCTCGACGGTTTCGATTGCAGCGTGCACTGGGAATGTCTGGCGGCGATGCAGGAAGCCTTCCCGCGGGTGGCGATGAGCACACGCCTGTTCACCCTCGATCGTAACCGTTTCACCAGCTCCGGCGGCACCGCGCCGCTGGACATGATGCTGCACCTGATCAGCCGCGATCACGGCCGTGAACTGTCGGCGGCGATCTCGGAAATGTTCGTCTACGAGCGCATCCGCAACGAGCAGGATCACCAGCGCGTGCCGCTCAAGCACATGCTTGGCACCAACCAGCCGAAGTTGCAGGAAATCGTCGCGCTGATGGAGGCCAACCTGGAAGAGCCGATCGACCTGGACGAACTGGCGGTCTACGTCGCGGTGTCGCGTCGCCAGCTGGAGCGGCTGTTCCAGAAATACCTGCACTGCTCGCCGTCGCGCTATTACCTCAAGCTACGCCTGATCCGCGCCCGGCAACTGCTCAAGCAGACGCCGATGTCGATCATCGAAGTGGCCTCGGTGTGTGGTTTCGTTTCGACGCCGCACTTCTCCAAGTGCTACCGCGAATACTTCGGCATTCCGCCGCGTGACGAGCGCGTGGGCTCCAACACCACCCAGCAAGTGGCGATGCTGCCGCTGCCGCAGGCCATTGTGATGTCGCCGCTGTCGGGGCCGATGTCGGCGCTGAGTCAGGCGCGTAATGAGTCCACTTTTGCCAGTGTGAGGCTGTAGACCCGCACAGCTTTTGTGGCGAGGGAGCTTGCTCCCGCTCGAGCGCGAGGCGCTCGTGAAACCTGCGAATGCGATTTTATCTGGAACAATGCATTTGCCGGTCTGGGGCCGCTTCGCGGCCCAGCGGGAGCAAGCTCCCTCGCCACAAAAGCTGTGCGGGTCTACAGCCTCACACTGGCAAAAGTGGACTCATTACGCG
>NZ_JABWQR010000041.1:0-43234 GCF_014270125.1 Pseudomonas sp. SWRI99 | reverse complement strand
GGGGGCCCCCCCCCCCCCCCCCCCCGGCTCCACCAACACGATGAAGAAGACGCCTTAGGGCGTCTTTTTTTGTGGCTGGGATTTGGAAATAGACACTCTGATGATGCTCCAGCGGTTGTTGAGCCCTTCGAATCCGCACGCCTGATAACCTGGATGCTGACCGAAACAGTCAAGTTGTGTTCATTTCCAAGAACAAGCGAGGCTCTTTCCAAGGCACCTCGGCCTGCGCGACACAGGCTGTCGCCATACACTGCAATTCTGGCTGCACTTGGAAAATCATCAGGTGCAAGCATGCCAATCGCCCCCACACCCTACACACTCGCCTGCGAATACTGCTCATGGAAGAAGACTTTCCTCCCAAGCAGTGACGTATTGGTGCTGAATCGCGACTGGTTCAATTGCTGCCCAAACTGCGATACCCCTTCACCCCAGCGCCGAATGGCGACCGCGAAAGAAGTGCTCAAAACCAAGCTGGAACAATTCCTGGCAAGCGACTGAGGCTGCTCAAAGCATTTGATGGCACTACGCCACTTAATTAAGTAGGATTCACGCCATCATGTCGCCGGTTCGCTGGCGCTCAGTAGAAACACAGGACCAGGTAGTTACCATGCCCCAAGCGAAGGATACGCTGCTCAGGTTGTTCGCATTGCTACGCCTGATTCCGACCGAACCCCAGCGCATTGCCACTCCGACCCTGCTCGAGAAGCTGCGTGACAGAGGATTTTCGGTCACGCTGCGCTCGATTCAGCGTGACTTGAGCCGGTTGTCTATCCCGTTCTCCCTGCAGTGTGACGACAGCGAAACGCCCTTCCGCTGGAGCTTCACGCGTGAGGCGCCACTCAAGCTGGAAGACATGGATGCGCCCACCGCACTGGCGCTGTTCCTGTCCGAAAGCCATTTGAGTCCGATCCTGCCACAAAGCGTTCTGGACCAGTTGGGCCCGCAGTTTCGCCGGGCCCGCAACTTCCTCAATGGGCTGGGTGGCAACGGTCTGGCCGACTGGGCGAGGCGGGTGCGTTCCCTGCCTAATGGCAAAACCCTGCTGCCAGCGCAAGTCAGCGCGCACACGTGGGCGCAAGTGTCGGCTGGCCTTCTCGAGCGTAAACAACTTGAAGTGGTGTACCGCAGCCGTAGCAAGGCAGATCTCAAGCGTTTCCGTCTGCACCCGGCGGGGCTGGTCACAAGGCATGCGGTGAGCTACCTGCTGGCCTCCGTGGATGGCTACAGCGATCTTCGACAGTTTGCCCTGCACCGGATTATCGAAGTCAGCGTGCTTGAAGAAATCGCCCACGAACATGAAAGTTTCAACGTCGATGCCTACATCGCCAGTGGCGTTTTCAGCTATCGAGAAGCCCAAGCCCAAGTTGAACTGATTGCCGACGTACGCCCGCAAATCGCAGCCCTGCTGAACGAAACGCCGCTGAGCACGCAGCAGACCCTGAGCGGTATTTCCGAGCAGGGCTGGCATCGCCTGCACGCCACCGTGCCACTGGACCGCGAAACGCTTTGGTGGATTTTCGCCCTGAACGAAAACATTCGCCTGCATGCGCCGCAGGTTTGGGTGGATGAAGTGCGCGGGCGACTCAATTCGATGCAAGCGCTCTACCAGAACACTTACGTCACAACGCTACCGCAACTCGCCTGACCTTCAATAATCAAAAAGGACATTGCCATGCCACTTCCCCTCATCCTCGGCGCTGCTGCGCTAGTCAGTGCTGCATATGGTGCCAAAAAAGGCTACGACGGTTACCAGAAGCACTCTGAAGCAGACGATATCGTCAACGCTGCCAAGACGCGCTATTCCGATAAAAAAGCCGCATTCGATATCCAGGAAAAGGCGACCAACGCTGCCCTCGAGGCGTTAGGTAAGCAGGAGCTGCAGATCGGCAAGCAATTCGACGCGTTCAAGACCCTCGCTGACAAGTTGCTGCTCAAGCTCAACACAGGCCGTCAGGACAAGCTGAAAATCAGCATCCCCAAACACAAACTGCAAAGCATCGAAAGCTACAGTTACACCGCTGTTGGCGTATTGGGCGCAACCGCCGGTGCCGGCGCTGCCGGTGCTGCTGCGGGATTCGCCGTGTATGGCGGCGTCATGGCACTGGGCGCCGCGTCCACCGGCACGGCCATCACATCGCTGGCGGGTGTGGCTGCTACCAATGCGACCTTGGCTGCAATCGGTGGTGGCTCACTGGCTACAGGCGGTTTGGGCATGGCGGGCGGTACGGCAATTCTCGGCGCAGCAGTGGCCGGCCCGGTATTGGCAATCGCCGGTTGGGCTTACGACAGCCATGGCGATGAAGCGCTGAAGAATGCGCATAAAGCCGACCGTGAAGTGGACAGTGCTGTTTCCAAACTGCAGAAAGCCCAGAAACAGCTGAGCAAGGCGGAGGATTATGCGTTCGACGTAAACGACGTGCTCAAGTCGGTATACGCACAATTCGACAAGTACTTCGAACACCTCAAGTTCATGGACAACCGTCTCGAAGACATTCGCTCTCGCAAGCTGGATGCGCAGGCAGAACTAGCCAAGCTGGGCGACGCCATCATGCGTTCGGTCGACAATGGCTTCATGCTGGCGGCTATTCTCGTCGATCTGATCACCACTCCGCTGTTCAAGGTCAAGGAAGTGAACGGCATCGTCGTCAAAGACAAGAACGATGTGCCGGTCATGGCCACCGATTCCGACGGTTCCATGATCCTCAATGACGACAAGCTGCAGGAGCAGATCAACCTGACCCAGAACAACGCGGCTCAGGTAGAGCCTGCATGATGGATGCGCGGGGTCGATAGGCCCCGCCTCCGCTTTCGCCCTTCTTTCATTCGTCATGGACGCCTCTATGCACGCCGCAGCGCAAGACTTCCCGTGGGCCGAAGAGCTCGAAAAAACCGTAATCGCCAGCCTCACGACCAGCTTCGGTCTGGACTTCCTGCTGTTCAAGGACAAGCAAGGCGGCGAGGTCAACACTATCCACAACGTGCGCAACGGTATATGGACGACCGATGCAGAAAAGCAGCGGTTCGAGCAGCGTGGCAACTACGACTCAACGCCCTACCACCAACACGCCAATTACATCGCTACGGGCCGCGAAGACAAGGCCAGCCAGGCGGCCGGAACACTGCATGACCCTTACCGCAACACAGTGATGGCTGCCCATGAACAGCGCAATCTGGATCACGTAATCAGCGCCAAGGAAATCCACGATGACGCCGGGCGGGTGTTGGCAGGGCTTAGTGGCGTGGAACTGGCCAACCAAAGCAGCAATTTGCAAACCACTCACGAAACGGTCAACAAGTCGAAAAAGCAGACGCCAATCAATGAGTATCTGGACAAGCTGCCAGGCCTGATCTGTAACCATGAAAAATCGCTGGCAGGCGACCGCGCACGTTTGGCAAAAGCTCCGCGAGAAACTCCGCAACAAAAGGATGAGGCCCGCGCGCTGGAAGATAGAATTCGCAAGACCGAGAGCAAGATCAACGAGCTCAAAGCCGTGGACCATGAAGGCATGCGCAAGCGTGATGCCGAGGCGCGTGCGCCGTACGACCAGCAGATCAATGCAGCCTACTACACCAGCAGCAAGTTTCTGCACCAGACCGCGTACGCGACAGGTACTGCAGGTTTGGCCATGGGGACCCGGCAGATGCTCGGGCTGGTGATGGCAGAAATATGGTTCGAATTACGCGAGCAACTGCCGTCCCTGCTCGAAAAGCTAAAGCATGCGTTCAGCCTGGAAGCCTTCGTTGACAGCATCAACAAGTCGCTCAAAGGCATCTGGAAACGGGTGCAGGCTCGTTTCAAGGACTTCATGGTAGCGTTCAAGGATGGCGTGTTCGCGGGTGTACTCGGAAGCCTGACCACTACGCTTTTCAACATTCTCGTCACCACACAAGCAATGGCGATCAAGATCATCCGCGAACTGTGGGGACAACTGGTCAAGGCCATCAAGCTGATGGTGTTCAACCCCGACCAACTGAGCTTCGTCGAGCAGTGTCAGGCGGTAACATCGTTGTTGTCGGTTGGCGTTGCCACGGTGGTGGGCACTATGGCTTACACCCAGTTAGTACCGTTTCTCAGTTTCCCTTTTGGCACAGAGCTGGCTGCGTTCGCCGGAGCGCTGGTGACGGGCCTGATGACGCTTGGCCTGAACTACTTTCTGTTGCACAGCACAATGGCACGCAAGCTCTGGGCCTTCATTGAGTCGCTGACGCCGCACGCCGGCACAGTGCGCGAGTTCCAGAAAATCAATGCAGAGCTTGACCGTTATCTGCTGGAACTGGGCAGGGTAGAATTCAATATGGATGTGGAGGAGCTGCAAGCCTTTGCCCAGGAACTTGAGGCGTGCAACGACGAAATTCAGCGCAGCACGATACTGCGGAAGGCAGTGGCGGCCCGAGGCATCGAGCTGCCCTTCGAAGCAGGTAACGCGACCAGCACCCGCAACTGGTTGGCTTCGCTGGTATGACACTGCCGGCATTTCCATGCACGCAGTGCGGATTGTGCTGCCGCAATGTGCATCTGGCGGAACAGACGCAGTACCTGGATCGAGGTGACGGAGCTTGTTGGCATTACAGCGATGCCGACAAGCAATGCCTGATCTACGAGACCCGGCCGGATATCTGCCGGGTCGACCGCCAATACCGCATGCACTATGCGCAGCGCTTCAGTTGGCAAGCGTTCGTAGAAGCGAATACGCAGGTTTGCAAGTTGCTCCAGCAGGCGCAGGACTGAGCTGGCTCGGATGAGATCAAACGGAGTGTCAAGAACAGTTATTTGCGCAGCGAATCCCTCCTGCAGCGGAGCGCTCCCAGCCTACGTTGTGCAAAACGTGGCATCAGCCGGAGATGAATTTTTCTTCACCGCACCCCGCCCCTCGAACCGATAAAATCCCCCCGCTCATTCAAGAAACTACGGTTCGCCCGCGCTCCTAGCGGGCTTTTTTTCGTCTACCATCCAGCACACCTTGCCGCTCCCCACCATATGCGCGACTCTGCTAGCAGATCCCTCGCCAAGGAGCGCTCGATGCCGCTGTTATCCCTGCCCTGCCCGCGCCTGACACTGGCCATCCTCTCCCCCGATCAAGCCGAGCTGGAAACCGCGTTCTACCAACGCAACCTGCGCCACCTCGCCCCTTGGTCCCCCATCCGCACCACCGACTACTTCTCCACCGCCAACATCCGCCGTCGCTTGGAAATCCAGGCCAGTGCCTTCGAAGCAGGCCTGGCCATGCATTTCGCGCTGCTGACTCCGGACGGCCAACAAATGATTGGCGCCTGCAATTTCAGCGGCATTATTCGCGGGGCGTTTCAGGCGTGTTATTTGGGGTATCACATCGATGAGGCCCATCAGGGCCAGCGTTTGATGCAGGAGGCGCTGGAGGCCGGTATCGGCTATATGTTCGATACGCAGAACCTGCACCGGATCATGGCCAATTACATTCCTGGCAATGAGCGCAGTGCGCGGTTGCTTGAGCGCCTGGGCTTTGAGCGCGAGGGTTACGCAAAGGATTATCTGAACATTGCCGGGCGCTGGCAGGACCATGTGCTGACGGCGCTGGTCAATCCCGGTTTCGAGGCGCCGGATCAGCGTTGGTTGCGGCGCCTTGGCTGACGTTCAACCCCTGTTTTTCTGAACGCGTTCAGAGCAAGACTTCAGGCTGAGCGTTGAAAACTTTCTGTGTGCGTTTGTTCACTACCGGCAGCTCCATCCGCGTGCGTCCGTAGAAGGCCAACGCCGTCAGCAAACAGGTCAGCCATACGAAGATTCCCGCCCAGAACGTGTGGGACATGTAGTGCCAGCCCTGCAGGACGCGGGTGGTGCCGTAGATCAAACCCAGCAGCAGCGAGCCCCACAGGATCGCGCTGGAAAAGCGCCATTGATACCGGCGCGCCACGAAGTACAGCGCCAGCATGGTGAAACCGCCCGACGCATGGCCGCCTGGCCAGCAGCGGCCACTCCCGGCTTCATGGAACAGTTGGAAATTGCTGTACCACTCGATGTGAGGCATTTTCCCGCCGTACAACGTGGTTTCGATTGGGCAGTAAACGCTGGTATGGGATTTGAGGAAGTGGATCACGCCCGTGCAGAGCGCGAACGCGACCACGACAAAGAAAAAATCCCTACAGTGATTTGCGGTAAAGCGCAGCACGGGCGCGACTTTATTGCGCTCCAGAAGAGCGCCAAGTCGCGGACGTTTTTGCGGATTGACCAGTGGCCAGACCAGCGACAGCATCGCGCCGATCAAGGCGATTTCTGCCGTCCAGTTCGGAATGATCCGCGCCCATTTGTGGGTCAGTTTTTCGAAAAAATGGATTTTGTCGATCGGGAAGGTTTGCGTGAGCGGGTCGAACAGGAAATTGCTGAAGGCGATGTCGATTCGGGTCATGTCGAACATCAGAAACACGACGGCCGCACAGACCAACGGAATGCCGACGTTATACGCGTAGAAACGGGATTTCATTGGGTAGCCACCGTGCGCCAGTCGGAGGCTTCGATGAAGCCGAGCATCCTCGGAGCCGCCGGGTTGGCAGCGGAGACAAACAATGACGAGCCGTAACCCATGTTCGAGGCCGGCGCCTTGAGGTCTTTCTCGATCTGCGCCATGCACTCGCTGTGGGTCACCAGAATCAGGTTGCGCCCGGGGATCTTGTGCGCCAGCGCATCCTGCAGCATGCGACCTCTGCAGTTGATCAGCCAGTCGTCGCCACTGGCGGCGTGGTTGAACATGTAACCGGCCGTCTGCACCGTGCGCATTGACGGGCTGTTATAGATGTCAGCGTTAGTCAGGCCCAGTTGCTCGAACCGGGCGCCGACTGCCACCGCGACACTGCGCGAGCGGTCGGTGATGCCGTCATTGCCACTCAGGCACGCAGCTTTGGAGTGATCGCAACGCTCGACGTGGCGCACCAACACAATCATCTCGCCTTTGTCCCACCCTGCCGCCAAAGCCTGCGCACCCGCCAGATTACCGTGGGCCAGGTCCGGCACTGCGTTGGGCGCCAGCAACCACAGGGTCAGCGGGATGACCAGTATCGATGCCGCCAGCACCACCCATGTATCGCGCAAACGCGCCAGACCGCTCAGGTCGATCGAGCGTTTGATGCCAAACAGACTCAGTCTCAATTCCACAAAAAACGCCTCGCCACTTTGCATTGCAGGTCATTCGATGCGGCGAAGGTACGCAGACGCGCGTGGTCAGCCAGTGAAAGCCATGTGAAAAAGTTCTTGGGATGGGCTGCTATGAACGCCATCCGACAAAAACCTTTCAGCTCTCGGATTTGCGGCCGATACAGACCTGCTAACACCCCTGCTGGCTCAAAAGAACAACAATCTTCCAGCCTAACCGACGACAAGAAACCCAACGTTTCTGGAGGATTTGCATGAATAGCTGGTTCGGTAACATCAGCGTGAACATGAAACTCGGCCTGGGCTTCGGCCTGGTTCTGGCCCTGACCTGCATCCTGGCGCTGACCGGCTGGACCAGCCTCGGTGGCCTGATCGACCGCAGTAACTGGATGAGCGACATCACCCAGCTCAACTCCGGGCTGACCAAACTGCGCGTAGTGCGTCTGCAGTACATGCTGACCAACGGCGATGAAACCGCCGCGCAAAACGTGCAGACCACCCTTGAAGGCTTTGCTGCCCAGCAGCAGGCGTTGATCAGCAAATTCAAGAGTCCGGAAAACGTCAAACTGCTCAAGCAGCAGGCGGCGACCATCGCTGAATACCAGACCTCGCTGAACAAAATGCGCAACGCCTATCGCACCGGCAACAGCGCGCGCGACACCATGAGTGTCAACGCCCAGACCGCGTACAACCTGATCGAATCGATCAGCCAGCGTGTGCAACAGATGGAGTTGAGCGATCAGCGTTTCGAGCAGTTCCAGGCCGTCACTGCCGCGAAGGAAGCGTTCATCCTCGCGCGTTATGAAGTGCGTGGTTACACCGCGACCAGCAATGCCGACACCGAACAGAAAGCCGTCGGCCAGATCGACGCGGCCATCGCCAGCCTCAAACCGCTGAATGCGCAATTTGCCGCGACTCAGCAGGATGCCTTGCGCCAATTGGAAACCGCGCTGACCAGCTATCGCAGCGCGTTGATGGCGTACAAGAACGCCAACACCGAGGCCGTGCAGGCGCGTAAGGAAATGACCGATCAGGGCACGACTATCGTCGCCCTGAGCGAGCAGTTGTACCAGATTCAACTTGACCGTCGTGACGCCGAAAGCGCCCAGGCGCGCACCTTTCAGTTGATCAGCACGTTGCTGGCGCTGCTGGTGGGCATCATTGCTGCCGTGATCATCACCCGTCAGATCACCCGTCCGTTGCGCGAAACCCTAGCCGTGGTCGAACGCATCGCCAGCGGCGACCTGACCCAGAACGTCACCGTCACCCGTCGTGACGAACTCGGCGTGCTGCAACAAGGCATTGCGCGCATGGGCGTGACCCTGCGTGACTTGATCAGCGGCATTCGCGATGGCGTTACCCAGATTGCCAGCGCCGCCGAGGAGCTCTCGGCCGTGACCGAGCAGACCAGCGCCGGCGTGAACAGCCAGAAAATCGAGACCGATCAGGTCGCCACCGCGATGCACGAGATGACTGCCACCGTGCAGGAAGTCGCGCGCAACGCCGAAGAAGCCTCGCAAGCCGCGGCAGCTGCGGATGGCGAAGCCCGTGAAGGTGACAAGGTGGTGAACGAGGCCATCGCGCAGATCGAGCGTCTGGCCAGCGAAGTGGTGCGTTCGACCGAAGCGATGAGCGTGCTGCAACAGGAAAGCGACAAGATCGGCAGCGTCATGGACGTGATCAAGGCAGTTGCCGAACAGACCAACCTGCTCGCGCTCAACGCCGCGATTGAAGCGGCGCGTGCCGGTGAAGCCGGTCGTGGTTTTGCCGTAGTGGCTGACGAAGTTCGTGGCCTGGCCCAGCGTACGCAGAAATCCACCGAGGAAATCGAAGGCCTGGTCGCCGGTCTGCAGAACGGCACCCAGCAAGTTTCGGCGGTGATGAACAACAGCCGCGCGCTGACCGACAGCAGCGTCGCCCTGACGCGCAAGGCTGGCGTATCGCTGGAGAACATCACCCGCACGGTGTCGAACATCCAGTCGATGAACCAGCAGATTGCTGCCGCCGCCGAACAGCAAAGCGCCGTGGCCGAAGAGATCAGCCGCAGCATCATCAACGTACGCGACGTGTCCGAGCAGACCGCAGCGGCGAGTGATGAGACTGCTGCGTCGAGTGTTGAACTGGCGCGCCTGGGTGGTCAGTTGCAGCAGATGGTCAGCCACTTCCGCGTTTGATGTTCGTCTTGCGCTGAGGCTGAAAAACAATCGCGAGCAGGCTCACTCCTACAGGGTCCAGGTCGAACACAACATGTGTGAACACCTCGGAACCCTTGTAGGAGTGAGCCTGCTCGCGATGGCGGTTAGTCAATCAAATCAAGGTTGGCTGACACTCCGCATTCGCGAGCAACCCCGCTCCCACACTGGATTTGTGTGGCACTCCGGATTTTGATCAAGCCGCAAATACCTGTGGGAGCGGGCTTGCTCGCGAAGGCGGTGGGTCAGGAAAAACATTGCTGACTGATACTGCGCATTCGCGAGCAGGCTCGCTCTCACAGGGTCTATGGTGTCTGCACTATTCAGGGTACCCGGTGATTTTGCGGATACTGTGGTACAGCGGTTTGAGCTGTCGATACATGCGCAGATAGACGTCTTTGTACAGTTGCTCGTAAATCCTCTGCGCCTCGGGTTGTGGATTGAAGACCGCACCGACGCGAGTCATCGCCGCAATGGCCGTGGAAAAATCCTTGTGTAGCCCCAACCCCACCGCACAGCAAATCGCCGCACCTAACCCAGACGCTTCATAGACATGCGGCCGCTCTGCCGGCAGGCCGAAAATATTGGCGGTCAGTTGCATCGCCGCATCACTTTGCGAGCCGCCGCCAGCCACGCGCAGGCGCTTGATCGAGACTTTCGAACGCCGCTCGATATTTTCCATGCCCTGGCGCAACGCATACGCCAAGCCTTCAAGAATCGCCCGATAGATGTGCGCGCGGGTGTGCACATCGCCAAAGCCGATCATCGCGCCTTTGGCTTCCACGCCCGGTTCGCGGATGCCCGGTGACCAGTAGGGTTGCAGCATCAAGCCCATCGAGCCCGGCGGCACGGCGTTGACCAGTGCGTCGAACAGTTGCTCCGGTTCGATGCCCTGCTCTTTCGCCTGCTGCATTTCGCGCAGGCCGAATTCATTTTTGAACCAACTGACCATCCAGTAACCGCGATAGATCATCACTTCGCAATTGTACTGATCCGGCACGGCCGAGGGGTATGGCGGGATCAGCGGGACGATTTCCAGGTAGCGTGAGCGGGTGCTGGTGATGGTCGCGGTGGTGCCGTAGGACAGGCACACGGTGCTCGCATCGACCACGCCGGAACCGATCACTTCGCAGGCCTTGTCCGCGCCTGCGGCAATTAACGGAAGGCCTTCGGGAATACCCGTGTGGCGGGCGGCTTCGGCCGTGATGTGGCCGAGGGTTTCGCCGGGTTTGTGCAGGGTCGGCAACTGCTCTGGACGCACCGCCAGCGCTTGCCATTTCCAGTCAGTCGGCGCGGCCCATTTCAGCCGTTTGAAATCGAATGGCAGATAGCCTACGCAGCAGCCGACCGAATCAACGAAGCGCCCGCACAGGCGATGGGTAAGAAAACCCGAGAGCAGCAGAAACTTGTCGGTCGCCGCCCACACTTCGGGCTGGTGCCGGGCGATCCAGTTGGCTTCGGCCTGGGCGCGAAAATAATCCACCGTCGCGTTGGCGCCGACCAGTTTGAACAGCCATCCCCATGATCCCTTGATGCCGCCCTCGACTTCAGTCTGGCGTTGATCGAGCCAGACGATCGCCGGGCGCAGCGGCTTGCCCTCGGCATCGACATTTATCACGGTGCCGCGCTGGGTGGTGAGGGACACGCCGGCAATCTGCGCAGGGTCGATGCCGGTCTGCTGCCAGAGTTGCTGACAGGCCTCGCCGAGTTTCGCCCAGTAATACTCCGGATCCTGCTCGGCCCAACCGGGCTGGGTCGAGTAATACGCCTGCAGATCGACTTTGCCTTTGCCGAGCAGATTGCCCTGCAGATCGAAGAGCAACGCCCGTACGCTCTGGGTGCCGTTATCGATGGCCAGCAGGTATTTCTTATTTGCGACGTCCGTCATGGCGTGATCTCCGGCAAGCCATGATCGCGCAGCCACAGCAAACGATAACGCTGAATCTCCCCTTGCCAGCGTTCATCGTCCCAGGCCAATCGCGGCTGGCAGAGCGTGCGAATCGCGGGGAAATAATCGTCGCCACCGCGCGACAGCAACAGGCCCAACCGGGTCCGCCGCAGCAACAAATCATCCAGATGCACAACCATTTCAGCCTCGCAGGCAAACGCCAGTTCTGCCCACAACGTGTCGGTGGCGCCGACCGTTTCCTGACCAAGTTCGGCCAGTAATTGCGCCAGCCTCGGCAGGTCTCGACCGTGACGCCCGGCCAACCGTCGCCATTGACTCGTACTCAGCCCCGGAATTGTCAGCGGCTGCACAGCGGCGAATACCGGAGCGCCGTCATCGACAAAGGAACGTCCCAACATTGCCGCGCAGGCCTTGAGCACTTCAATCGCTTGCGGACGAAACGTGGTCAGCTTGCCGCCGGCCAAGGTCACGCAACCCGGCTCCTGCCACAGCACATGTTCGCGGGTTTCGTTTGACGGCTTGTCCTGATGCGCACCCACCGCCCTGCCCACAACCGGACGCACGCCTGACCAAGTCGAAAGCACATCATCAACGCCCACTTCTGCACCTGGAAATTGTTGCTGGCAAGCGGCAAGCAGATAGTCGAGTTCTTCGCTGGAAATGCGCGCGCTCTGGTCGAGATCCTCACGGTGATCCAGGTCCGTGGTGCCGACCACCGTCGCGCCTTCCCACGGAAAAACAAACACCGGCCGTCGGTCGCGCTCATGCAGAAACGTGAACGCCTGAGCCACCGGAAGACGCCATCCGGGCAGCAATAAATGACTGCCGCGCAACGGCCGCAATTGCCGCGGCGCCTCGGTTGGCCGCAAGCGCTCAGCCCACGCGCCGGTAGCCACGGCCAGCACGCCAGAGCGCAATGGCAGCGTCGCGCCGCCCTCGCCATCTTCGACCTGAACCCCACTCACTCGCCCGCCGTCACGCAGCAGTTGTGTGACCCGCACACCACTGACAATCACCGCGCCATCGGCCCTAGCCTCGCGCAATACGCGCATCACCAGCCGCGCATCATCGGTCAGTGCATCGACAAAACAGCTACCGCCCAGCAGGCCATTTTCCTTCACCCCAGGGGCGAGAAAACGCAGCTGCTGCGCGTCGTGAAAACGATGATTACGGCGCCCGGCCAAGGCGTCGTACACCGAGAGCAAGCCGCCCATGACGCGCGGCCCGGGAAAGCCGCCGCGATAGTGCGGCATCATGAAGCTCATCGGCTCGACCAGCCCCGGCGCTTCGTCGAGCAAACGCTGGCGCTCACGCACCGAATCGCGGGTCAGCCGCCACTGGCCCTTGGCGATGTAACGCAAACCGCCGTGGACCATTTTCGATGATCGGCTGGACGTGCCCCAGGCAAAATCACGCTGCTCCAGCAGCAGACAACGCCAGCCCCGGCGCGCCGCTTCACGGACAATCCCGGCGCCGCTGATACCGCCGCCGATGACGATCAGGTCCCAGGTTTCATCCGCAAGCGTCGGCAGGATTTGCTCGCGCCATCGCGCGTTCCAGTCCGCTGTCATGGCTTCGACTCTGGCAACAGCGTGCCGGGATTGAGGCGCCCGGCCGGGTCGAAGTGTTCGCTTAGCGCCTGCAAGGTCTGCATCGCCAGCGGGCCTTTTTCGCGCAGCAGATACGGCGCGTGATCCTTGCCGACGCCGTGCTGATGACTGATGGTGCCGTGGTTGTCGACGATGGTCTGGCTGGCCGCGTGTTTGAGCGCCTGCCAGCGCGCCAGCGTCGCGGCATAGTCCGCCGCCGGGCGAAACACGTAGGTGGTGTAAATGCTCGAGCCTTCGCCGTAGACGTGGGACAGATGGGTGAATACATGCACGCGCTCGCCCTCGGCGGCCAAGGCGTCGCGCAGACTGTTTTCGATCAGCCTGAGCAGGTGATCAACGTTGCTCCAGTCGGTAGCGGTTTCCAGCGTATCGACGACGTAACCGGCATTCCACAGGTTCTCGCGCAGGTAGGGAAAACGGAAGCGATTCTGCGCCCACTTCTTGCCGAGCAGCGTGCCGGTGAACACACCGCCGAACGCTTTCAGATGCTGGCGCGCCTGTTTCAACGACAGTGCGTTTTGCTGGCGATTGCCGGTCACGCCAAAGGTCAGCAGGCATTTGCCGTCACCGGCGCCGCGCAGCCTGAGGTACTTTTCCAGCCAGCCGATCTGTTGCGGATGGCCGGCCAGCGCCAGTTGCGTTTCGGTTTCCACCGCGTTGGACAGGCGCAGCATCGACAGCGGCACGCGCGCCTGCGCCAGTTGCCGGATCGCTCGTAGCGCCTGCGCCCAGTCGGGCAGGAAGACACCGTAGAAACGTTCGTCCGCCGGCAACGCGCTGACCCGCACTTTGACTTCGGAAATGATCCCGAAACGGCCCTCGCAACCGAGCACCACCTCACGCAGATCGGGACCTGCCGCCGACGCCGGGAACGTTGCAATCTGCAGAGGCCCGGCAAAAGTTTCCAAGGTGCCACCGGCAAACAACTGCTCGATCCGCCCATAGCGCAACGACTGCTGACCGCTGGAACGACTGGCCACCCAACCGCCCAGCGTCGACAGCTCCCACGACTGCGGGAAATGCCCGAGCGTGTAGCCGCGTGCGCGCAACTGGCTTTCCACTTGCGGCCCGGTCGCGCCGGGGCCGAACGTCGCCAGCAGGCTCTGTTCGTCGAGGTCGGTCAGGCGATTCATGCGCGCCAGCGACACCGTCAGCACCGGGCGCATGGAGTCCGGCGGGTTGATGTGCCCGGCCACCGACGTGCCGCCGCCGTAGGGAATCAGGCAGAGGTCCCGGTCATGGGCGAGCGCCAGCAATTCGCGGATCTGTTCGGCGGTTTCGGGAAAGGCCACGGCATCGGGATAAGTGCCCAGCGCGCCTTCGCGCAACGCCAGCCAATCCGGCAGGCTCTGGCCGCGCGCGTGCGGCAGGCGATCGTGGGTATCGACGCTGTACAGACGATGTGGCACCAGGCGCGAGGTCGGCACTTGCGCCAATGCCGCTTCCAGTGTGGCGTCGGGCAACGCGTGGCCAGCGCCCAAGCGTTCATGGAGAAATGTCGTGCCCTGGGCCGGCATTTCGACCACCGTGCCTGCCTCTCCCCAACCGTTCCAGCGTCGCATGCGTGTGTCCTTTTCTGCCGTCGGATCAAGCCTCCATACTAGTCAGCGCTGGGAAAGTGTCACGGTCGCTTCCGGCCAGATCCTGTAGCGAATGGCGCCAAACGTCAGGCCATTTACTTTCGCCGGGCAATCCACTTACCTTGCGGGCACTCATTCACCAAAGCGCCGTCGATCAAAGGACCGCGAACATGCCATCGCTCGGCTTCACCTCCGTTCCGCCGCTGCTCAAATACCTGCGCCATGCCGAACAGTTGGGCATCGCCATCGAGCCTGCGTTGGCGGCGGCCGGGTTGGACGCGCAGCAATTGAACGACAACACCCTGCGTCTGCCGGGCGAGGCTCATGAGCGCTTGCTGGATTATTTCTGCGAGCACTCGGGCGATCCATTGTTCGGGCTGCATGCGGCGAATTTTGTCCTGCCCAATTCCTGGAGCGTGCTCGGTTACATCACCATGAATTGCGCGACGTTGGGCGATGCGATGAGCCGGATCATGCCGTTCGAAAAACTGGTCGGTGACATGGGCGTCAGCCGCGCCGAGGTGCAAGGCGATCACGTTCATCTGGTCTGGACCTGCCGTTACGAGCGGCCCCGGATTCGTCGGCATCTGGTGGAAAACGTGCTCGGTTCGTGGCTGCACTACGCGCGCTGGATCGCCGACACGCAGCTGTCGCCGGCCTGCGTGTGGCTGGAGCATTCGCGACCGAATGAGGTGACGCTGGCCGAGTACGAAGCGTTTTTCGGTTGCCCGGTGTTGTTCGATCAGGCGTATTCGGCACTGGTGGTGCCGCTGGCTTATTTGCAGCTGCCGCTGCGCCAGGCCGATGCGCAATTGCTGCGAACGCTGGAAGAACACGCGATGGGTTTGCTGGCGACGCTGGAGGAGGCGTCGCTCGGGGAGCAGGTGAAAAACATTTTGCGCGGATTGCTCAAGGAAGGCCTGCCGCGCAAGGAGCAAGTGGCCGAACAGCTTTGCGTTTCGGTGCGCACGTTGCAGCGGCAATTGCAGCAGGTCGGGACGTCGTATCAGCAGATTCTTGATGAGCTGCGGCAGGAGCTGGCAGAGCATTATTTGCTCAACAGTACTTTGCCGATTCAGGACATTGCGCAGTATCTGGGGTTTACCGAACCGCGTTCGTTTCATCGTACGTTCAAGAGCTGGCGCGGGATGCCGCCGGGGGAGTTTCGGCAGCGGCATCGGCGGTGATGCTGATGGCCCTATCGCTGGCAAGCCAGCTCCCACAGGTTCGGTGCAAGCCACAGATATAGTGATCAACTCGGACACTGTGGGAGCTGGCTTGCCAGCGATGGCGTCATCGGCAGCGCCGTAAATTTCCGCCAGATAAATCGCGCAATAAACACGACGCCCTTCAACTGTTTAAAACTGCCCGGCATTCCGCGAAACCACCCACAATTCCTTGCGCCGCTGCCTACGCCTGCGCCAGAATCCGCCGGCTTGTGCGCCTCAAACCTCATCGCTACTGTGATTGCGTCACTGCCCATCAGTGATCGGGTTTAGTAGCCCGGAATATTTGGGGTGCATAGCTCATCAGACAGTCAGGTCTCGCCTGAACTTTATGGTGGCTGTGCGCAGGGCGCCTTCGGGCGCGCCGGTTTCCCAGATCCCCGGTCTACTAACCTGCGCACAGCTGCCTCCATTTCCTTTAGTAGGGAAGCGGTGGCCAGCCAAATGAGGATCTGGATATGTTCAAAGTAACCCCAAACCCGCCAACCACCGACCCGGCATCCCCCGACTCAAAGAAATTCCACGAAGCCGCCGACCGCGCCCTCGACCATTACCTCGGCACGTCCAGCGCTGAATTCATGGCTCCACCCTACACACCCAATACGCTGTACATGGCCAATCCCGAGGCCGACAACGAATCGCTGCTGGCCGATGCCTGCGAAACGCTGGGGTCAGCGACGGTGATGCTCAACAATCAGGCAGGGCTGGTGGACGGCTCGCAGCGCAAGACGTTGCAGGGCATTGCGCAGATTGTGATGGTCGCGGAGATGGCGGTGAATCGGGTGTTGGATCGGTTGGTGCCGACGGAATGAGGCGACGGCCCGCAGCGATTTCGATGGATGGCTTGCGGGCTGTTTCTGCGCGGTAAGCGGGCTATCGGGCCTTCAGCTCAAAGACTGATCGCATTGGTAAATACCAACCGATTGCCAAACGGATCAGCAATGGTCATGTCCTGGCTACCCCACGGCATCGCCTGAATCTGCGGGTGCGAAAACGTGTAGTTCTTGGCAATCAACTGCTGCTGAAACACTTCCAGTTCATCGGTCTCGATACGCAGCGCCGAACCCGGGCACGCATCGCCGTGATGCTCGGACAAATGCAACACACACTCACCCCGCGACACCTGCAGATACAGCGGAAAATTCGCTTCGAAGCGATGCTGCCAGTCGATCGTGAAACCGAGAAAATCGACGTAGAACTCGACAGCCTTGGCCTCATCGAAGATCCGCAGGATCGGGGTGGTTTTGCCCAAGCTCATGGGGTGCTCCCTGACTGATTGGCCCCACAGTGTAGACGGGGAGGATGTCAGCAAATCGGCTTGTTGATGGCTTTCTTTAATCTCATAGTGCCATCACCGCATAAAATCAAAAGATCGCAGCCGGGCGTACACCTGGAGCTGCCGAAGGCTGCGATCTTTCGGCATCATTCGAATCAACGAAATCCTTCGCACAAACTCCCGTCTCTCGGTAAAAACCGCCCTGCCCTGCCCCCGTTCGCCCGCCCGTCGCGATAGCTCAACACGCCGTTGACCCACACCCCGTCAATCCCCTGCGCCGCCCGTTGCGGATCGGTGAAATCGGCAACATCGCGCACGGTCGCCGGATCAAACAACACCAGATCCGCCCAATGCCCTTCTCGAATCTCGCCCCTTTCCTGCAAACCAAAACGCGCCGCCGACAGACCGGTCATCTTGTGCACAGCGGTGTGCAGCGGAAACAGGCCGACGTCACGACTGAAATGGCCGAGCACCCGTGGGAAAGCGCCCCACAGGCGCGGATGCGGGAACGGGTCTTCTGGCAATCCGTCAGAACCGACCATCGAAAGCGGATGGGCGAGGATTCTTCTGACGTCGGCCTCGTCCATGCCGTAATACACTGCGCCCGCCGGTTGCAGACGTTTCGCTGTTTCCTCCAGCGGCAATTTCCATTCGCCAGCAATGTCGATCAGGTCGCGTCCGCTGACTTCCGGGTGCGGTGTCGACCAAGTGATGGTGATGCGGTGGGCATCGGTCACTTGCTTCAAATCCAGCGTCGAAGAGCTTGCCGCGTACGGGTAGCAATCGCAGCCGACCGGATGGGTTTTCGCCGCCTCTTCCAACGCGGCGAGCAATTGCGGACTGCGCCCCCAGTTACCTACGCCAGCACACTTGAGGTGGGAAATGATCACCGGCGATTGCGCGTGTCGGCCGATCTGAAACGCTTCATCCATCGCCTCCAGCACCGGGGCGAATTCGCTGCGCAAATGGGTGGTGTACACCGCGCCGAACGCCGTCAGTTCTTCGGTCAGTTGCATGACTTCATCAGTCGAGGCGTTGAAGGCGCTGGCGTAGGCCAGACCTGTGGATAAACCCAACGCGCCGGCCTCGAGGCTGTCGCGCAACTGTTCGCGCATGGCGGCGATTTCGCCGGGCGTCGCGGTGCGGAACAAGTCGTCGAGGTGGTTGCTGCGCAACGCGGTGTGACCGACCAGTGCGGCCACGTTCAGCGTGGTGTTGGCCGCTTCGACGGCTGCGCGGTAGTCGCTGAAACGCGGATAAACAAACGCCGCTGCGCTGCCGAGCAGGTTCATCGGATCCGGCGGATTACCTTTCAGGCTGACCGGCGAAGCACTGATGCCGCAGTTGCCGACAATCACCGTGGTCACGCCCTGGCTGAGCTTGGGCAGCATGTCGGGCTGGCGGATCACCACGGTGTCGTCGTGGGTGTGCACGTCGATGAAACCCGGTGCCAGCACGCGGCCGGCGGCGTCGATTTCTTCGCTGGCGTTGGCATTGTGGAGGTCGCCGATGCGCTCGATGCGGCCATTGAGAATCGCCACGTCGGCCTCATAGCCGGGCGTGTTCCTGCCGTCGATGACCAAGGCGTTGCGGATCAGGGTGTCGTACTGCATGTCAGTCTCCCAGCGGCAGGTGATCGTCGCCGCCACGGTATTCGTCAAGGGCGAGTTTGATTCGACGCAGACGTTCTTGATTGTCTTCGGGGCTTGCCAGCGCCAGCTCGGTGGCGAGCACGTCGATGGCCAGCAGCATGCCGTAGCGCGCGGCTGTCGGTTTGTAGATGAACGAGGTTTCCGCGCCTTGCAGTGGCAGGACGACGTCGGCCAGTTCGGCCAGTGGGGAGTCGCCGCGAGTGATGGCGAGGATGCGTGCGCCGTAGTTGCGTGCCAGCTCCACCGTTTCCAAAAGCTCCGGGGTGATGCCGGTCAGCGAGCAGACAATGAGCACCTGTTCGGCGTTGAGGCTGGCGGCGGTGACGCGCATCATCACCGCGTCGTGACATACCGCAATCGGATAGCCAAGGCGCACCAGGCGCACCTGCAATTCATCGCTGCACAGGGTCGAGCAACCGCCCATGCCGAAGGCGTGAATCATCCGCGCCTGGCCGAGTAATTTCACTGCATCGGCGAAACGCGATTCGTCGAATCCGGCCAAATGCTGACGCAGCGTGGTTTCGATGTCGCCGACGATCTGCCCATAGAACGCCGATTGCTCAGGCGTGCCCGCCGGGTCGAGAAAACGGCTGCCAACGCCGCTGGCCTGGGCCAGTTGCAGGCGCAGATCGCGCAGGTCACGGCAACCGACGGTGCGGGCAAACCGCGACAGCGTGGCGGTGCTGACCTCGGCGCGTTGCGCGAGGTCTTCGAGGCTGGCGCTGGCGGCAAATCCGACGTCGTCGAGCATCAGCCGGGCGATGCGGCCCTCGCCGGCACTGAAGGAATCCTGGCGGGCGCGGATCTGGTAGAGGATGTCCATGGGCGGCGGGCTCCGGTTACAGCAGGTAAGAAAGGCCGACGGTCAGCGCGAAAGCGACCAGCGAGATCAACGTCTCAAGCACGGTCCAGGTCTTGAACGTCTGCGCGACGGTCATGTTGAAGTATTCCTTGATCAACCAGAAGCCGCCGTCGTTGACGTGGGAAAAGATAACCGAGCCCGCGCCGGTCGCCAGCACCAGCAACTCCGGGTGTGGATAACCCAGACCGATGGCCACCGGAGCGACGACGCCTGATGCGGTGGTCATCGCAACGGTTGCCGAACCGGTGGCAATACGCATCAACGCCGCAAACAGCCAACCCATAAGCAGCGGTGACAGGTGAAATTCGTGGGCGAGGCCGACGATCTGATCGGTCACACCGGCATCCACCAGAATCCGGTTCAAGCCGCCGCCAGCGCCCACCAGCAAGGTGATGCTGGCTGTCGGCGCGAGGCATTCGTTGGTGAATCTGAGGATCGATTCACGGTTGAAACCTTGGGCAATCCCCAGCGTCCAGAAGCTCAGCAAGGTCGCCAGCAGCAGCGCGATAACCGA
This sequence comes from Pseudomonas sp. SWRI99, assembly GCF_014270125.1. Lineage (NCBI taxonomy): Bacteria > Pseudomonadati > Pseudomonadota > Gammaproteobacteria > Pseudomonadales > Pseudomonadaceae > Pseudomonas > Pseudomonas sp. SWRI99. The sequence continues at coordinate 23,290 of NZ_JABWQR010000041.1, read as the reverse complement.
ATTGCCGATGAACAACAGGAACTGGTTGAAAGCGCTGCCGGGGGTAGAAATCAGATTGGCCCAGCCGCCGATCAACATCAACACCACCGGCAGCAGAATGGTCGCCATGGTGATGCCGAAACCCGGTAGTTTGTCGCGCGGTTCGCGGTCGAGAAATTGCTTTTCCAGCGGGTTGTCCGCCGGCAATTGAATGCGCGGCACGATGAACTTGGCGTACAGCGGGCCGGCGATAATCGCGGTCGGAATGCCGATGGCAATCGCGTACAGCAACGTCTGCCCGACCGAGGCCTGATAGGCCCGCACCGCGAGCATCGCCGCCGGGTGTGGCGGCACCAGCGCGTGTACCACCGAAAGGCCTGCGACCATCGGCAAACCGACCATCAGAATCGACACGCCTACGCGGCGGGCCACGGTGAAAGCGATCGGCACCAGCAAGACGAAACCGACTTCGAAGAACAACGGCAACCCGACCAGAAACGCGATGCAGACCATCGCCCAATGCGCGTTCTTCTCGCCGAATCTCTCGATCAGCGTCCGCGCCATCTGCTCGGCGCCGCCCGACTCGGCCATCATCTTGCCAAGCATCGTCCCCAACGCCACCACCAGCGCAATATGCCCCAGCGTCTTGCCGACCCCGGCCTCGTAGGCGCCAACCACAGCCGACGGCGGCATCCCGGCGACCAGCGCCAGGCCGAGGGAAATCAGGGTGATGACAATGAACGGATTGAGCCGGTAACGGGCGATCAACACGATCAGCGCGATGATGGCCACGGCGGCGTAGACCAGCAGCCAATAGCCGAAGGAAGGCGTCATGCGGTACTCCTCGAAAGGGTCACGTTCGAATGGGTTGTGAAACTCATAAATCATTTCGAGATAGAGATTTCAAACCACATGAAAGTAATTTTCGTGGAGAGGTAAGGCGTGTCGCTGGTGGGTATGTGGTGTCGTGATTAATGAAAATTGCGGGGCTGGATTTTCATGTCTTTCCAAATCACCACAAAACCCTGTGGGAGCGAGCCTGCTCGCGAAGACGTCATCACATCCAACATCTTCATTGACTGATCCACCGCATTCGCGAGCAAGCTCCCACAGTTGGGATTGCATTCCTCCAGCCAGAACGCGGTCAAACTGGAGCGGGCTTGCTCGCGAATGGCTTCACTCGGTGCTCACTGCACTCACACCATTTCGTTACGAATCCATTCAACCATCGACGTGCGCTTCGGTGCCCAGCCATAGACATGTTTTTCAAATCCAGCCAAGCGCTATACTCGCCTGACAACCTCCGTCGAGTTCCTTCCATGAGCCCCACGCTGCGCACCCGAAAAAAACTCACAACCGAAACGTTGATCCGCGCAGTTGCCAGTTCGACAGCTATCGAGACGGGTCAAAGCGTGGAGACCATTGAGCGCAAACTCAAACTGAGATCCAGTAAGTTCCTGCACTTGTCCTTGGCCAAGTAGCCCCGGCTTCAAGTCCATAAAGCCTGCCGAACCCAATACTCCATGGGTTCGTAGTTGCAGTTCAGGCCTTGGTTGATGGCTGCAAAATAAGCCTTTTTGTTTCGTTCCCAACTGCTGTAGTCCAGCGGCACATAGCCCGCCTGCACGGCCATCACATCCGCCAGTAATCGCGACAAGCGTCCGTTACCTTCGCGAAAGGGATGAATAAGGATGAACTCGACGTGCGTTACAGCGATGGCGCGAATCAGGTTCTCGTCCAGATCGGGTCGACATGGCGTGTATTTGGCAAGACAGTCCCTTTCAAATACATCGAGCAACCGAGGAATCTGCGGCGCAGCAGCGAAGAAAAATCCATCCTTGCCCAAATTTACCGCACGAACATCGCCAGCCCATGGATAGATGTTTCCGAGCCAGTGTCGATGCCAATCCTTCAAGTCCTTAACAGTCAGTGGCCGATCAGGCAAATGCTCGATGAGTACCGATTGGTAGAGCTTTTCCAACAAAACCAGCTCTGCATCATCCATGTCTTCGGGCTCGATAATGCCCAGTTTATTGCTCAGCACTTGGTCCCCCGAGCCAGGTTGAAAGCTGCTCTGTGCACCTTCTGCATCGTAACGGTTAATCATCCTTGTACCTGCTGAACTGGCTATTTTCAGATCACCATAGGTCTGGCGTGACACAAGCGCAAAGCCTGAAACGAAAACGGCTGCCCGATGGCAGCCGTTCTGAAGGGTGATAACAAAGCCCAGCGGGGCTTAACGACCAATCACACCATTTCGTTACGAATCCATTCAACCACCGACGTGCGTTTCGGTGCCCAGCCCAGCAGTTCGCGGGCGTGTTGGCCGCGTACTCGGCTGTTGGAGCCGAGGCCATAGTTGGCCATTTCATAGCCCCATTCGGCTTCGGCGTCTTTGAGTGGCCAGTCTTGCGGTTTGCCCAGGTTCAACGCTTCGGCCATGGCGGTGGTCATGTCGATGAACGAGGCTTCACCGCTTTCCACGAAGTAGAAAGTGCCCGGCACGTTCTTGGTCAGCGCCAGCAGATACAGGGCGACGACGTCTTCGATGTGCACGTTGGACCAAATGTTTTGCCCAGTCCCGACGTGGCGAACGACGCCGCTTTTGCGCGCCTGTTTCAGCAGTCGCGGCAATTGCACGCTGTCGCGTTTGACGCCCAGGCTGTGGCCGTAGATCAGCGTGTTGCAGATCACCGCCGAGTTCACGCCATCCTGCGCCGCCGCGAGCACCAGGTTGTCGATGGCCACGCGATCGGCCTTGTCGACGGTAGGTTCGGGCAGGTTGTCTTCGTAGTAGATGTCGTCGCTGGATTTACCGCCCGAGGCATCGCCGACAATGCTCGAACCGCTGGTGTGCAGGAACACTTTGCCGGAACCACGCAAGGCGCCGAGCAACGCTTCAACCGCGCCGCGATGATCGCTGCTGGCAGCGTTGATCACCGCATCAGCGACACGCGCCTGATCAGCCAGCAATTGGCCGTCCTCAAGGGTGCCGATCACGGCACTCATGCCCAATGCCTTCAGCTCGTCAGCCTGCTCGGCGCTGCGTACCAGACCGGTAACGTTGTGCCCGGCCTGCACCAGACCGGTTGCGATGGAACCGCCGATAAATCCGGCGGCGCCGGTGATAAATACGTTCATGGAGAAACTCCCTGCGTGAGTAATTGATGCAGCGAGTATCGACCGATGAACCTCGGCGAAAAACCCGCCACAGGCCAATTCAATCTTGCGCAGGGATCACGAATCAGCCTTTGAAATCGGCGCTGGCGTAGGCCGCGAGTTTGCCCTGGATAAAATCGAGGAAGCACTGGATGCGCAACGCCAATTGCGAGTTGCGGTAGTACACCGCGTTGATTGGCTGGCGGTAGCCGCTGTTGAATTCGCCGAGCAAAACCTTCAAACGCCCGGCGCGGATGTCGTCGATGGTCATGAAGTGAGAAAGGCAGGCGATGCCCTGCCCTTCCAGAGCCAGGTGGCGCACGGTCTCGCCGCTGGAGGCGCTGATCGCCGGGGTGATCGGCCAGCGGTCGCCGTGCACATAGCGCAGCGGCCATTGGTTGAGGCCCTCGTTCTGGGTGAAACCGAGCAGCGTGTGCTCACTCAGATCCGCGACCTGTCGTGGCGCACCGTGTTTTTTCAAATACGCGGGGCTGGCGACGATGAGCAACGGACTGCAGCCGAGTGAACGCGCGTGCAGCGTCGAGTCGGCAAGGGTGCCGATGCGGATGGCGACGTCGGTGCTTTGTTCCAGCAGGTCAATGATCAGGTCGTTGCTGTTGAGTTCGAGCTGAATGTCCGGGTAAAGCCCACGAAATTCGTCGATGTAGGGAACGATGGCGTGGAGCATGAACGGCGACGCGGCGTTGATCCGCAGGCGCCCGGACGGCGTTTGCTGGCGCGAGGAAAGGCGTTCTTCAAGTTGCTCCATCTGATCGAGAATCAGCTTGGCCTGCTCGAAGAAATATTTCCCTTCTTCGGTCAGGTCCATGCGCCGCGTGGTGCGGTTGATCAGCGTGGTGTCGAGCTTGGCTTCGAGTTTCGACAACGTGCGGCTCACCGCCGACGGCGTCTGCCCGACCTGCTCGGCAGCGGCGGAAATCGAACCGCATTCGATCACGCAGACGAAGATCTGTAACTCATCGGATCTGGCTTTCACAGAAATTCTCTAATCGAATACATATTCATTGTGGCGAGGGAGCTTGCTCCCGCTGGAGTGCGTAGCGCTCCGTGTTCTTGTGTTCAAAACAGGGGTCTGCTTCGCACCCCGGCGGGAGCAAGCGCCCTCGCCACAGAGTGGGTCGAGCTATTCGATAGTAGCTGAATCGCCTTACGCCTTGAGACCAAACACCTGCTGCAGATGCTGTTCATAGCGCACCACATCATTTTCGATATTCGGACGCTTCATCACGTCGACGCAGAGGAACGTCGGCAGCGCAGTCATGCCCAGAAACTCATTGGCCTTGTGGAACGGGAAATACACCGCGTCCACGCCTTTGGCTTCGAAGAAATCCGTCGGGTCATCGAAGGCTTGCTGCGGCGCGTTCCAGGTCAGCGACAGCATGTATTGTTTGCCCTGAATCAGACCGCCGCTGCCGTACTTCTGCGAAGCGTCGGAGCGGGTGCGGCCGTCGCTGGCGTAGAGGCTGCCATGGCCCTCAGTGAACACTTCGTCGATGTATTTTTTCACCGTCCACGGCGCGCCCATCCACCAGCCTGGCATCTGATAAATGATCACGTCAGCCCAAAGGAACTTGGCCACTTCTTCGGCAACGTCGTAGCCCTCATCGATGAAGGTGGTCTTGACGTCGACACCGCCGCGATCGAGCACGCTCAGTGCGGTTTCGTGCAGGGTGGAGTTGTAGCGGCCATCGGAGTGGGCGAATTTTTTACCGCCATTGAGCAACAGGACTTTTTTCATCGGAAAACCTCGGCGCAGCCCTTGAGCTGGTTGGAATCAGGAAATGGAATGGCGGCAGATTAACCATCGACCTCGCGCGGAAACAGCCACATCGGCGCAAAATACAATTGAGCAAAACGCACGAATCAATAGCGCATTGTTGCCGTAGCATTCGCCGCTTTCTGAATTCGAGGAAGTTGTGATGAGTGAACGCCAGGGTTTCATCCTGCACGCCAAGACCCGTCCGGAAAAAGCCGCCGCGTTCGAAGCGCTGTTCCGCGCCTACGTCGAACCGAGCCGCGCCGAACCCGGCTGCATCGAGTACCACATGCTGCGCGACAAGGAAGATCCGACGCTGTTTATCTTTTACGAGATTTGGGAAAGCCAGGCGCATCTGGATGTGCACTCGGCGTTACCGCACATGAAGGCGTTTTTCGCCAAACGCATGGAGTATCTGGAGCGTGATTTCGACATCCGCCCGATCGACATGCTCAGCGACTCCTCGGCTAGCCGCTGATCAACAAATGGGCGCCGAGCGCGCCCAGTCCGACAAAGAACACGCGCTTGAACAACACCGCACTGATGCGCTGGCGCAGCCATTGGCCGAGCCACATGCCGAGCATGGCCGGGATCAGCGCCAGCAGCGAGGCGCTCAATTCAGCGCCGCCGAGTGCGCCGTGCCAGAGCAGTCCGGCAGCCAGCGCCAGGGTCGAGACGGTGAACGACAGGCCGAGCGCCTGCACCAGTTCATCGCGGCTCAGCCCCAACGCCTGCAAATACGGCACCGCTGGAATGACGAACACGCCGGTGGCCGAGGTGATGATGCCGGTGATCAAGCCACACAGCGGGCCGAGCCACGCTTCATGGCGCGGTTTGACGTGCAGCGTGGGCAGGAAAAGTCCGCTCAATGCGTACAGCAACAGCGCCGCGCCGAGTCCGCGAACCACCCAGTGCCCGCCGGACATGCCGATCCAGAGTGTGCCGAGGCCCGTGCCGAGAAAGATCAGCAGCAACAGGGGCCAGAGGCGTTTGATCAAACTGTTCAGATGACCGCCGAAGGCAAGTTGCCAGAGGTTGGTCAAGGTTGCGGGGATGATCAACAGTGCGGCTGCCTGTGCCGGCGCCATAGCCAGACCGAGCAGACCCATCGCGACGGTGGGCAGGCCGAGGCCTATCACGCCTTTGACCATGCCGGCGAGGAGGAAGGTGGCGATGACCAGCAGGGACAGGGTCAGGCCGAGGTTTTGGTAGAAGTTGGTTAGCGTGTGCATGGGGGGTAATGTGCGCTGATCGGGGCTGGGTGAAAATCTGCCATATACTGAGGGTGTCTCTTTCTTTGCAAGAGGCTGATGTTTGCAGTGATGCATCTGGCCTCATCGCTGGCAAGCCAGCTCCCACAGGATCTCGGTTGTTCATCCATTTAGAGATCAACAATGAAACCTGTGGGAGCTGGCTTGCCAGCGAAAGGGCCAGCCCAGCCACCACAAAAACCAGAGGCAAACCCATGCACTTCAACCTCACCGACCTGCGCCTCTACCTGCACATCCTCGACAGCGGCAACATCACCGCCGGCGCCGTGCGCAGCCACTTGTCCCTCGCCGCCGCCAGCGCCAGAATCCGTGCGATGGAGGCCTCGCTGGGCACCGGGTTTCTGCAGCGCGGCCGCCGTGGTGTCACCCCGACACCGGCCGGCAAGGCCCTCGCCCACCACGCGCGCATCCTTTTGCAACAGGCCGAACGCATGCAGCAGGATCTCGCCGAATACGCCCAAGGCGTCAAAGGTCAGGTGCGGCTGTTGTGCAACACCACGGCAATCACTGAATACCTGCCGGAAGTGCTCGCTGATTTTCTGCGTGACCAGCCCAATCTCGACATCGATTTACAGGAATTGCCGAGCGCGCGGATTACCCATGCCTTGCGTGAAGGCGCAGCGGATCTGGGCATAGTCTCCGACGCGGTCGACACCAACGGCCTACAGACTGAGGCGTTTCGTGACGATCCGCTGGTGCTGATTCTGCCGCACGACCACCCGTTGTCTGACGTCGACGAGGTCAATTTCAGCGATGCGTTGCAACACGATTTCGTGGGACTGAGCGCCGACAGTGCACTGGCGATTTATCTGGAAGAACAGGCGCTGCACAGCGGCGCGCGGATGCAGGTGCGCATCCGCGCTGACGGTTTCGATGGCGTGATGCGCATGGTCGCGCGTGGTGCCGGCCTGGGCATCGTGCCGCTGGCAGCGGTGCAGCGCGCGACGGTCGGCCGATTCAAGCGCGTGACACTCAATGAGCCCTGGGCCCGCCGCACGTTGTTGCTTTGCGCGAGAGATTTCGCGGCGCTGCCAGGTTATGCCCAGGCGTTGTTACAAGCGCTCATCGATGCGCGCGTTTCTGAGCACCCCGATGTCGACCCCAGACAACCGGACGCTAACCGGGCGCTATAGGGTGCGACTTCAATTCTCAAGTCCACTAGCCCCGGAGTCCCCATGACCGCGACCGCCCCTATCACCGTTCTGCGCGACACTCACCCGCTGCCGGTACTCGACGCCTGCAAGTGGGAAAAACTCGAAGGCGACCCGCACACCGTCAACCTCAACGCCTACACCAGCGAAGACGGCAGCAAGATCATGGGCACCTGGATCTGCACACCGGGCAAGTGGCGCGTCGAATATGTGAAGTGGGAATACTGCCATTTCCAGGAAGGTTACTGCGTGATCACCCCGGACGGCATGGCGCCGATTCACCTGCGCGCTGGCGATATCTTCGTGGTTGAGCCAGGGATGAAAGGCACGTGGGAAGTGGTCGAGACCGTGCGTAAATATTTCGTCTTTGCTTGATGCAAAAAAGCCGGGAGATCACCTGTGGCGAGGGAGCTTGCTCCCGCTCGGCTGCGCAGCAGACGTAACCTCAGCAAATGCGGTTTTTCTGAAGAACCGCATTTGCCGTGTTTAGGCCTGCTGCGCAGACCAGCGGGAGCAAGCTCCCTCGCCACAAAAAGCCCTTTCACCTCAGATTTTTGAACAGTTACTGCGGCTTGCGATAGCTGTTGATGATCGCCGAAAAGTCTTTCCCGCCGTCACCGCGCTGGCTCATCGCCTGATACAACTGCTGCGCCACCGCGCCGAGCACCACCGGTTGATGCGCCTGCCTTGCCGCTTCCGTCGCCAGCCCGAGATCCTTGAGCATCAATTCCGCACCGAATCCGCCGGTATAACCGCGCGAAGCCGGGGCCGTTTCGACGATGCCCGGCCACGGGTTGTACATCTCCGAACTCCAGCAACGCCCGGTCGAGCTGTTGATGATGCCGGCCAGCACGCCAGTGTCGATGCCCAGTGCATCACCCAAGGCCATCGCTTCACTGACGCCAACCATGGAAATCGCCAGCAGCAGGTTGTTGCAGATCTTGGCGATCTGCCCGGTGCCGACTTCACCGCAGTGCACGATGTTACGGCCCATTTGCGCCAGCACCGGTTGCAGCGTCGCGAACAGTTCCGGGGTGGCGCCGACCATGAAGGTCAGTGTCCCGGCCGTCGCGCCGCCAGTGCCGCCGGAGACTGGCGCATCGGCCATGGCCACGCCGTGTTTCGCCGCCGCGGCGGCCACATCGCGGGCGGTCTGCGGATCGATGGTGCTGCAATCCACCGCCGGTACGCCTTGGCGAATCCCGGCGAGTACGCCCTCTTCGCCCAGCCAGACGCTGCGCACATGCACAGCGGCCGGCAGCATGGTGATCACCAGATCGGCATCTTCCGCCGCCTCGCGCGCCGATCCGCGGATGGTCCCGCCCAGTTGCTCCAGTTCCGCCAGCACGGTTTTGTTCAGGTCGACCAGGTTCAGCGAGTGGCCGGCCTTGATCAAGTTCCGGGCCATCGGCGCGCCCATGTTGCCCAGCCCGATAAATGCGATTTTCATGATCGATTCCTCAGCGCAGGTTGATGGTGGTGTTCACGCCGTCGTTGACGCTGTCGTCATCGAACCAGCGCGCCGTGACCGTTTTGGTCTGCGTGTAGAACTGCACCACTTGCTTGCCGTACGGGCCGAGGTCGCCGAGTTTCGAACCGCGCGAACCGGTGAAGCTGAAGAACGGCACCGGCACCGGAATCGGAATATTGATGCCGACCTGACCGACGTCGATTTCACTCTGGAATTTGCGCGCCGCCGCGCCGCTCTGGGTGAACAGACCGGTGCCGTTGCCGAACGGGTTGGCGTTGACCAGGGCAATCGCTTGATCGAGGGTATCGACTTCCAGCACCACCAGCACCGGGCCGAAGATTTCCTGGGTGTAGATCTGCATGTCGGTGGTCACGCCCGAAAACAGGGTCGGACCGACAAAGTTGCCCTGTTCGTAGCCCGGCACGCTGATGTCGCGACCGTCCAGTTCAAGCTTGGCACCTTCCTTGATGCCGCTTTCGATCAGTTCAAGAATGCGCGCCTTGGCTTTTTTCGAGATCACCGGGCCGACGTCGGTGCCCGGCTCGCTGCCGGCGTTGACCTTGAGTTTCTGCGCCAGCGCTTTCAGATCCGGCAGCCATTGTTTTGCGGCACCGACCAGCACCACCACCGAGGTGGCCATGCAGCGTTGCCCGGCTGCACCGAAACCGGCGCCGACCAAGGCGTTCAGCGCTTGCTCGCGATTGGCATCCGGCAGCACCACGGCGTGGTTTTTCGCGCCCATCATCGACTGCACGCGTTTGCCGTGTTTACCGGCAAGATCGTAAACGTGAGTGCCGACCGCGGTCGAACCAACGAATGACACGGCTTTGATGTCCTTGTGCGTGCACAGGCCATCGACCACATCTTTACCGCCATGAACAACGTTGAGGACGCCAGCAGGAACGCCGGCCTCGATCGCCAATTCGACCAGCAGCATGGTCGACAGCGGATCCTGTTCCGAAGGCTTGAGAACGAAGGTGTTGCCGCAGGCGATCGCCATCGGGAACATCCACAGCGGAATCATTGCCGGAAAGTTGAACGGCGTGATGCCAGCGCAGACGCCGATCGGCTGGCGCAGCGTATAGGTGTCGACACCACCCGCGACATTCTCGGCGAACTCGCCCATTTGCAGGGAGCCGATGGAGCAGGCGTGTTCGACCACTTCTAGGCCACGAAAAATATCGCCCTCAGCGTCAGCGATGGTCTTGCCTTGCTCGGCGCTGAGGACCACGGCGATGCGCTTGGAATGTTCGCGGATCAGCGCTTGCAGCTTGAGCATGATGCGCATCCGCGCGCCGATCGGGGTCAGTTTCCAGGTCTGGAAGGCACGCTGGGCGGCGCTGACAGCGGCATCGACCTCAGCGGCGGTGGCGAACGGGACCTTGGCCAGCACTTGCTGGGTCGCCGGGTTGACGATGTCGTGCCATTCGGCGGTCTGCGATTCGACCCACTCGCCGTCGATCAACAGCTTGACCTTCTGGACCGTGGTTTCGTTGGGCGTAAGCGATGCGTTCATGCTGGTCTCCGAAACTTGTTTTTATCGTAGGAGCCAAGGCGAAAGGTTCGCCTTGAGATGAGGCGTGTGTCACGAATTGGTTGTCGGACTGTTTTTGGAGTATAGATGTGCAAACTTCTAATAAGAACGCACATAAAAGCCCGTCCATCATGCAAAAAAACATCACCTCATTAGGCTCGCTGAACTGGGATGACTTGAAGTTTTTCCTCGAAGTCGCCCGTACCCGCAAGGCCAGCACCGCCGCCAAACGCCTGGCCGTCGACTACACAACAGTGTCGCGGCGGATCGGCTCACTGGAAGCGGCGCTCGGTACGCTGTTGTTCGAAAAGTCCCGCACCAGCGGCTTTGTCCTGACTGCCGAAGGCCAGCGTTTGCTCGGGTATGCCGAGTCGATCGAAAGCACGCTGCACATGGCCTGCGAGCAGGTCTCCGGCTCAGGCGTGGCGCTGTCCGGGCATGTGCGCATGGGTTGCACCGAAGGCTTCGGCAGCTTTTTCATCACGCCGCAATTGAGCCATTTCGTCGACGCCTACCCCGCGATTTCAGTGGACATCCTGCCGCTGCCACACTTCATCAGCCTGTCCAAGCGCGAGGCCGACATCGTCATTGCGCTGGAGCGCCCGGAACACGGGCCGTATGTCTGCTGCAAACTCTGCGACTACCGCTTGCAGCTCTACGCGACTCAAGACTATCTGGACAAACACCCACCGATCCGCCGCCCGGCTGACTTGAGCAAGCATCAATTCATCAGTTATGTGGATGATCTGGCGTTCAGCTCGGAGCTGCTTTACCTGGCCAACGTGCTGCCCGGTGCCAGTGCGCATTTGCGCAGCACCAGCGTGATCGCGCAATTCGTTGCGGCGCAGCAGGGGCGCTCGCTGGCCATTCTGCCGTGCTTCCTCGCCGCGCAAGATCCGCGTCTGCTACCGGTGCTGCCGGAGGAAATCGATATCACCCGGCAGTTCTGGATGTACTGCCGGGAGGATCTGCGCAAGCTCAAGCGGATTACGTTGTTGTGGGATTACATCAGGGAAGTGACTGAGCGTAATCAGGCATTACTGATGGGGCAGACGCGGGAAATGCGCTTTGCCGATTAACCGGCGCTGACCACAATCGACACCCGGCGGTTTTCCGTGCGACCCGCGGCGGTGTCGTTGGGCGCCACCGGTTCGCTGCTGCCGAGGCCCTGCAGCTGGATATTCTCGGGTTTCATGCCGATTGTGCCCAGCACGTTGGCGACGCTTTTGGCCCGGCGCAGCGACAATTGCTGGTTGTAGATCTCCTTGCCTGACGCATCGGTATGACCGTCGACCCGTACGCGTTCGATGCCGGCGCCCAGCAAGGCCTTGCCGATGCGTTCGACGATTTGCGTGCTGGGCGCATTCAGGCTTTCGACGTCACTGCCGAACAGCACCTTGCCCGACAGGCCAAATTCCCAACCTTCGTCGGTCAGTTCAAAACCTTGCTGTTTGAGCACGGCGATCTGTGCAGGAGAAAGGCCTTTTAGCGTGCTTTGGCAGCCGCTCAGGGCCAACGCCGCCATCAATAGCAACGCAAAAAAAGATCGCTTGGACACTATAAACACGGGTTCAGCTCCTGGATTGAACGGGATCGACCGGGTCCTCCGACCCGGCCGTGAATTGCGCACCGCGCGACAGGCGTTTGGCCTGGTACATCGCTGCGTCGGCGGCATTGAGCAGAGCACCGGGCGTGGTGCCATGATCGGGAAAAACCGCGACGCCGATACTGAGCGAAGTCACGACACTGCTGTCACCCGGCAGCGCAATGGGCATGTCCATGCTGGCGAGGATTTTGTCGGCAATGCGCTCGGCGTCTTCGACCGAGTGCAGCGGTGTGAGTAACACGGCGAACTCGTCACCGCCCAGCCGCGCCACCAGATCTTCTTCACGCAGTTGCGCGCGGACGCGATTGGCGACAGCCACTAACACCGCGTCGCCGGCGGCGTGGCCGAAGTTATCGTTGATGCCTTTGAAACGGTCACTGTCGAGAAACAACACGGCGACACGCTCGTTCAGTTTCTTGCCGTTTCGCAAGGCACGAATCAGCCGTCCTTCGAAAAACGCCCGGTTCGGCAGACCGGTGAGGCTGTCGTGGCTGGCTTGATGGGCGAGGGTTTCGTTTTCGTTTTGCAGGTGGGTCTGCCAGGACTCCAGTTCATCGAGCAGGGCATTGAAGTCGTTGCCGAGGTTGTCGAGTTCGGCAATCTGCGCCGGCGGCACGCGCCGATCCAGCGCGCGTTCGCTACGCGCGGCATGCGCCACTTTAGCGAGGCCGTGCAACGGGCCGATGATGGCGCGCAACTGCCGCCGCGCCAGATAGAGCGCAACCCAGGCGCTGATCGCGGTGCACAGCACAATGCCGGCCAGGCCGCTGAGCAGAAAGCGCATCAGGCTACCGCCGTGACCGATGAGCAATACCCGGCCGATTTCGCGATTCTGATGCTCGATCGGCAGGCTGACCGGTTTTTCCAGGACGGCGCGGGTGATCTGCATTTCCAGCTCGGAGAACAGACCGCTTTCAGCTCGCTGCCATTGCGCAATCAATTGGCCTTGAGCGTCCAGCACCTTGGCATCTGCCACTTCCTCGGTGGCGGCGATCAGGGCCAGCGCTTCAGTGGCTGCCGCCTTGTCGTTGAAAACTACAGCGGCCTCAACGGTGTAGCTGATCGAGCGAGCAATCAGGTGCAGATTGTGATCGGCGTAAACCCGTAGCGCCAACACGCCAAGCAAGGTCAGCGAAACACTGGCCATCGCGACCCCCACCAGCGCGACGATCAGATGTCCACGGCCAATGACCGAGCCCAGGGTCGGGCGGGTTTTCGATGTGAATAGCCTCATGGTGCCGCCGCTTTGCGACGCGACAATTGCAGCACGCTTGGATGAATGCGCACGCCGCTGCGGGCGACGGAGTCGAGGTTGACCTCGAAGGACACTTGCTCATCCCCTACGCGCAGGCAGAACAGACTGCCGACGGTGCATTGGTCATCGCTTTCGCTGATGCTCAGCACCGGATGGCCGATCAACGCGGCGAACAGCCGGCTGCGCTCATCGGCGGTGAGTTTGCCGATGTAGACCGCATCGCATTGATTGACGATGGCCGGGTTGTCGGCCAGCAGGCGACGTACCGTCACCGGTCGACCGGTCGCCTGCGTGGTGCCTTTGACCAGATCGTCGGTGTATTCGGTAGGGCCGACGATGCACAGGCGCAGTTGTGCTGGCTCAACCGGCCAGCGCGCATAACTGAGGATGCCAAGAACCACTTGGGTGACTGATTTGGCTCGCTGCTCCGCCATGCCCGGCGATGTTGACGGCTGTGCGCAGGCCGCGCTCGCCAGCAACCAGAGCAAACCGACGCGCAACACGTGCTTGCCGCCAATGACGCGCCCTGTCGCCGAGACAGACACCTTCATGCAGGGATTCTCTTGGGTTGTAGCGAAATGATGCCGCAACGATAGCACAGCGTTGAAACACCAGCGAGGCGGCGACCTCTGACCGGTTGGTCAGCAATCGCCACGGCGCGCCGAGGTTCTCATCCGCGAGGTTCGCTGCCCTCCTCCAGCTCCAGCATCAGCCCGCTCAGACGCTTGACCTTGCGCTGGACCGCCTCTTCGAAGACCCCGGCGCGCGGCTCGATCAAGGTGAACCAGTGCTTGGCCCGGGTGATGCCGGTGTAAATCAACTCCTTGGTCAGCACCGGATTCAGAGCATCCGGCAGGATCAAAGCGGTGTGGGCAAATTCCGAACCCTGCGACTTGTGTACCGTCATTGCATAGACGGTTTCCACATCATTGAGCCGGCTGGGCAGGACGAAGCGCACCCCGCCTTGCCCATCGTTGCGTGGAAAGGCCACGCGCAAAACCGTTTTGCCGGCATCCGGCCCTTCGCGCTCGGGCAGCTTGAGGGCGATGCCGATGTCGCCATTCATCAAGCCGAGGCCGTAGTCGTTTCGGGTCATCAACACCGGACGGCCTTCGTACCACTGCTGGTCGTTGTCGATCAGACGCGCCTTGAGCAACGCGGCAGTGATGCGCTGGTTCAAGCCTTCGACACCCCACGGTCCCTTGCGCACAGCGCACAACAACTGAAAGGTGTCGAACGCCTCCAAGACTTCGCGAGCCCAGTCGACCCAGTCCGGATGCTCGAGCGGCCGGCCCTGCGCCGGACGCTGATTGCGCAGCAGGCTCAGATAATGCCGGTAACCTTGCGGCCCCTCCCCGTGCCCTTCAAGCAGCAGACGCTCCAGCGTGTGGTCATGCTCGCCCTTTAGCGGCAGTGAATAAACATCCTCATAATGCCCGCCCGCCAATAACTGACGCGCCTCATCCGGTAACTGCTGGTTGACCCGGCGCGCGAGCTGGCCAATCCCACTGCCCTCGCCAAAGCGCCGCGAGTGACGCAGCATCACCACCTGTTGCGCCAACGGATGCGAGCCATCGACGTCCTCGAACAAGCCGCTGCCCTGCAGGCGCTCGCCACTGACCGACTCCAGCCACTCTCGGGTCTGCGGGTTGTACCAGCCGTGTTCGGCGTCACGGCAAAGATCCCCGAGCACTGCGCCGGCCTCCACAGACGCCAGTTGGTCCTTGTCACCCAGCAACACCAGACGGGCGTGATCGGGCAATGCGTCGAGCAGGTTGGCCATCATTTCCAGGTCAATCATCGAGGCTTCATCGACCACTAGCACATCCAGCGGAAGACGATTGCCCGCGTGGTGACGGAAGTGCCGTGTGCCGGGACGGCTGCCAAGCAAGCGGTGCACGGTGGTCACATCGCAGGGAATTTTTGCCCGCACGTCTTCGGCGACTTTCAACGATTGCACTTGCTGGCTGATCGACTCGGTCAACCGCGCAGCGGCTTTTCCGGTCGGGGCGGCGAGGCGGATGCGCAGCGGATGACCGGACTCCACCGCCGGCGCTTGCAGCAAGGCGAGCAGGCGCACCACCGTCGTTGTTTTACCGGTGCCCGGACCGCCCGTGACAATGCTGAAGGCACCGCGGGTGGCGAGGGCACAGGCGAGTTTCTGCCAGTCGATCAGCGCGCCCGCTCTGGCCGAACCAAACAGCTCGTCGAGGCGTTGCGGCAGATCATTCGGTGGCGCCTCACCTTGGGCGAGACGTTGGCGCAACGCGCTGTCGATGCGCCTTTCGTAAGTCCAGTAACGGCGCAGGTACAGGCGTTTGCCGGACAGCACCAGCGGGCGCTCTTGCGCTGTTTCACTGGAATCGACGGCGAGCGCCACCAGGCGGCTACCCGCCAGGGTTTTGCACCAATGCGCACCATCCAGCGCTTCAAGCAACTGCGAAGGCAGTAGCAACACGCCGCCTTGCACGTCGCCCTCGGGCGGTAATGACAGGGCGAAATCCGGGGCCTTCAAGGTTTCGAACAAATCGAGGCAGACGTGTCCGTGACCCAGTTGATGGCTGGTCAACGCAGCGGCAAGCAGCACCAACGGATCGGTATCCGGCTCAAGCTCGTGAAGGAAGGCAACGAATGCCTTGTCCAGCGCGCGAAGCCAGCCGCGTTCGACCCAGCGGGTCAGCAACAGCAGCAGATCATCGGCGCGGGTCAGTGGCGCAAGTCCAGAGAGACTCTCGGCCGTCAACGGTGTCGGCAACAGATCGGCAAAGGTGCGGCTCATAGCAGGACTCCCTGTTCCCATGCGGGTTCGGCCTTGGGTTCGGGTTGGCCCTGAAACATCCGGTCCAGCCGTTCGATCAACTCACGAGGCGGACGAGCGAAATAGACGCCACGACTGTCGGCGCGAGTGCCGCGCAGGAAAAGATACAGCGCACCGCCGACGTGCCGGTCGTAATCGTAGTCGGGCAAGCGGGCCTTGAGCTGACGATGCAGTGCCAGCAGGTAGAGCACATATTGCAAGTCGTAGCGGTTGTCGAGAATCGACTGTTCCATCGCTTGCCTGGTGTAGGCGAGATCATCCACACCCAGCCAGTTGGATTTGTAATCCGCGACGTAATAACGGCCATGGTGCTCGAAGGTCAGGTCGATGAAGCCCTTGAACATGCCGTTCAGTTGCACCGGCTCTGCCGCCACGCGAGCGACGCCGTTGTGGGTCTGCTGGCGGACCAGTTCATCGAGTTTGAGCACGTCGACTTTATGGCTGGCGAACCAGAACTCCATTTCTACGCGGTACTGCTTTAGTTGCTCGAGAATCACCGGCGGCTGCCCATCGGCAATCGGCAAGGGAGATTTGAGCAGATGCTGCAGCCAGTCACTCAAGGTGGTAATCCAGCCTTCCCAGCCACGCAGGTTGCAACGACGGGCGACGGCATCCTCCAGCGCCTCGCGCGTTACTACGAAGCTGTCGTCACTCCCCGCCCACTCCAGCAAACCGTGAAGAAACGTCCCGGGATTTGGGCCACGGGGGAAACGATGGATATCGGCGCCGCCGGCCATGATTTCGCGCGGGGCGTCAGGGTCGAGGCGTTCGTCATCGAACAGCTTTTGTGCTTGCGGACTGTCCGGCGCTTCGTCGCTGCCGCTACTTAAAATGTCACTGATACGCAGGGCGCTGTAGGACGCGATCCACCAGTTCTCGCTCGCCTTGCGCTTGGGCAACAGCGTGGCACTGAGGACAGCTTCGCTGCGCACAGGCTGGTAGTGTTCGTCGGTGGGCGGCGGCATTCCATCAATAGCGATCACCGGACAGTCTTGCTGCAGGTCTTGCAACCAACGTCCGAGTCCTGCCGACTCCTCCAGAGATGCCCCACCGCCGAGCAGATACCCCAACGCTGAAAGGTGCAGAACCGAGCTGCTGTTATTGCCGCGCTTGAGGTCCGCCACTCCCAGCCAACAGGCATGCTGCGCGCGGGTCAAGGCGACATAGAGCAGGCGCAAATCTTCGGCCAGACGCTCTTCGTCCGCTTGCGCGATCAACTCGGCGGTCGGTTTCAGGCTGACCTGCGCCGTGCCCGTCGCGTCATGGTAATGCAGCGGCAAACGGCTGCCGTCGACCGGTTTTGCCGAACACACGAATGGCAGGAACACCAATGGATACTCGAGCCCTTTCGATTTGTGGATGGTCACCACTTTGACCAACTGCTCGTCGCTTTCCAGACGCAGGATCTGCTCCTCGCCGGCCTGACCGGACAAGGCCAGGAGCTCGGCCAAGTGGCGAATCAGTGCTTGTTCGCCATCGAGTTCGGCGGCGGCTTGCTGCATCAGTTCGGACAGGTGCAAAAGGTTGGTCAGCACTCGCTCGCCATCGCTGCGAGCCATCAGGGTCTGCGGCAAATGAAAGTCGTGCAGCAGGCGTCGCAGCATCGGCAGTACGCCCTGCTTGCGCCAGATGTCGCGATAACCGCGAAACTGCATGACGCGGGCCTCCCAGACCAGCTCGTCCTGGTTGAGTCGTTCCAGTTCAGCCAAAGGCAGGTTCAGCGTGATGCAGGCCAACGCGGCCTTGAGCAAGCGCTCGACGTCAGGTTCGGCGCAGGCCTTGAGCCAGGACAGCAGGTCGTGCGCTTCCTGCGAGGCGAAAACCGAGTCCTTGTCAGACAGGTAGACACTGCGCACCCCACGGGCGGCAAGCTCACTGCGCACGGCCTGCGCCTCCTTGCCATCACGAACGAGGATCGCGATATCCGAGGGGCGCAGGCCGACGAAATCGTTGCCGGCCCGAACGAATCCAGCACTGCCGCGCTGTCCGCCATTAAGCAACGCGGTGATTTCGCTGGCACAGGCCGCCGCCAATTGTTGTCGATACACCGCGCCTGACAATGGCTGGTCGCTGCTCAACAGCCAGACGTTGAGCGCCGCGACGTCCTTGCCGGCAATCTGAAATTTTTCTTTGCGTCCCTGAGAGTCGACGGCCAGGAACGGCACGGGATTTTCGCCGTTACTCTCCCGGAACAAAAACGCGCCGCGCCCCTGCTCGCGGGACTCGGCGCGCTCGAATACATGATTGACCGCCTTGACCATGCCATGGCTGGATCGAAAGTTAGTGCCCAGCGTATGCAAGCGTCCGGCGGTGGCCTGGCGCGCACGCAGATAGGTGTAGATGTCCGCGCCACGGAAGGCGTAAATCGCCTGTTTGGGATCGCCGATCAGAAACAGGCCGGTGTCGGGACTGTTGTCTTCGATGCGATAAATACTCTCGAAAATCCGGTACTGCACCGGGTCGGTGTCCTGGAACTCATCGATCAGCGCCACCGGGAATTGCTCGCGAATCAATGTCGCAAGACGCTCACCGCCCTCCGATTGCAGCGCGGCATCCAGGCGCAAAAGCATGTCGTCAAAACCCATTTCGGCGCGACGGCGTTTTTCTTCTTCGAAGCGCGCGCCGACCCACTTGGCCGCGTGCTGCAAAACCGCCGCATCAGGAGTCGGCAACGCGTCGAGACTCGACTTGAGTCCGGGCATGGCGTCCAGCCCCGGATGATTCGGCGCCTGGCCCTTCCAGGCTTCAGCCATGCCATCGGGAGTCAGCCGACTGAAACCGGTGCCGATGTCCAACTGCTCCAGAGCTTCGTCCTCGGCCCATGCCTTGAGTTTCTCGAACCACGGTTCGAAGTAGCGCGCCTGCATCTTGCGACCGTCGACAGTTTTGCTGGCAACGCCTTGGTGACAAGTCGCGAGCAGTTCGTCTGCCCATTGGCGCCACGGCATTTTCAGCTCGCTCAAGGCCGCACGGCGTTCCAGCAAGCAGGCGTCGATCAGCTCGGAGGGCGTCTTGTCTTCGTCACTGTCGCGCGCGCTGGCGAACAGACCGCGAACGCGCGGGAGCAGAGCCGCAGGGCCGCCCCAATTGCTGCGAACCCAGTTCAGGGCGTCTCCCTGCATCGGGTAGCAGAACAACCGCCAGTAATCACGCAGCACTTCGCCGAGCAAATCGCTGTGATCGGTCTCCAGCGATTGGGTGAACAGGCTTCCGCTGTCGAAAGCATGTTCACGCAACATGCGCTGGCACCAGCTGTGAATGGTCGAAACGGCGGCTTCGTCCATCCACTGCGCAGCAATATCAAGACGATTGGCGCAACCTGGCCATTGCTGGTGATCAAACTGGCCACGCAGTTCGGCGATCAAGCCGTCCGGAGCCGGCGTCTCGTCACGAAAGAAGCGTGCGGCTTCGGCCAGCCGTGTACGAATCCGCTCGCGCAGTTCTTTGGTCGCGGCATCGGTGAACGTCACGACCAGAATTTGCGGCGGCAGCAGTTCGCGGCCGAAGCTGCTGGCCTCACCACCGTGTCCCAGGATCAGCCGCAGATAAAGCGCCGAGATGGTGAAAGTCTTGCCCGTGCCGGCGCTGGCTTCGATCAACTGGCTGCCACGCAGAGGAAATGCCAGCGCCAAAGGTGTTTTCGTACTCATGCACATGCCCCGTCACTGGACAATGAACGCCAAGGGGCTTCGAGCAATGGCCGATACAAGGCGTCGCACCAACCGGAGAATGTCTCGTCCATCATTAATGCATCGAAGTCGGCAAACTGGCGTGACAGCGCCGGGCTCTCACGGCGTTCGCCATCGCTGGTCTGGCCGTCACCTTCATAGGCTTTGCGGGCCGCGGCTTCGGCCTTGAGCGGATCGGTCTGGGACAACCAGGCAAAAGCGGTTTTCACAGCGATCGGCAAAGGTTGACGCATACCAGCCTGCCAGGCGAGGAGCAGGTCGCCAAGCAACCCCAGCGCACGGTCTTGCGCCATCGGTTCAAGCAGCAAGGTGTCGTCACTGGCAACCAGTGCCGTGGTCAATGCCAGTCCGCTTGCACAGGCCACAAGGTGATTGACCCACGGTTTGGTCAACCGATGCCACTTGCGACTTTTGATCGAGCCGATGCTATTGGGAATGGTCGTGACTGATAGCAGGCCACCGTCGGCGCGTTGATGCAGACCTGAAAGCCATCCGTCGATACGTAAACCCTGAAGGTCGAGATTGAGCGCAATCGCGCTGGTCAATGGCGTCGGCCATAACGTCAGCAACTGTTGATAACGCTGCACCAGATCGGGCAGCGGTTCGATCAATTCGCGTTGCAGGCATTCGCCAAATCCGGCCATTGGTAATAGCCCGCTGTTTTGCAGACGTCGTGCCTGGGTTTCGAGCGCCTGGACGATATTGTCCGGTTGCCCGAGCGCTGCCTCGAGCAGGCTGTCGCTGAGCGTATAACGCTGCAAAGCGTCCAGCACGAAGGGTTCTTCATTAGCGAGCGGCGCCTCGGCCGCTTCGAAAAACACTTTCAGTCGTTGCGTGAAGAAATGCCTTACCGGGTTACGCAAAAAATCCTGCAGCAGGGCCAGGCTCAGCGGCTCTTCCTGAACAAAGGCGGAGAGTAATTCTGCGTGGTTATCGGTTGCCTGTTGCTGATGCAGCACCTGCCATTCACTGGCATAGCTGAACAGTGGGTCCCCCTCATGGAAATAACGCGCACTGAACGGCTGCAGTGGGTGCTCTTGGGTCATCGCCCCGAGCAGATCCTGACCTTCCTCCAGCAGACGCCAGCCGCTGGCGAGATGATCGCGCAACTGGCCGATCAGTACCGAAGCAGGCCGCTCGCTGTTGTCGCGAATGCTGCGCCCGACCCAACTGATATATAGCTGATCGCGCGCGGAAAGGAGCGCCTCAAGCAACAGATAACGGTCGTCCTCACGCCGCGATCGATCGCCCGGGCGGTAGTCGCTGCCCATCAGGTCGAAGTCCAGCGGCGGTTGCGCACGGGGGTAATCGCCATCGTTCATGCCCAGCAAACACACCAGTTTGAACGGAATGGCGCGCATCGGCATCAGCGTGCAGAAATTTACCGCCCCGGCGAGGAAACGCTGAGATAAGCGGCCCTGGTCCAGACCGGCAAGCCAAGCCTCACGAACGACCGTCAACGGCAGGTCATCGACCAGACCGACCGCTTCACAGGTTTCCAGCCAGGTTTCGCGAAGCTCTTCCAACTGAGCCAGCAGGTAATCGTCGTGCTCATTGCTCGCCTTGAAGAACAACTGCATGAGCGCGTGCAGGCGCTGGCCCCATTCCTTGGGTTGCGCCGGTTGCATGAGCTGCTGATGGGCGAGTTCCAATGCATCCAGCAGGGCAACCAGTGGACCGATCAATGCGGCGTCCAGCCCACCAATTTCATCATAGGGTTCAATCCCTGCGCAGGCGCCGGCGCTGCCGACGGCGTAACCGAGCAGCATCCGCCGCAGACCGAAATGCCAGCTGTTTTGCTCAAGTTCCTCCGGCAAACCCAGCCCTGCGCGTTGTTCGGCGTTCATGCCCCAGCGCACCCCCGCGCCCTCGATCCAGCGATGCAATGTGGGCAGGTCACGCTCCTCCACACCGAAACGGGCGCGTAAGGCGGGGACGTCGAGCAGATCGAGAATCTCGCTGACGGGAAAACGACTGTCGGGGAGTTTAAGCAGATGCTCGACCGCAATCAGCAGCGGATCGCGGCCCCGCTGGCCCTGATCCGCCAAGGTGAAGGGAATGAAACGTGGATCGTGCCGATCAAGCTGACCAAACACCGCGCGGATATGCGGTGCATAGCTGTCGATATCGGGCACCATCACAATAACATCGCGAGGGCGCAGGTCCGGATTGGCGCTGAAACGCGCGAGTAACTGGTCATGCAGGACTTCCACTTCGCGTTGAGCGCTGTGGGCGATGTGAAAACGGATCGACTCGTCTTTTTGCAGATCGACAGCAGGCCAGTGCTCGCGCGTCTCGTTGAGTGGGCGCAGTTCTAAAATGTCGTCCTGCAGTTGATTGAGCAGATTCTGTGGCCGGGTTTCACTGAACAGGTCGATGCGGCCATCGCGGAAGGCTGCACGATAGCTGTCGGGGTCGTCATAGCTGTCGAGCAGATTGATGTAATCCCGACCTTGCTTACCCCATGCAGCCAAGAGCGGGTGAGCATGTTGATGCAGTATCTCGGGATCAAGTACAACAGGCATTCCATTCTTACGGGACTGGCGCTTGTATTGGTGACGCAGCAAATCCTTGTCGGCGACGATATCCGCCCAGTGGTGTCGGCAAGGGTTGTGCACACAAAGCAGAACCTGACTGAAACGCGCGAGCCCGGCCAGTGCTTCAAGGACTTGGGCCGGCAACGAAGAAATCCCGAAAACGATCACCCGTGATGGCAGTACCGCCGGCGCCTCGGCAAGGGTGTTGATTCGCTCGATAAAGCGTTGATGAACGCCGGCACGACTTTGCGCCATGCCTTGCTCGCCGACATCATTCAGCAATGCGCGCCACAGTTCGGCTTGCCAGCAACTGGTGGCAGGCAGCGCTTTGGCTTCGCCTCGGACATTTCGCAATTGGTGCCGCCCTTCGGCCCAGTCTTCAAGCCAATCGGCCCGGTACACCTGATATTGGTCGAATAGATCCGCCAGGCGCTCGGACAGTTGATAGCGTTTACGCAAATCGGTGTCGTGGGTGAGGAAGCGTTGCAGCGGCTCGAAATGCGGGCGGTCAATCACCTGGGGGAGCAGCCGCATGAGACGCCAGGTCAGCGGCGCCTTATCGAGCAGGGATTTGGCTGGAATTTCGTCGCGCCCCAAAACCATGCGATAGAGCTGCCACATGAAACTGCCAGGTAGTTGCACATCGATCGCCGCAGCGATACCGCAGCCACCCAGGTCGCCCTCTTGCGGATCTTCGGCCAAGGCCAACTTGAGCCATTGAGCGATGCCGTTGCTTTGCACCAGCGCAATCTCGTTCTCCAGTGGCGCCAATGGGTAACGACGCATGATGCTGACCACCAGGCTGCGCAGTTCGTCCAGGCTGTTGCTCTGGACCACCATGAATGCAGCGTTGAGGGACTGGGCGTCCGGCATAGAGGTTTCCTTGGAGAAGTACGAAAGCCAGGGCAGAACCTTAGCATTGTCGGCAGGTTGTGACAGCCGGACGGCGTCTGCGAATGCTGTAAGAACTTTCTCGCAGGCAAAACAAAACCCCAACTGCTTTCGCAATTGGGGTTTCGGAATTTAATCTTGACGATGACCTA
>NZ_JABWQR010000040.1:0-46016 GCF_014270125.1 Pseudomonas sp. SWRI99 | reverse complement strand
CCCATATCCTCCTGACCCACCACAATCCCACTGTAGGAGTGAGCCTGCTCGCGATGACGGCCAACCAGCCGCCTCATCTCCATCAGATTCACCCAATCCCAACTATGGGAGCTGGCCTGCCAGCGAAGGCGGCCTGCCAGCCGACCCAAATCCTCCTGACCCACCACAATCCCACTGTGGGAGCGAGCCTGCTCGCGAAGGCGTCCTGACAGCCACCCATGCTGCTACTGACTGAACTCGAACCCATTGACCGAACCTGCTCTGTTTCCCGAATGACAGGAACCCATTAAATTTTTCCTTCCAGCTTCGTTTCTTCGACAGGCTCATTGCGCGTGGACGCAGGGGTGTTTCCAGAGCGGATCCGCCGTACGCCTTGTTTGTGGCGTCTGGTCCGTTCGTTGGCATGTCGATCAGGAGCAAGCGTGACGATTTCCAGACAATTAACCGGGCTGACCTTTGCCGGCGTGTTTTTCGGCCTGAGTTGTTCAGCTCATGCATTGAGCCTGGCCAATGAGGTCAGTGCCGATATTCGCCGTACCGCTTTTGGTGTGCCGCATATTCGTGCCCATGATGAGCGCGGGCTTGGGTTCGGTATTGGCTATGCCTATGCGCAGGACAACCTGTGCCTGCTGGCGAACGAGATCGTGACGGTCAATGGCCAGCGTTCACGTTACTTCGGTCCGGATCAGTTCACCGTTGAAGAGCGTGAAAATCGAGTCAGCGATGTGTTCTTCAACTGGCTCAATACCCCCGAGGCGGTCGACACCTTCTGGCAGGCTCAACCGGCTCAGGTTCGGGATCTGGTCGAAGGCTACGCTGCCGGTTACAACCGTTATCTGGACGAGCGCCGTCAGCAGGGTTTGCCACAACAGTGTCAGGGCGAGTGGGTGCGCAAGATTGCACCGCAGGATCTGGTCAAGCTGACCCGTCGTTTGCTGGTCGAGGGCGGTGTCGGGCAGTTTGCCGAGGCCTTGGTCGGCGCTACGCCGCCGCAAGCGACAGCGGTGGTTGAACACGATAGGCAGGCTTATCAATTGGCCGATGCGCGCCAGCAACGCTTTGCCCTGGATCGCGGCAGTAATGCGGTGGCTGTGGGCAGTGAGCGTTCGTTCAACGGGCGCGGGATGTTGTTGGCCAATCCGCATTTTCCGTGGGTCGGCGGGATGCGGTTTTATCAGATGCACCTGACCATCCCGGGCAAGCTCGACGTCATGGGCGCTGCCTTGCCCGGTCTGCCGGTGATCAATATTGGCTTTAACCAGCACCTGGCCTGGACGCACACGGTCGATTCATCGAAACACTTCACCTTGTATCGCTTGCAACTCGATCCGAAAGACCCGACGCGCTACCTGCTCGACGGCAAGTCGCTGCCGATGAACAAGCAGACCGTGACCGTGCAGGTCAAGCAGGCTGAGGGGCAGGTGGTGGCGGTCTCGCGTGACGTCTTCAGTTCGCAGTTCGGGCCGATTGTGCAGTGGCCGGGCAAGCTCGATTGGGACAAGCAATACGCCTATAGCCTGCGCGATGCCAACCTGGAGAATGACCGGGTGTTGAATCAGTGGTACGCGATGAATCAGGCGTCCACGCTCCAGCAGTTGCAGGATTCGGTGCACAAGATCCAAGGCATACCGTGGGTCAATACGCTGGCCGTCGATGACCAGGGGCAGACGCTGTACATGAACCTGTCGGTGGTGCCCAACGTCAGTGCTGACAAACTCGCGCAGTGCAGCGATCCGCGGATTGGCACGCAACTGATTGTGCTCGATGGCTCCAACAGCGCCTGCGCCTGGGACGTTGACCCGCACGCCGCGCAGAAGGGCATTTATGCCGCCAGCCAGTTGCCGCAATTGCAGCGCAAAGACTTCGTCCAGCATTCCAATGACTCCGCATGGCTGACCAACCCGGCGCAACCGCTGAGCGGTTTTTCACCGCTGATCAGTCAGGACGGTCAACCGCTGGGCTGGCGCTCGCGTTTTGCGCTGGATCGTCTAGCCACGTTGAGCAAGAAAGGTCCGCTGGCAGTGAAGGATTTGCAACACATGGTGATGGATGATCAGGTGTATCTGGCCACCCAGGTGATGCCGGATCTGCTGAAGTTCTGTGCCGCGAGCCTCGGTGCCAATGCGCAGGCGCTGAAACCGCTTTGCGCCAGTCTCAAGGCCTGGGACGGTCGGGCCAATCTGGATTCGGGGGTGGGGCTGGTGCATTTCCACAACATCATGCAGGCGCTGCAGGATTTGCCGGATGTCTGGCGTGTCGCGTTCGATCCCAACGATGCCCGGCACACGCCGCGAGGTCTGGCGATCGAGCAGCCAGCGGTGGCCAAGGCGTTGCGTGAGGCGATGCTGGCGTCGGTCGAATCGACTGCGAAAATGGGCCTCAAGCCGCAGAGCCGTTGGGGCGACATCCAGGTCGTCAGCAGTGGCGGGCAACAGACGCCTATTCACGGCGGGCCGGGCACGTTGGGAATTTACAACGCGATTCAGAGCGTGCCTCGTGAGGACGGCAAGCTCGAAGTGGTCAGCGGTACCAGTTATCTGCAAGTCGTGACGTTCGATGAAAACGGTCCGCACGCCCAGGGGTTGCTGGCGTTTTCGCTGTCGAGCGATCCGGCGTCGAAGTATTCGCGGGATCAGACCGAGGCGTTTTCGAAGAAGCAGTGGAGTGTGCTGCCGTTTACCGAGCAGCAAATTAAGGCTGATCCGCAATATCAGGTGCAGACTGTACGCGAGACGCTGGGCAACGCGGGGAAAGTCGCTGCTCAGTAATTCCCGGTGTGTTCATGGTGTCGAAGCTGAGGGCCGCATCCTGCAAGGGGTGCGGCCTTCAGCTTTTTGGCGGTTGTTGCGGCATCGAGTTGATCACCGGGTTGCCTTCCTTGTTGCGCGTCAGGTAGACCGGCAGCACTTTGGGCAGACTGTTGGCGAGGTTGTTCAGCTCTTTGATGTTGTAGATGCCACCCACGCGAAGCGAACCGGTGCGGCTGTCCGCCAGCATCAATGGGTGGGTCAGGTAGCGGTTGATCAGGGGCAGGGCGTCGTTCAGCGCCAGATTGTCCAGCACCAGTTTGCCGCTGCGCCAGGCCAACGCTGCATCGTCGGGGTAGGTCTGGCTGATCTGCGGGATGTAGTCGCCGTGTTTGTAGCGCGCCTGCATCATTGGCCCCAGACGCAGGCCGTCACCCGGCAGGGCGCGATCGCTGGACACCAGCACCGAGCCTTCGACCAGGTTGACCCGCACTTGATCCTCATACATCCACACATTGAAACGCGTGCCGGTCACCCGAACCTTGCCTTCCCCTGCGCGCACGACAAAGGGATGGGCGAGGTCATGACTGACAGTAAAGAATGCCTCGCCTTTTTTCAGCGTGACACGGCGCTCATCCTTGTAGTTGCTAAAGGTCAGATCGGTGTTGAGGTTCAGTTCCAGCTCGCTGCCGTCGCTGAGGGTGACTCGACGCACCTCGTCGGTGGCGGAGAAATGCTCATGGCTGTTGGGCAACCAGCCAAGATTCCAGCCGGCATAGGCCGCCAGGGGCAGTGCGAGTGCGCACGCTGCGGCGACCGCAACGTACTGGCGCCATGCGTGCGAAGACTGTTGCGGTGCTGTGGCAAGCGCGGGCGCCGGGCGAGGCAAGTGTTCGGCGACCTCCCAGACTTCGAGCATGGCTTCGTACTCGAACGCATGTAGCGGATGAGCCGCGTGCCACTGCTCGAATGCATCACGCTCCTCATCCGTGCAATCGGCGGCGTGCAGACGCATGCACCAGTGCGCGGCGGCATCGGTGATCGCATCGTATTCGGCTTCCGAGAGGGTGTCTTGGGTCATTGAGTCATCCTGATTTTGCTCATTCTACCCTTTGCGGGAAGTGGCCGAGAACAGCAGTCATGGCAATTGCCCATCAAAAGTGGAACTTATTTTCCGCAGCGTTACCCAAAAAAACAGGACGCAACTGCCTACTATCCATAAATGGAGTGAAAAAATGATCAAAACGACTTTTGCTGCCCTGATCGCCACTGCCGGTCTGCTCGGCGCCGGCACCGCCCTGGCCGACAAGCCTGGCGCAGGCTGGATCACCATCGAAAAAGCCATCGAAGTTGCCAAGACCAAGGCCGGCTACGTCGAGGTCTATGAAATCGGCGCCGACAATGACGGTTACTGGGAAGGCGAGGGGCGCAAGGCCGACGGCTCCGTGTATGAATTCCGCATCGACGGGGCGTCGGGCAACGTGTTGCGCGACCAAAAGGATTAACCAGGCGGTTCATCCACTAAGTGTTACGGGTAGAAAAAGCGCTGGCGTCACGCCGGCGCTTTTTTTTGGGCTGTCATGGCGAGGATTGCGTGGTTCCTTTTTCGCCCGACGTTGGCGCTGGCAGCGGTATCGGCGCCGGAAGCGGGTCCAGTTCGCTGCCCATTTCGCTGATCAGCAGGGCGATTGAATCAGCGTTGGCCAGCATCACGTCAATGCGCGCCTCATCCGCCAGAGGATCGCGGAAGGCTTTACGCGCATCTGCGAGGTTTTTGGTTTTTGTAACGCTGAGAACTTTTTTGCAGGCATCGGCGGCGTCCGGCAACTGGTCGAGATCGACCCACACTCCGTTCTCGTCCTTGTGCGCGAACAGATGCGAAGCTTCAGTGAAGCGCGACAAGGATTTGCGCTGTTGATCGAGGTCTGCTTTGAGCAATTGCCCCTTGGCAGTGGTTGTATCGATAAGGTGTGGAAACGGCGCCATCGCCTCAGCGGAGACCAGATCTTCGCTATCGCAGATCAGATGCGAAAGCTCGTGCAGCAGCGCGACGGCGCGAGCATGCGAGTCGACATTGAATCTGGGCGGCAATACATCGGTGTACGCATCCATGCACGGGTTAAAAAAATGTTCGGTCAGGTGAAGGATCTTGCGTTTGTCTTCCTTGAAAACAAAGGCAACGGTGTCGTCGCTGTAGCGTGTATTCAAGCCGGCGAAAAAGCGCTCGGTATAGAGCATGTCGTCTTTGGGATCTGTCAGTTCGCGGCAAATGGGCAGGATGACTTTCTCGATTTTTCTGAGCAGCATGGGTGTGACTTGCGGTACTTCGAAGAAATGCCTGAGCAACCTTTCTACCCGTGTGCCACCAAGGTTGTCGCGATGTATGACGAAGTTATGCAGACAATTGAGTGCGTAGTTCCGCGCCCGCCCGACAGCTTGCTGTATCACGAAGGCTCGGGCGGGATAGCGCTGATTGATTTGGGCCATCCCTTTGGCCTGGATGTACATCATGATCGAGCGGCTTGACTCGACCTCGGTTTGAATACGGTTGCGCTGTTTCGAGCGACAGCGCTGAACCTGCTGACCCGCGCGCGCCAATACTAATCTGGCGTTCTTCTGTTCAAGGGCCGGCCCTGTACCCCCGTCTTTTTTGCGCAAGCACCAGCTTTTTTCAGACTGGACCACTCCATAAACTTTGCCGGCGATTGCCGCGTACTTATGCGTGGCGGCGGCATCCCCGTAAACCAGTTTATTGCCCTCGAGTTTGAGCTTCTCCAGAGCAGTGGTGGTTTCAAAACGCTGCAAGTCAAGGCGAGGGGACGTAACGGGTGATACTTTCGCCCAACGCGCAGCGGTTTCTATTGTCGTCTCGCCGGCAGTTTCGCCAGCCTTCGATACGGGAACCTGCGCTTGAGAGGCAAATTCGGCCGTTTCCTGTTCTGCTTCGGTTTCCCAGGACAGGCGCCCCAGACTGGCCAGGGTTATCCCGCCGGCGATGAAGTTTTTCACGGCGTTCGCCCAATGGTGGTCTTGAAGTCCTTCGGCGGATTTTTTGAAATCCTGATAACTTTTCCATAGAAAAACCAAAGAAGCGATTTTACCTGGCAACACGTGCGGAACCAGATGAATGCCATGACGCAAGAGACACTTCACAGCTTCCCAGTCCGATTGCGCGTTTACCTGCGGCTGGCATTTAAGCAAGTGGGTTAAGAGGCTGAGGGTGTCCTTGTGTAATTGCTCCAACAGATTGCCCGTGATGGGCGAGCGTTGAAGTTTGACGTCGCTGGCTTTGCCAACGGTTGTTTCCAACCGACTCCTGAAGATCGCTTGTTGCGCGGAAGGCAGACGGCGGATGATTAGTTCCTGAAAGTCCCCGGGCGCATTCAAGGCTTCGATCAACTGCTCGTCACTCTCGAATTCTCGAAATACTTCACTCGCGTACGGCGCATAGAGCACGCATGGGCCTGTGTGCCCGGTGCCCGGCCCGATGACATACAGCCCAAGCGT
This sequence comes from Pseudomonas sp. SWRI99, assembly GCF_014270125.1. Lineage (NCBI taxonomy): Bacteria > Pseudomonadati > Pseudomonadota > Gammaproteobacteria > Pseudomonadales > Pseudomonadaceae > Pseudomonas > Pseudomonas sp. SWRI99. Next base: position 39,762 of record NZ_JABWQR010000040.1, on the reverse strand, counting down.
GTCGACAAAGTCTGCGCTGCCGGTCTTGATCAATGACAACGGGCTAACGATGGCGTGAGCGCCTTCCACCGTCGCACGCGCTACCCCGTCGGGCATGTCCAGAACCTGGCAAATGAAGTCGTACCCGGTGTCCGACAACTGTTGCTGCAATTTCAACGAGTGCGCGTGCTGCATCATTTGCCAGGGTAGCTGACGCACAAAGCGTTCTTTGCTGGTACTGGCAGAAGCACTGTCACCTGACAGCGCCTGCACCACTTTGTCAGTGTAGGCGGTGGTAATCCGGAGCGATTGCAGCAGTTGTCGTACCGCTGACTGATCGAGCTTTGCGGGTAACGTTGTGGTCGTGTTCGAAGCCACTTTGAAGCCAGTGCCTTGCGCAATGTTGTAATGCTGGAGGGCAAAATCGAGCAGATGGCAGGCAGGGCCGGCGAGCGTCAGATTCGGGATGATCTGAATATCCTGGGGCTTGAGTCCGTTATTCGGGAATCGGCTGTCGAGTAATGTTTTCAGTGTCTGCTCGACATGAGAGGCCAACGTCGGGACATTTTCGAGAAAATCCTTGCCGTCGATAACGCTGCGTCGCCATTGATCAAGCAAGTGCAGTTGCGTGGTTTGTTCGGCCACTGGCGCTTTGCGCAACCAGTCGGGGAAGTCCAAGTGACGAGAAAGGGCCTGCGCGAACTGGACCGCCCGGTTCAGGTTGGTATCGATGACGGTGGTTTTCATGTGGCCGAGAAACGCTGGGAGTGTGGCCTGATCCTTGGTGCAGGCGCGTAACACTTCGCAATGTGCGAGAAAGTGTTCAATGGCCGACTGCATGCGGTCGGTCGACACTTTGCCCTCAATCAAATGGAAAGTGCCCAGTGTGTACTGCTGATCCAGTCGACGTTGCTCAACTGCCAGGTTCTCCAGCACTGTCTGACTCTGGTTATTGTTGTCGAGCCGCTGCTGCAATTGCGTTTTCGCAATATCGATGTTGTCGAACGATTCCAGGCCGATGGCCGGGGTCCACAGAATGGCGCGCCCTGAATGCTCGACGTCCATGCCGCCGCGTTCGGTCAACAGGAGGCAATGGGCAAGCGGTAATTCGCCACTTTGGTCGGTGCGGGTGAGGGTCAGTGACCAGGCGTCCGGCCGAAAGCCATTGAGTGTCTGCCGATCCAGACGTGTGCTGAGTTTCGTGTCGAACACGCAATCGACGATGTTGCGTTCTGCCGCCAGCCATGAACCGCTGAGGTTTCTGATCTGCGATTCAGCGCGCAGCCCATCTTCGAAGGCCTGCGCCAGTTTCCAGCGATTGCTTTGGAGAAAAACACGCTGTTCGGTGCTGCTGAGGGTTGGCTGAGCTTTGAAAACGCTGGTGAGATTGTCCAGAGTCTGTCCGAGCGTTTTCGCCAGTTGCGCTGCCTTGTCGACCTGCGCGAGCGAGGTTGGCGGCGTGTTGGAATCAATCGGACGGCTACTCCAGCGCCCATCGACGTCAAGTTTGAGCAGGCGCTCGTGGAGCATCGAGCGGATATCCAGTGCCTTATCAAAAAGCGCATGAACATCGGTAGTGCGTGCACCCTGGCGAAATTGCTGCAAGGCGAATTCGACGTTCTGGCGTTGTTTGGTGATGATCGCCTCAAACAGTGCCGTCATGATTTCGCCAGCGATGCGCTCTCCGGCCACCTGTGCGTTGGCGAAACCAAGGTAACGTTTGCGCTCCTCCAGATTCATCAGCCCATACAGTTCGTCTTCCTGGCCGGCCACTGTGTGTGTGGCGATCAGCATTTGTTTAAGTGCGGCGTCGTTGCTGAATGCTTGCCAGCCTTGGCTGGGGCGGTAGAGCCAAGCCTTGTCATGGCTGGTCATCAGCGAGCCGGACAGTTCGACAGCGCCAGTCTCGTCGCGTAAACACACGGTTTTGAAAGTCGGCTTGCGCACCGGTCCGCTCGGCTCCCGGATCAAGCAGTGCAGGGCGTCAAACTCGGTGGCCGAGAGAAGTGCCGACTCGCGTTTGATCATCAGATCGGCACGCGCCTGGTCCTGTAACGTCTGGCTGAAGAATGTACGGCGGGGCGAGCCCTCGAACGAGGCGGCATTCCAGAACAGCTCCAGCTGTCGAAACAGCAGCATGGTCAGCTCGCGGGACGCGGACTTGATCGCATTGCCCCAGGCGATCTGGTCGGCCGCCACGCTTGAACGGCCCGGATTGGCAAACTCGACGGTCTGACCCGGCGGCCAGCCCTGACGGTGGAAATGCAGCAGCAGCGCCTCACTCAGCGACAGCGAAGCGAGCAATTGCCTGTTTTGCGTGGAGAGCGTCGGGGTATCCGCGAAAAATCGGACCCGGGTATGTGACTGTCGCAAGCCGGCAAAGTGGGGCTTGAGCAGTTCGTCGAGATTTTTTTCCAGCAATGCGGTGAGTGAAGGCAGACGCGTCAATTCATCCAGCAGATCGCGCGCGCAAGCCTCCTGGGATTCGTTGATCGCGGCTTTCTGATCTTCGAATACATCCCCCTCAATCGTTTCGCGGCTCAGCGTAATGGCTTCCTTACCTGTCAGCTCCTTGCGCCGTGACAGGGTGACAAACGCGAGTAGATCATCCGTGTCCTTCGCCTTGTCCAGGCGCGTTTGCAAGGCAGCGATCAGCGCTGGGGCATCGCTGAATTTTTTCAGGCCATCGTAGGGCGTGTACAGAAACGCGCCATGGCCATCCGCGCTGGAGCTGAGCATGAAGCTGCCGGCCAAGGGGACAGGCAGTTGCTTGTCGGCGTTGAGCAGAATGCGTTCGGCCAACATCAGCGGTGTCTGCGCGATGCGCAGGGAGTGGGTGGCCAGTTTCACGTGGGCGAGCCACGCAAGGTCTTCGCTGCCGAGGGCGTGGGTGGACCCCGAGGTAGCCCGCTGACCTGGGGATTGAAGAATGTCTGGAAACAGCAGTGGAGCAGTCGAGCTGGGCATCATCGGGACTCTGAACGAGGGCGCCATGGGGCGGGACCGTCAGAATAAATAGGTGGCCTCAGCGGCTGGCGGTAGACAGTTACCGCACACGCCTGATTGAAATGTGCAGTCAGGCGAGTCCTTGATTGTCGTGTCATCGAAGGGTTGACAGCCGACAGCTGCGCCATGGTTAATCGCTGGGCAAGTCGTTCGTACGCTGTTGTTCCCTCCAATAATCATTCTGGAGCTTCAGATGTCTGCGCCACACGATCATGTGTCCCCTGTTGTCTCGTCCTCGTTGTCTCTCGAAGCGCTGACGCAATTGCTTGAAACGATTTTCCTGCGGCATGGCACCTCTGCGGAAGTCGCGCGAGTGCTGGCCGCCAACTGTGCCGGCGCTGAACGTGATGGCGCGCACAGCCATGGCGTGTTTCGCATTCCTGGTTACGTCTCGACTCTTGATAGTGGCTGGGTCAACGGACAGGCGGTGCCGCAAGTCGAAGACGTTGCCCCCGGATTCGTGCGCGTCGATGCCGGCAACGGTTTCTCCCAGCCGGCCCTGGCGGCCGCTCGGCCGTTGCTGGTCGAAAAGGCGCGGCACGCGGGCATCGCCGTGTTGGCGATTCGCAATTCGCATCACTTCGCCGCGCTGTGGCCGGACGTCGAACCGTTCGCCGACGAAGGCCTGGTGGCGCTCAGCGTGGTCAACAGCATGACCTGCGTGGTGCCGCATGGCGCCGACCGGCCGTTGTTCGGCACCAACCCGATTGCCTTCGCTGCACCCCGGGCCGGCGCCGCACCGATCGTTTTCGACCTGGCCACCAGCGCCATCGCCCACGGTGACGTGCAGATCGCTGCGCGCAAGGGCGAAAAACTGCCGGTCGGCATGGGCGTCGACGGTCTCGGTCAACCGACCCAGGACCCACGCGCCATTCTGGAAGGCGGCGCGTTGCTGCCGTTTGGCGGGCACAAGGGCTCGGCGCTGTCGATGATGGTCGAGTTGCTGGCTGCGGCGCTGACCGGCGGCAACTTCTCCTTTGAGTTCGACTGGTCGAACCATCCCGGGGCGAAAACGCCGTGGACCGGCCAACTTTTGGTCGTCATTGACCCGAGCAAGGCGGCGGGGCAAAGCTTTGCCGAGCGCAGTGAAGAGCTGGTGCGGCAGATGCACGGTGTCGGGCTCAAGCGGTTGCCGGGCGATCGCCGACATCAGCAGCGCGCCAGATCGCTGGCGCAAGGGATTGCGCTGGACGAGGCGACGCTGGCGCAGTTGCGCGAACTGGCAGGGCAGTAAGGCGCCTGAGGAAATAACGGCAACAAAAAAGGCGAACCCCAAGGTTCGCCTTTTACATGGACGTCAGACTCAACGACGCCCGAGCAACAACCCTACCACCAGACCGAACCCGGCGGAGATCGCCACGGTCTGCCACGGGTGTCCACCGATATAATTTTCAGTGGCCTCGACCGCCGGTTTGGTGCGATCACGCACGCTGGACACCGAATCCAGCGCCTGCTGCAGTTTCAACGCTATTTGTGCACGCAGCGTTTCCGCTTCTTCGCCAACCAGTGAAGCGCTGCTCTTGAGCAGTTTGTCCGATTCTTCAATCAGGGCCTGAAGCTCGCTGAAGGCTTGATCCTTGATTTGATCATTGGCGGCTTGCGAGGCGGTTTTACGGGCCATTGGGTGACTCCTTGCAGGTGAATGGACAGTGAGTAATGGAGTGTGGCGCCGGCTGGAAAGTTGCACTGAATTTAGCTCAGTCACAAAACCTGCGCGGGAGATTTCTGTCGAGCGTGTAAGATGTCGTCATTTTACGCAGCAGGATAATTCCCCATGAGTTTCAATCTGGCCGACAAATCCCTCGCCGAGCGCGCCGCGCTGGAAGATGAGAAATCCCGTCTGTTCGAACTCTGGCAAAACAATCTGGGCAAAGCCAAAGGCGAAGCCGCGCGGTTGTTTGGCGAGCGGGGCAAGCGCAAGGGCAAATGGGCCGAGTGGGTCCGTGCCGAACTGGACGGCATGTCGCCACCGGAATTTGCCAACATGGTGCGCAGTGAAGTCAATCGACTGATGGCCGCGAACAAGTAGCGCTTCAGACAAACGTCGCGGCAATCACCTCGCGGACCTTGACCACCAGCGGATCGACCCGCGTGCTGGTGCGCCAGCCCAATTCGATCGGATAACGCGGCAGCTTCAGCGGGCAGGGCAGCAGCGCCAGGCCGCTGAGCGCCGCGATGCTTGCGGCCGCGTGCGCGGGAATCGTCGCCACGGCCCGACTGCCCTTGAGCAAATACGGCAGCGCGGCGAAATGCGTGGTCGAGGCGCACACCTGTCGACTCAGGCCCAGCGCGGCCAATCCTTCATCGGTAATCCCGATAAACCCGCCGGACGACACCAGAATGTGCTCGCGGGTAACAAACTCTTGCAAGCCGATGTCCTCCTGGCCGGATTCCAGACTGTCGGCGTCGACCAGACAGGCGTATCCGCCTTCGCCCAACACCTGCCGGCTGAGCAGGCGCTCGGCAAAGCCACCGGCGGTGATTGCCAGGTCAATGCTGCGCTCCATCAGGGCACGGGCAACAATCTGGCTGTGGGTCTGGCGAAAAATCAGCCGCAGTTTCGGCGCGTGGCGGGCGATTGCCTCGATCAGGCGTCGGCCGTAAGCGATTTCGAAATCATCCGAAAGACCAATCGTGATCGAACGACCGTCGTACGCTTGCGCCGCCGGATCGACCATCGCCAGGCTTTGCCGACATTTGTTCAGCGCCTCGCTGACCACCGGTTTCAACTGATTGGCTTGCAGCGTCGGCGCCAGGCCACGACCGGTGCGCACGAACAGCTGATCGCCATAAACCTCGCGCAAACGCCGCAGCGCCGCGCTGACCGCCGATTGCGTCACGCCCAGGCGCAGCGCGGCGCGGCTGGCGCTGGATTCTTCATGCAGCGCTTCGAAGACTTTCAGCAGGTTGAGATCGATGTCGGCGATATTCATTTGGCTCATATCATTCAGCAGTGATTCGGTCTTTATTCATGATCGCGTGGCGCCGCAGAATCGGCAACCTCTGAACCTGATGGAGTACCGCAATGCCCAAATCAATCGTCGCCGCGCTGCAAATCGGCGCCTTGCCCGGTGGCAAAGGCGAAACCCTGGAACAGATCCTCGACTGGGAGAACGCCATCGCCGAATCCGGCGCCGCGCTTGTGGTGATGCCCGAAGCGCTGCTCGGTGGTTATCCGAAAGGCGAGGGGTTCGGCACGCAACTGGGCTATCGCTTGCCCGAGGGGCGCGAGGCCTATGCGCGGTATTTCGCCAATGCCATTGATGTGCCTGGCGCAGAAACCGAAGCGCTGGCGGGGCTGTCAGCCCGCACCGGGGCCAATCTGGTGATCGGTGTGATCGAACGCGCCGGCAGCACCTTGTATTGCACGGCGCTGTACTTCGATCCGCAAGCCGGACTGGTGGCCAAACACCGCAAACTCATGCCCACCGGCACCGAGCGGCTGATCTGGGGCAAGGGCGACGGCTCGACCCTGCCGGTGCTCGACACCCAGGTCGGCAAGCTGGGCGCGGTGGTCTGCTGGGAAAACATGATGCCTTTGCTGCGCACGGCGATGTACGCCAAGGGTGTCGAAGTCTGGTGCGCGCCGACCGTGGACGAGCGCGAGATGTGGCAAGTGAGCATGCGCCACATTGCCCACGAGGGGCGCTGTTTTGTGGTCAGCGCCTGTCAGGTGCAGGCGTCGCCCAATGAGCTGGGCGTGGAGATTGCCAACTGGCCTGCGGATCGCCCCTTGATCGCCGGCGGCAGCGTGATCGTCGGGCCGATGGGCGATGTGCTGGCCGGGCCACTGCGCGGTGAGGCGGGGCTGCTGACCGCTGAAATAGACACCGACGAACTGATCCGTGTCCGCTACGACTATGACGTGGTCGGCCATTATGCGCGGCCGGATGTGTTTGAGTTGTCCGTCGATGAACGGGTCAAGCCGGGGGTGCGTTTCAACACATAGACATCAGGCTGAAGAAGGTCCTGTAGGAGTGAGCCTGCTCGCGATATCGGTTCATCAGATAAATCTTTATCGCCTGACACACCGCTATCGCGGGCTCACTCCTACAATGGTTTTGTGTGGCTTCCACAAGTAGGAGTAGACCGCTCAGATGTGCGCGTGACTGGCTACCAGGTCGCAGCACTGGCCTTGGGCAAACTCAGCTTGCCGCTATCGGTAAACCGCATCGTGCCAAACAACCCGCCCGCCAGTTTGCCGCGTAGCACGTAGGGCAGATTGTCGAGGCTTTGCGTCTGGCTCAGGCCCAATGTCTGGCGCAGTACCGAAAACGCCGAAACGCTGACCGGGACCGTCACCACGGTTTCCGAAAAACGTGGGATCGAGCCGCTCTGATCGCTCACACCTGACGCCAGCGAATGGCCGTTGACTTGCAGATCCAGGGCGATGCCGTTGTAGTCGATGGCGGTATCGTTGGGATTCTGCACGCGCAGCTTGATGGCGAAGCGCATCTCCAGTTCCTGGCTCGGCAGCGGTTCGAGGCCGACCACGTTGATGTTCACCGGATCGCGATGGGGAAACAGCGCGCAGGCACTGAGCGACAGCAGCAGTAGCGACAGGATGACGGCGTGGACGCGGCGCATAAATACTCTCTCGAAAAAAGGGCTGAACCGTTGCCGGTGCAGCCCTTTCTGTCGAGGCCCGGAGTCAGCGGTTCAACTGTGCGACAGCCGCCGATGGGGCAGGTTCACCCTTGGCCGGCATGTCCGGGTTTTCCATGACTTGTAGAATAGAGGCTTCCGGGTCGAAATCGTCTTCCTCCAGCTCGATGAATTCTTCTGGCAGGAAGATGTTCAGCACGATAGCGCACAACGCCCCGACGGTGATCGGCGACTCGAAGATGTTGCGCAGCGCTTGCGGCAACTCACGCAGCACCTCGGGCACGGCAGCAATGCCCAGGCCCATGCCGAGGGAAATCGCTACGATCAGCATGTTGCGCCGATGCAGGCCGGCCTCGGCGAGGATCTTGATCCCGGCCACGGCCACGGTGCCGAACATCACCAGTTCAGCGCCGCCGAGCACGGGTTTGGGCATCAGTTGCAGCACCGCGCCAATCATCGGGAACAGCCCCAGCAGCACCAGCAGACCGGCGATGAAGAACGCAACATAACGACTGGCGACGCCGGTCAGCTGAATCACGCCGTTGTTCTGCGCGAACGTGACCATCGGCATGCTGTTGAACACCGCGGCCATCGCCGAGTTCAGGCCGTCCGCGAGCAGCCCCGACTTGATCCGCCGAATATACAGCGGCCCTTTCACCGGTTGCCGGGAAATCATCGAATTGGCAGTCAGATCACCCGCCGCCTCCAGCGGCGAGACGAGGAAAATCACCGCCACCGGGACGAACGCGACCCAGTCGAAGTTGAAACCGTACTTGAACGGCACGGGCACGCTGACCAGCGGTACTTCGGGCATCGAGGCGAAATCCACCGTGCCCATCAACCACGCCACCCCGTAGCCGAGGGTCAGGCCGATGACGATCGCGCCCAGCCGCAGGAACGGCACGTCGACGCGGTTCAGCACCACGATAGTGCCAATTACCAGCGCCGCCAGGGCTATATGGCTGGCCGCGCCCAGATCCGCCGCGCCGAAGCCGCCGGCGATGTCGGTCATGGCGACTTTGATCAGCGACAGGCCCATCAGCGTGATGATGGTCCCCGTGACCACCGGGGTGATCAGCATGCGCAGCTTGCCGATGAACTGACTGAGCACCACTTCAATGAACGCCGCGAAAAAGCACACGCCGAAGATGGTCGAGAGGATTTCGTCGGTACCGCCGCCACGCGCCTTGACCATGAACCCGGCGCTGAGAATGACGCTGATAAAGGAAAAACTGGTGCCTTGCAGGCACAGCAGCCCCGAACCGACCGGGCCGAAGCGCTTGGCCTGGACAAACGTGCCCAGGCCCGACACGAACAGCGCCATGCTGATCAGGTAGGGGATTTCACTCTGCAGGCCGAGGGCGCCGCCCATGATCAGGGTGGGGGTGATGATGCCGACGAAACTCGCCAGCACGTGCTGCAACGCCGCAAACACGGTGGCGGTCAGGTGCGGACGGTCGTTGAGGCCGTAGATCAGATCGTTGTTGCGCGGGGCTTTATCAGAGGCGGTCATGGTGAGGTGCGTGCCACAAAGCGCGGCCGGGTCAGAAAATGGAGGCGCAGGATGCCGCAAGCGGGCGGCGAGGGCAACGAGCAATAACTGCCTGAAAGGTCAGGTTTTATTGGGCGCCGCGCTTAGGCAAAGCAACGGCGGGAGCCAGCGTGCTGGCGATAGTGCGAATTGCGCGGCTATCGCCAGCAGAGATTGACGGTCTGGGGTTAGCGAGCGCGCTGCGCCAAAGCCCGCTCCATCCGCGTAATCCCTTCTTCCAGCAGGGCACGCGGGCAACCGAAGTTCAGGCGTACGAACTGCTGGCTCTGATCGGCGAAGTCCACCCCCGGGCTGAGGCCGACCTTGGCCTGCTCCAGGAAAAACTGCTGCGGATTGCTCAGGTCCAGTGCCGAGCAATCGAGCCACGCCAGATAGGTGCCTTGCGGCACATTCAGGGTCACGCCCGGCAGGCGGCTGCGCACCGCGTCCACCAGCCAGTCACGGTTGGCCTGCAGATAGGTTTTAAGCGCCGCAAGCCACGGCCCGGCTTCGCTGTAAGCCACGCGGGTGGCTTCCATGCCCAGCGGATTGACGCTGTCGACCATGCCACAACGGGCATGGTTGACGCGTTCGCGCAGGGCGGCGTCCTGAATGATCATGAACGAAGTCTTCAGCCCAGCGATGTTGTAGGCCTTGCTCGCCGACATCAGCGTGATCGTGCGCCGGGCAATCTCCGGGCTCAGCGATGCAGTAGGAATGTGCACGCGCCCGTCGAAACACAACTCGGCGTGGATTTCGTCGGAGATGATCCACGCGTCTTGCGCCACGCAAATGTCGGCTACCGCTTGCAGTTCCTCGCGGCCGAACACCTTGCCGATCGGGTTGTGCGGGTTGCTCAGCAGCAGCGCGCCGCCACCGTTCAGCGATTCACGCAGCACATCCAGTGGCGTGGCATAGGTGCCATCGGCCTGAGCCAGGAATTGCAGTTCAACCTTGTTCAGGCCCCAATGCCCCGGCGCGTGGCGCAGCGGCGGGTAGTTCGGTACCTGCACCACGACATTCTGCGGCGCCTGCACCAGCGCCTTGAGCGCCATGTTGAAACCGGACTCGACGCCGGGCAGGAAGATCAGTTCCTGTGGCTTGACCTGCCAGGCGTATTTGTTCCAAAGATCGGCGACGATCGCTTCACGCAGGTTGTCCTGAGCCACGCTGTAACCGAGCAACGGGTGCAGCAGACGCTGTTGCAAGGCTTCGATCACCACTGGCGGCGCGGCGAAATCCATGTCAGCGACCCACATCGGCAGCACATCGGCCGGGTAGCGGCTCCACTTGGTACTGCCGGTGTGGTGGCGGTCGAACAGCTGATCAAAATCGAAAGTCATGCGCGGTCTCGTGAAGGCGGGATATTCATGGGCGCCATGATAAGCCCATGACCCTGCCGGAGCGAGCCTGCAGGTTCCATGGCGGCGGGGGCAATGTAATTCTCGATTTTTCGGCCTTTGGTGACGCGCAATTCAGCCGGTCCGCCCGACGATGCAGGGTGGATGCCCTCAGAATCCCAGCGGGTACTGAACCACCACATAGAGACGGTCAATATCATCGCCGGCCTGCGCCTCGTTGCCGCGATGGGAAACATGCGAGAGCTGTACCGACAAGTCCTTTGCCGCCCCCGACTGAACGATGTATTTCACATCGATATCGCGCTCCCAGTGCTTGCCGTCTTTGCCTTGCTGCGGCTGGTACTCGCCACTGTCGGCATCAAACGGGTTGTAGGCGCCGCCCTTGGGCGCGTGGGTGCCGTCGATGTGGCTGCCGGCGACGTAGCGGGTCATGAAGGTGAGACCGGGAAGGCCAAAGGCGCCGAGGTTGAGGTCGTAGCGCGCCTGCCAGGAGCGCTCGTTGGCACCGTTGAAGTCAGCGTACTTGATCGAGTTGGCGAGGTAGATCGAGTCGCCGCCGACGAAATCGAACGGCGTGTCGCCATGGATGCGTTGCCAGCCGAGCATCACCGCGTGCGGGCCGAAGGCGTATTTACCAGACAGGCTGACAGCGGTGTTGTCGATCGCACCGGCCAGGGCTTGTCCGGTATCGCGGGTGTGGTAGAGGTTGGCATCGATCAGCAGACCCGATTGTTTGAAGTGCAGGTTGCCGTAGTACTGATGCCAGGTGTCGGTCAATTCGGCGGCGTAAAGTGCGCCGCCCAGCGGACGGTCTGCAAACAGGTCGGCGCCGACAAAACTGATCGCACCGTGCTCGGTACTCGCGCCGTAACCGTAAAAATCGCCTTTGCCCGAAGTGCTGTCCTGGTTCTTGAACGCAGTGAAATGTCCGGCCTGCAAATTGACGTTGTCGATCTCCTGGCTGCTCAGCAGAAAACCGCTGGCGTATTCCGGTTGCAGGCGTTTGTCCGAGGTATCGAATACCGGGGTTTCCACGGTCATTTCGCCAAAGGCGAGGGTAGTGCGCGAGGCCTTGAGCTTCAGCGCACCACCGGCGCTGGCGTAATTGCTCGCGCTGCGCCCGTCGCTGTCGACCGGCAGCAACCCGGTCCCCGAATGACCTTTGCCGCCGTCCAGCTTCAGGCCGGAAAAAGCGTGTGCATCGAGTCCGAATCCAAGCGTACCGGCAGTGAAACCGGATGAGAAAGTTCCGATAAAGCCTTGTGCCCATTCCTGTTTATAGTTTTTTTCGCTGGCTGAGGGCGAGCGGTAGTCGTTGTTCAGATAAAAGTTGCGACTGAGCACTTCGCCGCTGGCATCGTCGAAAAAGCCGCTGGCGTGCGCGGTTGCGTTCACCCCGCAGAGCAGCGCAAGCAGAGTGAGGTGCGTGGAGACACGGTCGATCATGATCAGCGGCCAGCGGCAGTGGAGATGACCGCGATGATCGAGCAATGGCAGGCGAGGGGATTGAGCGGATGTGCTGACTTGACTCCATCATGCCCACGCAGGGATTTTGTCTGAATTGAGATGAGCATCCCGACGCAGAACCCAGTGTGGGAGCGAGCCTGCTCGCGAAGACGGTGTGTCAGGCAACGGAAATGTTGGCTGACACAATGCAGTCGCGAGCAAGCATCACTCCCGCAGTCCGGGTCAGACGCGGAACTGGCGCAGGAGGCCGTTGAGCTGTTCGCTCAGTTGGCCCAGGCGCACGCTGGCAGCGCTCGATTGCTCCGCGGCGATGGCCGTGCTGTGGGAAAGTCCGGCGGCCTGGGTAACGTTCTGGTTGATGTCCTCGACCACGTGCGCCTGTTGCAGGGTGGCGCTGGCAATCGAAGCATTCAGGCCATTGAGGTTACGTAACGCCTGGCCGATGGCATTGAGGCTCGCACCGGCAAGCCCCGCCTGTTCGATGGTCAGTTGCGAGGCTTTGCTGCTGTCGCCGATCACCTTCACGGCGGCCTCTGAATGATTCTGCAGGCGCTCGATCATCGACTGGATCTCGGCGGTCGACTTTTGCGTACGCTGCGCCAACAAGCGCACTTCGTCGGCCACTACGGCAAAACCGCGACCTTGCTCGCCGGCCCGCGCGGCTTCGATCGCGGCGTTGAGCGCCAGCAGGTTGGTCTGCTCGGCAATCGAGCGGATCACCTCCAGCACACTGCCGATCTGGGTGCTTTCAGCGGCCAGGGTGCGAATCACTTCAACCGCTTGATCGATGGTTCCGGACAGCTTGTCGATCTGCTGCAAGCTGCCATCGATATTGATCTGGCCCTGTTGCGCCTGCGCTTCGGCATCGCGCATTTCCGCAGCAGCGTGCTCGGCGTTTTTGGCCACATCCTGCACGCCATAGGTCACTTCGTTGATCGCCGTGGCGACCAACTCCATTTGCTGCGATTGCTGCTGGCTGCGTTGCTGGGCCTGGGAGGCATCGTTGCCCAGTTCGCTGGAGGACTGGCCCAGCGCGCTGGCCGACACTTGCAGTTCGCCGATGACCCGACGCAGTTTGGCGGTGAAGGCATTGAAGTGATGGGCCAGTTCCGTGACCTCGTCCTTGCCATGGGTATCGAGGCTGCGCGTCAGGTCGCTTTCACCGCTGGCGATGTTGGCCATGGCGTTCACGGTTTCCTGTAGCGGACGGACAATGCTGCGCGCAATCAGAATCACCAGCAGCGCCATGATCAGCGCAATCGCCAAGCCGATGGCCGAAGCCTTGATCATCTGATCCTGAAACTCCGCCTGCACGTCATCCACATAAACCCCGGACCCGATCACCCAGCCCCACGGTTCGAACAACTTGACGTAGGAGGTCTTCGCCACCGGGTCGGTGGCGCCCGGTTTCGGCCAACGGTAGTTGACCATGCCAGCGCCCTTGGCCTTGGCGATGGCGACCATTTCGTTGAACACCGCAAAGCCGTCCGGGTCGCGAATCGCCGAAAGATTCTGGCCTTCAAGTTTGGGATTGGTCGGGTGCATGACCATCACGGGGGTGAGGTCGTTGATCCAGAAGTAATCGCTCTGGTCGTAGCGCAAGCCACGGATCGCGGTCAGCGCCTGTGTCTGCGCGGCTTCCTTGCTCAGGGTGCCGGCGGTTTGCAGGCCGTGGTAGTAGGTCAGCAAACCGCTGGCGGTCTGCACCACATGTTCGGTTTTCTGGGCTTTGGCGTGATACAGGTCTTCGTGGATCTGCTTGAGCATCAACACGCCCAAGGTCAATAACATGACCACCGCCACAATCAAGATGAGCCACAAGCGTCGGCTGATCGACACACTGCGCAAGCTGTTCATAACGCTGTCACTCCGGATTCTTGTTCTTGTAATAAACAACCGCGAGCATCCAATCAGCTTTTGCCGATCGGGCATACGCGACCCAAGTCGTATAACGCCGCAGCGCTATTAAGGCTTGTCTGTTAGGATTTCGGCCCCGCGCGTGAAAACCTGAATGCAAATTGATATTTCACGGAATTTTTACCGTTTCGTGTGGATCCTGTGCGCGCGGAATCGGTACAGCTTTTTCAAGCTACGCTGAACGCAGTGAACGTAAAAAAATACTATCGGGGCATGCCGGCGTGCATCGCTCTTTGGGGGATTGATGGATCTTTGGACCGCCTTGCAGGCATTGATACTGGGAGTTGTAGAAGGGCTGACGGAGTTTTTGCCCATTTCGAGTACTGGACACCAGATCATCGTCGCTGACTTGCTGAACTTCGGCGGCGAACGGGCCATGGCCTTCAACATCATTATTCAGCTCGGCGCGATTCTCGCGGTGGTCTGGGAGTTTCGCCGCAAGATTTTCGACGTGGTGGTAGGGTTGCCGACCCAACCGGGCGCTCGGCGTTTCACCGCCAACCTGCTGATCGCGTTCCTGCCGGCGGTGGTGCTGGGCGTAATCTTCGCCGACCTGATCCACGAATACCTGTTCAACCCGATTACCGTGGCGGCGGCCCTGGTGGTCGGCGGCGTCATCATGTTGTGGGCGGAAAAGCGCCAGCACGAAGTGCATGCCGAAACGGTCGACGAGATCACTTGGCAAGACGCACTGAAAGTCGGTTTTGCGCAATGCCTGGCCATGATTCCTGGCACTTCGCGCTCCGGCTCGACGATCATCGGTGGGCTGCTGTTCGGCCTGTCGCGCAAGACCGCGACCGAGTTCTCGTTCTTCCTCGCCATGCCCACCATGGTCGGCGCGGCGGTGTATTCCGGCTACAAATATCGCGACTTGTTCGTGCCGGCGGACTTTCCGGTGTTTGCCATCGGTTTCGTCACCGCGTTCATTTTCGCGATGATCGCCGTGCGTGGCCTGCTCAAGTTCATCGCCAACCACAGCTATGCGGCGTTTGCCTGGTACCGGATCGTGTTCGGCCTGGTGATACTCGCCACCTGGCAGTTCGGCTGGGTGGACTGGACGGCGGTCAAGCCATGAGCGATTCCCGTGGACGTCGCCCTGAGGGCCGATCTTCCAGTGGCAACATTCAGCACCTGAAGCTCAAGCTGCTGGTGCTGCTGGGTGTGTGTGCCTTGCCGTTGTTCGGCTCAGTGTCGATGTGGCTGCGGGGGATTTCCCTGCTGCCCCTCGCGGCGTACGGGATCGTCAGCGTGCTGGCGTTTTTCCTGTACTGGGCCGACAAACGCAAGGCGCGCGCCGACGCCTGGCGCACCCCGGAAAACATCCTGCATGCAGTTGAACTGGCCGGCGGCTGGCCGGGCGCACTGATCGCCCAGCAGGTATTGCGGCACAAGACGCGCAAGGTGTCGTTTCAGATTCTGTTCTGGGTGATCGTGCTGTTGCATCAGGTGTTCTGGATTGACCAGCTATTCCTCGGTTCGAACCTGTTGACCTTGTTCTGATTAAGCATACAAAGCCCCTGTAGGAGTGAGCCTGCTCGCGATAGCGTAGTGTCAGTCGACATCGCTTCAGCAGGTAAACCGCTATCGCGAGCAGGCTCACTCCTACAAGGGACCGTGTTACAGCAATAGGCCGATGCGGGTCTTCTTGGGCAACTTGCTCACCACCAGCTGATGCGAGCGCTGCAACAAGCCCTGCAATTCCTCGGCGCCCAGCGGGTAGGGCGGGTGCATGATGATCCACTGCGCCCGCGCCAGATACGGCGCCGGGTGAATGCCCGGGCGGTCGCAATGGCCGAGGAACAGATCCTTGTCGACCTTGAATGCCAACGAATCCCCGCGCAGTCCCTGCAAGGCAAACATTTTGTTGCCGGCAATCGAAAAGACGCGCACGCCGCCCCACTTGTAATCTTCCCGCGCACCCGGCAAAGCCAGACAAAATGCCGCGACGTCGGCTTCGCTCATTTTTCCCTTGCTCATAACAACCGCTCCCCACAGGCATTGAACGACTCGACCAAGTGGTCGATCCAGGCGCGGACCGCCGGCATCACCCCGCGTCGATGCGGGTACACCGCCTGCAACCAGCCACCGGGCAACGACCAGTCCGGCAGCATCTGCACCAACGTGCCGTTATGCAGTTCGGTTTCGCAATACATCATCGGCAGCAGGGTAAAGCCCTGGCCAGCGAGGACGCAGGCCTTGCGCACGACAAAGTCATCGATCCCCAGGCGGGCTTCCATGTTCAGCTCGAAACTGTGGCCCTGCTCATCGAGCAAGCGCACATGCACCATGCGATCTGCCTCCAGAGCGCCCAGCACGGGCAGGTGCTTGAGGTCTTGCGGATGAATGATCGTGCGGCCCTGTAAAAAAGCCGGACTGGCCACCACGACCATTTGCGCCTGACGCAGACGCCGTGTGACCAACAACGGGTCCTCGTCACCGTGTTCGCGCACGCGCAACGCGACATCAAAGCCTTCGCCCACCAGATCGACCCGCCGATTGAGCAGGACGACCTCCAGTTGAACCTGCGGAAACTTGCCGAGGAAATCGCTGATGACCGCCGGCAACATCTCATGGGCCAGACCGGTCGGACAGGACACCCGCAAGCGCCCGCGCGGCTCGCTGGACATGCTCGCCACCGCCTCGTCGGCCATTTCCGCTTCGAGCAGCATTGCCTGACAATGACGCAGATAGCGCTCGCCCACGGCGGTGAGGTTGAGCTGCCGGGTGGTGCGTTGCAGCAGACGCGCACCGAGACGCTCTTCCAGTTCGGCAATGCGCCGCGACAATCGTGATTTAGGTATGCCCAGCAAGCGGCCCGCCGCCGCAAAGCCGCCGGCCTCGACGACTTTGGCGAAATAGTAGAGATCGTTGAGGTCTTGCATGGGGCTTCCGCTGTTCTATCAGTGGGACGAACTATCGCATTGTTGGCGGCTAATCATCCATTGGTTTCTTGCGTAGGATTGTCTCCATTGCGCCGCCACCGGCGATTCATTCCAGGAGAGATTTCACATGAAACTGCTGCATATCGATTCGAGCATTCTGGGCGACAACTCGGCTTCCCGTCAGTTGAGCCGTGAAGTGGTCAAAGCCTGGCAGGCCGCCGAGCCAAGCGCTGTAGTGACTTACCGCGATCTCGCCGCTGACGCCATCAGCCATTTTTCGTCGACCACCCTGGTCGCCGCCGGCACCAGCGCTGAACTGCGCGATGCGGCACAGCAGCATGAAGCCGGACTGAGCGCCACCACTCTGGCCGAGTTCATCGCAGCCGACGCCGTGGTGATCGCCGCACCGATGTACAACTTCACCGTGCCGACCCAACTCAAGGCGTGGATCGACCGTGTCGCGGTTGCCGGCCAGACCTTCCGCTACACCGAAGCCGGTCCCGAAGGCCTGTGCGGTGGCAAGAAAGTGGTGATCGTGTCCACGTCTGGCGGCATCCATGCCGGTCAAGCCAGCGGCATCGCTCACGAAGAATACCTGAAGCTGGTGCTGGGCTTTCTCGGCATCACCGACATTGAAATCGTCCGCGCCGAAGGCCTGGCCTATGGCGAAGAAGTCCGCAACAACGCGATGAGCGCCGCTCAGGCCACCATCAGTGAGCAGTTGTTCGCCGCCGCGTAAGGCATGCGTAAAGAACAGCCATTGTTCAGGTAAGTCGCCAAAAACTCTGTATTCTGGTTCCGCAAGGGCCGAATACGGAGTTTTTTGTTTCTGGCTGTTACATAATCTGGCCCAGGTTATGCAGTTCCAGTACATCCGGCGATTACGTCCAACAGGGTGGGGCATCCGATGATGCGTCTTTGTGCAGCGTTACTGATTTGCCTGCTCGGCAGCCTGAATTCAGTGCAGGCTGCGCCGGGGCGGCACCCTGTCTGGAGCGTTGGCTACCACGAAATGACCGTGCTCGATCCGCTGGATCTGCAACCGATGCGTGCCATTGCGTTTTATCCGTCCAGCGACCGCGAGCACCTGAGTCTGCTTGAGGGCTACTCGGTCGAGGCCGGCGAAGACAGCAAAGTCGCCATTGGCCGCTTTCCAATGTTGATGTTGTCCCACGGCAACACCGGCACACCGCTGGCGCTGCACGACCTCGCCACGTCACTAGCGCGCAAGGGCTTTGTGGTGGTGGCCGTGATTCACCCCGGTGACAACTCGCGTGACCACAGTCGACTTGGCACCTTGAGCAATCTCTACGGGCGTCCGATTCAGATTTCTGCGGCAATCACTGCGACCCTCGGCGATGCCATGCTTGCGCCCTACGTCAACGCTGATCAGGTCGGTGTGATCGGTTATTCAGCGGGCGGCGAGACGGCGTTGATCCTGTCGGGGGCGCAGCCGGACCTGGATCGCTTGCGCCGCTACTGCCAGGAGCGGCCGGATGACCATGACGCCTGCAACACCCAGGGCGAACTGATTGTCGACCGCGATGATTTGCAGCCGGTGGCCGACCCGCGCGTGCATGCGTTACTGCTGATGGCGCCGTTGAGCCTGAAATTCGGCCGGCATACCCTGGCCGATGTGCATGTGCCGGTGCTGCTCTATAGCGGCGATGGCGACAAACTGGTCGCCTTCGACAAAAACGCCGCCGCGCTGGCGCGCAAACTGCCGACGGCGCCGGATTTCAAATTGCTCGCCGGGGCAGGGCACTTTGTCTTCATGGCGCCGTGCACCGCCGAGCAGATCCTCGCCATGCCGGCGCTGTGCACCGATGCAGATGGCGTTGACCGCCAGGACATCCACCGCAACCTGATCTCCGAAGCCGGACGCTTCTTCGCCCATGCGCTGGGCCAATCGAGCAGGGCGGGGATGCAGACGGCGGATCAATAATCTGATTGCCACCACCTATCCCCTGTAGGAGTGAGCCTGCTCGCGATAACGGTGTGTCAGTTGATAAATGTGCTGACTGACACGACGCTATCGCGAGCAGGCTCACTCCTACAATGGGGATCGTTGGTTTCAGGAAGTAGTGCGGCGCTTGAGGAGCAAGGTCAGGCCCAACCCGGCTACCGATAACAGCGCCGCGCTGAAGAAGATCCACGAATACCCCAGATTCAACGCCACCGCGCCCATCAACGGCCCGGCAATTGCCAGCGCCAGATCGAAGAACACCGCATAAGCGCCCAGTCCCGACCCACGACTGGAACTCGGCACTTGCTTGATTGCTTCAACGCCCAGCGCAGGATAAACCAGCGACAGGCCAAACCCCGCCAACCCCGCGCCAATCAGTGCATAAGCGGTGGAGGGCGCAAGCCACAACATCACCAGTCCGACGGTTTCCACCGTCATGCAGACGATAGCCGAAGCAAACCCACCGAACCGGGCAATCGCCGAGATAAACAGAAGCCGCGACAGAATGAAACATGCGCCAAACACGGTCAGGCAGTAGGCCGCGCCGGTCCAGCCACGGTTGAGGTAATAAAGCGTAATGAACGTGGTCAGCGTGCCGTAGCCAATCGAGGCTAGCGTCAGGCTGAGGCCATACGGCGCAATCTTGCCGAACACAGTCCAGAACGACAGGCGCTCGCCACGAATCACCGGCACCGATGGCTTATTGCGGATCAACCACAATGCCCCCGCCGCCAACGCCGACAAGGCAATCCCCAGACTGACAAAACCGTATTCGGCGACCATCACCACGCCCAGCGGCGCGCCAATGGCAATTGCGCCGTAAGAGGCGATGCCGTTCCAGCCGATGGATTTGGCTGTGTGCTCGACGCCGACCTGGCCCATGCACCAACTGATGGTGCCAACACCGATCAGACCTTGGGCGATGCCAAGCAGCAAGCGCCCTGCAATGAGAATCAACAGGCTGGTCAGGGGAAAACTTTGCAACAACGTCGAGAGCAGCGTCAGCACGCCACTGAGCACGATCCCCCACAAGCCATAAATGATCGCCCGTTTGGTGCCGAGCGTGTCCGACATACGCCCGGCCATCGGCCGGCTGAGCAGGGTAGCGAGGTACTGCGAACCGATCACCAGCCCGGCAACGATCGCGCTGAAACCCAGTTGCTCATGCACATAGCCGGGCAACACCGCAATCGGCAAACCGATGCAGAGAAAAGCAATAAAGGTATAGAAAACGATGGAGACGATCTGCAGGGTGATCGCCAGAGAGCTTTGAGATGGCGGCTGCTGCACAGACATGGGAACTCGTTCGCGGGCGGCGGTGGGAGAGTTGCGAACATCATGGCGCGGGCTTGGGATAAAGGAAAGCAGGCTAACGATCAAAAGATCGCAGCCTTCGGCAACTCCTACAGGGATTGATGGCGTTGCTCGCGATGGAGTCAGTACTGGCGAAAATGTCGTGATCACATGCAAAAAGCCCCGTCACCAGGGACAGGGCTTTTCTCTTGCAGCTCGCAGCTTGAAGCTAAAAGCTGCTCTTAAAACACGACGCCCTGGCTACGCAGGTAGTCGTCGTAGGTGCCGCTGAAGTCGGTCACGCCGTTCGGGCTCAGCTCGATGATGCGCGTGGCCAGGGACGATACGAACTCACGGTCGTGGCTGACGAAGATCAGCGTGCCCGGATAGTTTTCCAGCGCCAGGTTCAGCGCCTCGATCGATTCCATGTCCAAGTGGTTGGTCGGTTCGTCCATGATCAGCACGTTCGGCTTTTGCAGGATCAGCTTGCCGAACAGCATGCGACCTTGCTCACCCCCCGAAATGACCTTGACCGACTTGAGGATCTCGTCGTTGGAGAACAGCATGCGGCCCAGTGTGCCACGAATCATCTGCTCGCCCTGAGTCCACTGACCCATCCAGTCGAACAGCGTCACGTCGTCTTCGAAGTCGTGGGCGTGGTCCTGAGCATAGTAGCCCAGTTCCGCGGCATCGGTCCATTTCACGCTACCGGCATCCGGGGTCAGTTCGTTGACCAAGGTGCGCAGCAGGGTGGTTTTGCCGATACCGTTCGGGCCGATGATCGCGACGCGCTCGCCGGCTTCAACCTGGAAGCTGAAGTCCTTGAACAGCGGCTTGCCATCGAAACCCTTGGCCATTTTTTCGACCATGACTGCCTGACGGTGCAGCTTCTTGTTCTGCTCGAAACGAATGAACGGGCTGACGCGGCTGGAAGGCTTGACCTCGGCCAGCTGGATCTTGTCGATCGCCTTGGCGCGGGAGGTGGCTTGCTTGGCTTTCGAGGCGTTGGCCGAGAAGCGGCTGACGAACGATTGCAGTTCGGAAATCTGCGCTTTCTTCTTGGCGTTGTCCGACAGCAATTGCTCGCGGGACTGAGTCGCCACGGTCATGTATTCGTCGTAGTTGCCCGGGAACAGACGCAGTTCGCCGTAATCCAGGTCAGCCATGTGCGTGCACACGCTGTTCAGGAAGTGACGGTCGTGGGAGATGATGATCATCAGGCTGTTACGCTGGGTCAGGATGTTTTCCAGCCAGCGAATGGTGTTGATGTCCAGGTGGTTGGTCGGTTCGTCGAGCAACAGCACTTCCGGATCGGAGAACAGTGCCTGCGCCAGCAGCACACGCAGTTTCCAGCCTGGCGAGACTTCGCTCATCGGGCCGAAATGCTGTTCCAGTGGAATGCCCAGACCCAGCAACAGTTCGCCGGCGCGGGATTCGGCGGTGTAGCCATCCATCTCGGCGAATTCGGTTTCCAGCTCGGCGACGGCCATGCCGTCTTCTTCGGACATTTCCGCCAGCGAGTAGATGCGATCGCGTTCGGCCTTGACCTTCCACAGCTCTTCGTGACCCATGATCACGGTGTCGATCACGGTGAATTCTTCGTAAGCGAACTGGTCCTGGCGCAGCTTGCCCAGACGCACGTTCGGCTCAAGCATGACCTGACCGCCGGACGGATCGAGATCGCCACCGAGGATTTTCATGAAGGTCGACTTGCCGCAACCGTTGGCGCCGATCAGGCCGTAGCGATTGCCCGCGCCGAATTTGACCGAAACGTTTTCGAAGAGCGGCTTGGCGCCGAACTGCATCGTGATGTTAGCTGTGGAGATCAATTACCTTACCTATCAATGGTTTAGAGCTGGTCATATGTGCCTGATACCGACTTGATACCAATCTGGAGCTTTTCCGGCTCCGCCCAGTCTGAGCTTGAGTTGAGCCAACGCGCATGCGCCGCCAGCAACCTTTGGCCGTGGTGGCCAGGCTGCTGAGCGATGCATGCGGGGATCATGTTGGACATTGCGCGCATTGTCGCATAATCAAGAAGGCAGTTGTATGGCGACGCGACAAGCCATCGCCCGCCACCGGCGATGGCAGGCAGCGGGCGGTCTTGCGCGGGGCGGGCGGTGCGACCCGCCTCAGGGCAACGCAGGTTTCAATTGGCCTGTTGAACCCACTCGGTTTGCAGCTGGTTGCATTGCCAGCGCCACGCGTCGGCGAGCATTGTTTCCAGCGAGTGGCGCGCGCGCCAGGCCAATTCATCGGCGGCTTTTTGCGGGTCCGCCCAGCAGCAGGTCACATCGCCCGGCCGGCGCGCCTTGAACACCAGCGGAATCGGCACGCCGCTCACCCGTTCAAAGGCGCTGACCAGTTCCAGAACGGAATAGCCGCGTCCCGTTCCGAGATTCCAGATATTCACCCCGCTGCGTTGACCCAACGCCTCAAGGGCGCAGGTGTGTCCCTGCGCCAGGTCAACGATATGGATGTAATCGCGCACGCCGGTCCCGTCCGGCGTTGCGTAGTCCGTACCGAACACAGACAAAGCCTCGCGTTGCCCACTCGCAACCTGCAGCAGATAAGGCAGCAGATTATTCGGCTGGTTGAGTGGCGCCTCGCCCAAAAGACCTGAGGGATGCGCGCCGATCGGATTGAAGTAACGCAGCAGGCCAATGGACCAGCGCGGATCGGAGCTGGCGACACTTTTCATGATGTTCTCCGCCATCAGTTTCGACATCCCGTAGGGATTGGTCGGTTGCCCGGTGGCACACGATTCGTTGATCGGCATCGTCGTGCAGTCGCCATACACCGTTGCCGATGAACTGAACACCAGCGTGAACACCCCAGCCTGGGCCATCGCCTGGCACAGGGTCAGGCTGCCGCCGACATTATTGTCGTAGTAGCGCAACGGCTCATGCACGCTTTCACCGACGGCCTTGAGTCCGGCGCAATGCACCACCGCATCGACCGGGTAATCGCGCAGCAGCGTATCGAGCAAGTGCCGGTTTCGCACATCGCCCTGGACGAATCCGGGCCGCCTGCCGGCCAGCGTACTGATGCGGTCGATGGCTGAACGTCGGCTGTTGCACAAGTTGTCCAGAATCAGCACGTCCTCGTCTTTGTTCATCAGCTCCAGTGCGACGTGCGCACCGATGTATCCCGCACCGCCCGTTATCAAGATCATGCGCCCGCCCTCAATCACGATGATTTTTTCGCTGGCTGTTTCGTTGATTTGCCGCCGTCGCAGCGGCAGCAGCAACGTTGCCTGTTGAAGGGTAGGGGGGCACTTTGAGTGCGGAGTTCAAACCGGTTGGCCAGCCGGTATGTGCAGTTCATCGGCTTCGATCACGGATCTTTTGAACGCCTTGTGAACGCCGTGTTTCCAAGCTTCAAGAGCCGTACGGACTCATCGAGAGATGCCGGACACCCGTTGTTTCACAGGTGTTACGGCCCGATGGCTCGACCTTGAGCCGTCTTTCCTTCTCTTGATAAGGGCCTTGCCATGAACCTTGCCGAACAACCTGAACAGTCGCCGATTCTCACTGCACAAAATGTTGTCGAACTGTCGCCACAGCTTCGACCCACACTGGTGTGCCTGTCTCACTTGCGCTGGGGATTTGTCTTCCAGCGACCGCAGCATGTGATGTCGCGTCTGGCAAAAAACTACGACGTGATCTTCTTTGAAGAACCGGTGATTTCGCCTGGCGATACGCCCTGGCTGGACACCTCGACCCCGGCAGAAGGAATCCAGGTGGTGGTCCCGCACATGCCCGAGGGCATGAGTCCGGAAGCCGTCGTGCAGGCGCAACGCAGTTTGCTTGACCGGTTGCTGGCCGGACGCGCACAGGGCGAGCTTCTGCTCTGGTATTTCACCCCGATGAGCCTGGCTTTTACTGATCACCTGGACGCTCAGGTCACGGTCTACGACTGCATGGATGAGTTGTCCGCGTTCAAGGGCGCACCGGCGCAACTGATCGACATGGAACGGCTATTGATGGGCAGGGCGGACGTCGTGTTCACCGGTGGTGTCAGTTTGTGGGAGGTCAAGCAACGCCAGCATGGCAACGCTTACCCGGTGCCCAGCAGTGTCGATATCGCGCACTTTGCGGTAGCGCGCCAGGCCTTGCCGGAACCGGCGGATCAGGCGCCGATCGGGCGGCCACGCCTGGGGTTTTTTGGCGTCATCGATGAGCGTTTCGATATTGAGTTGATCGAGCAAGTGGCACAGCGGCGTGCCGACTGGCAAATCGTGCTGGTCGGGCCGGTCGTCAAGATCGACCCGCAGACGCTGCCGCGACGGCCGAACATTCATTACCTGGGCGCCAGGCAATATGCCGAGCTGCCGGCGTATCTCAGCGGTTGGGACGTGGCGCTGATGCCGTTCGCGCTCAACGCTTCCACACGTTTTATCAGCCCGACCAAAACCCCGGAATATCTGGCCGGCGGGTGCCCGGTGGTGTCGACGCCGATCCACGACGTCATCAGCGGCTACGGGCAAAGCGGCGCCGTGTTCATCGCGGGCACGGCCGAGGCGTTCATCGAAGCCATTGAACGCGCGTTGGCGCTCAAAGGGACCGACGAGTTTCTGCAAAAAGCCAATGCGGCCATTGAAGGCATGTCTTGGGACAACACCTGCCGTTTCATGAAGGAGCAGATCGAATGCCTCAGATAACCCTTGAAGCCGCCCGATCCGGCCCATCCCGCCAGGGCGCAGACAGTGCCTATGATTACTTGATCGTCGGCGCCGGGTTTGCCGGCAGTGTCATTGCCGAACGGCTGGCCGAAGGTCTCGGCCGCCAGGTGTTGCTGATCGATCGTCGCGATCACATCGCCGGCAACGCCTACGACCACTACGATGCGGCTGGCCTGCTGGTGCACCGATACGGTCCGCACATTTTTCATACCAACGCCCAGCGCATCGTCGACTACTTGTCGCGCTTCACCCAGTGGCGCCCCTACGAACACCGGGTGCTGGCGAAAGTTGACGGTCAGTTGCTGCCGATCCCCATCAATCTGGCGACGCTCAACGCGCTCTACGGCTTGTCGATGACGTCGGCACAGGCCGAACAATTTCTGGCCGAGCGCGCGGAACCGGTGGCGACGATTCGCACGTCCGAAGACGTGGTGGTCAACCAGATCGGTCGCGAACTGTATGAAAAATTCTTTCGCGGCTATACCCGCAAACAGTGGGGGCTTGATCCTTCGGCGCTGGACAAGTCGGTCACCTCGCGGGTGCCGACTCGCACCAATGAAGACGATCGTTATTTCACCGACACGTTCCAGATCATGCCCCGGGACGGTTACACGCGGATGTTCGAGCGGATGATCGATCACCCACGAATCGATCTGCTGTTGAGCACCGACTTCAAGCAAGTGCGCCATGCCGTGAAGTTCAGGCACGTTATCTATTGCGGGCCGATCGATGAATATTTCGATTTCCAGTTGGGTCGCTTGCCCTATCGTTCGTTGCGCTTCGAACACCAGACGCTGGAGCAGGAACGCTATCAACCGGTGGCGGTGGTCAATTTTCCCGACCCCGAGGTGCCGTACACGCGCATCACCGAATACAAACATCTGACCGGGCAGACTCATCCGCGTACCAGCATCAGTTACGAATTTCCCTGTGACGACGGCGATCCCTATTACCCCGTGCCACGGCCTGAAAATGCCGAGTTGTACAAACGCTATCGGGCGCTCGCGGAGCAAACGCCGAACGTGACGTTTCTCGGTCGCCTGGGCACCTATAAGTACTACAACATGGATCAGGTCGTCGGGCAGGCGCTCGCGCTGTACCGCGATATTGAAGCGCAGAGCGCAGCGTTGCCGGCCGAAGCGGGGCTGGACGCCTGATGACGGCACAGTCGAAGGGTGACGGACGCGAACCCGCCGAGCGTGTGCATCGCACGCTCTTCGACAGCTTCGTGATGGCCGGCTACGAGTGTTCCAGTCATCGGCGCCGGGATGGCCGGCGTCTGGACTTGCTCTGCAGCACAGGCCATGCGCAATGGGTGGACAGGGATTATCGGCATCTGAGCGATTTGAATATCCGTTGCGCGCGGGACGGACTGCGCTGGCACTTGATCGAGCGCAGTCCGGGTCGCTACGACTGGAGCAGTTTTCTGCCGATGCTCAAAGCGGCGCAAGGCCGGCAATTGCAAGTGGTCTGGGACCTCTGCCATTACGGCTACCCGGATCACCTGGATATCTGGCAGCCGTCCTTCGTCGAGCACTTCGCCCGGTTCGCCGGGGCCGTGGCGCGATTGATGATCGACGAGGGTATCAGCGTGCCGTTTTTCTCGCCGATCAACGAAATATCGTTCTGGAGTTGGGCGGGGGGCGACGTCGGTTATTTCAACCCCGGCGCCCAGGGACGCGGGCAGGAACTCAAGCATCAGTTGGTGCGGGCAAGCATCGCCGCGATCGAAGCGATTCGAGCGCACGCGCCTGATGCGCGGTTCGTGCAATGCGACCCACTGATCAACGTCATCTCGGCTTCGCGGCGCAGCGAGGACAGGGAACACGCCGAGCGCTACCGGCTGGCACAGTTCGAAGCCTGGGATTTGCTCACCGGGCGCCAGTGGCCCGGACTGGGCGGTCAAGAGCATTACCTGGACATCATCGGTGCCAACTTTTACCCGCATAACCAGTGGTATTTCGAGGGGGCTCGGATCCAGCGCGGTGAGCCGGATTACCGCCCGCTAGCCGGCATGCTCAAAGAGCTGCATCAACGTTACCAGCGACCGTTACTGATTTCAGAAACCGGGGCGGAGGATCTCGAGCGGGTGCCCTGGCTGCGTTATGTCGTCGATCAAGTGCGGTTGGCGCTCGAGCGTGGGGTGCCGGTGCAAGGCATTTGTTGGTATCCGTTTCTCGATTATCCGGGTTGGGATGATGACCGTTATTGCCCCACCGGCGTCTTCGGTTACCCCGATGGCGAAGGTGAGCGCGCAGGTTTTCATCCGTTGTGCGTCGAGCTTGCCCAGGTTGGCGCACAGATCAACGCATGCACGCACGGCATTGATGGCAAGCAACGGGAGCGTTGGCAGCGATGAACTTTCAGCACTTGCGTGACGCGCCACTGCCGGCCACCGCCAGCGCATTTTTATGGCGTTACGTCAGGGTGCGTCCGTTCCATTTCAGCGCCATGTTGTCGCTGGTGATTGGCGCTGCGTGTTGTGCGGTGGCGGTGCAGTACGGCATGAAAATGCTCGTCGATGCGATGGCCGGAGACGCGCAGACCGAGCAAGTGTGGCGCGCGTTCAGCCTGTTCATCGCGTTGATCGTTGTCGAAAATGTACTGTGGCGCCTGGGCGGCTGGGTGGGTTGTCACACCGTGGTCGGCAGTTGCGCGGATTTGCGCGTGGATCTTTTTCATCACCTGACCGGCCACCCGATGCGCTATTTCAAACGGCACTTCAGCGGGTCGTTGGCCAACCGGGTGGCCGCGGCGGGCGGTGCCGCCGATGTTGTCTACGGTGGTCTGGCGTGGCGCATCGTCCCGCCGTGTGTGGACTTTCTCGGTGCGGTGGTGGTGTTGTTTGCGGTCCGCGATTCCATGGCGCTGGCCTTGATCGTCTGCGTGTTGCTGGTGGCGGCATTGCTCACGGTGGTCGGCGTGCGCGGCCGGAATCGCCACATCGCTTTTGCCTCGCAGTCGGCGCGCGTCGGTGGCGAGATCGTCGACCTGGTGTCCAACGTCTGGACCATCAAGGCGTTCTCCGGCCGTGAACGCGAACGCCAGCGCCTGGAGCGCGAGATAGGCGTGGAGGCCCGCGCGCATCGGCGCAGCTGGATTTACCTGGAAAAGGCGCGGGTGCTGCACGATATCTGCCTGTCGATCATGGCCGGCGCAATGCTGGGGTGGGCGATCCTGTTGTGGCGCCAGGGTGAAGTCACCGCGGGCGATGTGGTGATGGTCAGCGCGCTGACGTTCCGCATCCTGCACGGCTCGCGCGACCTTGCGTTGGCACTGGTGGACACCAGCCAGCAAATGGGCGTGATCGCCGAGACGCTCGGGATCATCGCTCAACCGCACGAGCTGCGCGATACGCCGCACGAGCTGGCACCGACGCGCGGCAGCATCAAATTGCTCGACGTCAGCTATGCCTACCCGGACGGCTGCCAGGTGTTCAAGCATTTCTTCCTCGACATTGCGGCCGGGCAAAGCGTTGGCATTGCCGGCACCTCCGGCTCGGGAAAGTCGACCTTGCTCAGCTTGTTGCAACGCCTGGATGACGTGCAAAGCGGCGTCATCCTTATCGACGACCGCGACATCCGGACGGTCAGCCAGGACAGCTTGCGTCGACAGATCGCCGTCGTGCCGCAGGAGCCGGCCCTGTTCAATCGCAGCATTCTGGAAAACATCGGCTACGGCCAGCCTCACGCCACGGAGCAGCAGATTATCGATGCCGCGCGGCAGGCGTTCTGCGATGAGTTCGTGCAGGCCTTGCCCAACGGCTATCACACGTTGGTCGGTGAGCGTGGGGTGACACTTTCCGGCGGTCAGCGTCAGCGCCTGGGGCTGGCCCGGGCCTTTCTCAAGGACGCGCCGATTTTGATTCTCGACGAGGCGACGTCGGCGCTGGACTCGGATTCCGAAGCGATTATCCAGCGCGCCCTCACCAACCTGATGCGTGGCAGAACGGTGCTCGCGGTGGCGCACCGGCTCTCGACCATTGCCAGCTTCGATCGGGTGCTGGTCCTGGAGCGAGGCGAGATTGTGCAAGACGGCCCGCCTGATGAACTGCGCCTTCGCCAAGGACGCTTTCGCACGCTCTGGCAGATGCAGGCGATGTTGCAGGAGCGCTGAGGGTTGTGCTGGTTTTGCCAGCTTCGCTGCGCTTGCCGGCGGTTCGGAGCGCTTCACCGCTCATCGGGTTTCAGCACAATAAAACCGATGTTTTTCCTCGATTTTCTGGTCATCTCCTTGAGACCGCAAACCTTTGCATACGGCCGTTTCGCTGTGAAACGCCATCCGTCGAGGCAGCGGAATGGGCGGATCGCGGACGCAGTCGACTTTGAACAGCGGGCCTCGACAGCCATTGCGTGTTGACTGATGAAGGAGAGCAACTGATGACCAAAATTGACAATCTGCTGGATAACAAAGGCACCCCGCTGGACAAGCAGACGTTTACCTGGCGCGAGCTGGCCGGCAAGCCGATCAGCAAGCTGGATGACGATGCGTTCACCCGCGTGCGGGTGATCCTGATGAATGGGGTAGAGTCCGACGCCCTGCGACTCAAGCATTTCGGGGCGCGATTTCACAAGGAACTGCAATTGCCGCTCGCGCAGATTCGCCGCGCCGAGCAGCATCAGATGACCTCGATCAACTGGCTGCTCTCGGCCGACCATTCGCCACTTGAAACCACAGTGGCCTATGAGCAAGTGGCGATAGAAGTCACGGCGGCGGTCGCACAAAACGAGCCGGATCCGTATCAGGCGCAGACTTACCGGTTTGGCCTGCTCGAAGACTTCGATCACTTGTATCGCTACGCGGCCATGCTCGACCGGCTCGAAGGCAAGGATGCCAATAACATCCTGCAAGGCTACACGGACCTGGTGCCCGGTCGGCCGACCAGCGAGCACCATCGCGCACCCGGCGACGACTTGCGCGATAACTACGAAAAAGACAGCGCCGCGCTGATCACCAAAATCCATGCCGCGCTGATAACCGGCGCCGAATACCAGACTCACGATTACTACATGAACATCGGCCCGCTGTTTGCCGATCCGGTGGCGCGTGCGCTGTACGCCGAGATCGCCTCCGTCGAAGAGCAACATGTCACCCAGTACGGGTCGTTGCAGGACCCTGCCGAGACGTTCATGGAAAAGTGGTTGGTCCACGAAGCGATGGAGGTCTACACCTACGCCAGTTGCGCCGAGCAGGAGGAAAACCCGCGGTTGAAAGCGATGTGGGAACGTTTTGTCGACTACGAACTGGGGCACCTCAACCTTGCGTGTGAACTGTTCAAAAAGTACGAACGACGCGATCCCGCCGAAGTGCTCGCCGGGCCACTGCCGCGCATGATCGAGTTCAAGAGTCAGCGAGATTTCGTGCGCGAAACCTTGTCGCGCGAGGTTGACCTGCGTGCGCATGGCATCGACTACGTGCCCAAGGAGCGCGAAGCACGACCCTCCCTTGATTACCGCGCTCAGCTCAACAGCGAAGGCGTGCCCGCCAATATCGTCTCGGCCGGTTACACCTTCAAACCCGGTACGGAACTCAACGAAGTGGGAGAACAGCAATGAGCGAACCTCAAGTAACCCTCGGCACCAATCGCACCGGCGTTCAAACCTCGCCAGAAGGCACGGCTCGTCAACTGGAGGCGACCCGAATGTTTCCGGCCGATGTGCCGGGCGACATGAGCGACTACACCGCTGAACGTGAACGCGCGATTCGCGAGGCTGACCTGATCGGTTCGGTGCCGCCGCCGGCAACCACCAAAGGCATGGTCAAGACCGCGATAGACAAAACCATCGGCAAGGCCCCGGAAGTGCTGATCGACAAACTCGGCGAGCGTCTGGCGTTCGAGCGCACCGGCGTGCGCCTGTATGAAGCCATGGTCGCCAAGGCCACGTCGGCACCCGGCGCCGATCCAGCGCTGGTCGACACGCTACGGCAGATTCAGGCCGAGGAGCTGGAACACATGAACATCGTGCGTGAAGCCATCGAAACTCTCGGCGGCGACCCCACTGCGATGACGCCGTGCGCGGACGTGGCCGGCGTCAAGGCGATGGGCGTGCTGCAAGTGTTGACCGATCCGCGCACCACCGTGTCGCAGTCGATGAGTGCGATCCTGACCATTGAACTGGAGGACAACGCGGCTTGGGAGTTGCTCATCGAACTGGCGCAGAAGGGCGGTCATCCGCTGATCGCCAAACGCTTCAAGCACGCACTGGACCAGGAAGAAACACACCTGGCCACGGTTCGCCAGATCATTCGCAAAGACCTGCTCGACCAAGTGAGCTGAGCCGTGTGCAACGCGTGGTTTCACATCGAGCGTGATGTGAAACCACCGACTCGAGAAGGACACCGCCGTGAGTGAAACCGATCTTGAAATGGAACTGAAAGCGTGGCGCCTGTTGCTGGAAGACGACGCCTATCGCCTGGATTTTCCGGAGGATTATCACCGCACGCTGATTTCGCGGGCCGACGAATTGCTGCTGCACGAGTGGATCACTCGCGACGACTGGCAATTGCTGAAAAACGCGGCGGACGACGCCTATGAATTCACCGTGCAAAGCCTTGCGCGCGAACAGCGAGATTGCCTGAAGACCTCGTCGCTACGGTTGCCGAAAGGTCCCGCAGGATCCGGCATAGCCTCAGAGGAGAATGACGATGACTGACGAAAACACGGACCCCAGCACGCGGAGTATTTCACCATGCAAGTACAAGTAGACAGTAACCATATCGAAGGCAGCGCCGAACTGCAGGAGTGGGTGGGCAGCCTGGTGGTCGATGAGCTGGACCGCTACTCATCGTTTTTGACCCGGCTGGAAATTCACGTTGGCGATGTCAATGCGCAAAAAGCCGGAGCGCAGGACAAGCGCTGCCAGATCGAGGCCCATCCGAAGGGGCACACCTCGCTTTCAGCCACCCATCACGCCGAAAGTCTCGAGCTGGCCGTCGCCGGCGCGGCGAAGAAAATCAGCCATGCCCTTGAGCATCTCGTGGGGCGCTTGTCGCCGCGCGTCGAATCCACCGGACGCCTGACGGCACCGCCGGTGCGGGAAGATTCGCCAGCGGCAATCGACGCCCTGCTCGAGGACGAGTTCCTCGCCAAACAAGCTGATCTGGAGAAAGAGTAAGGAGTGTTGTCATGGCCCGGATTCAACCGTTTACCCACGAGACGCTGGGCACGCTGCTGGCGCTCAGTGGTCGTCTCAACCTCAGCCTGTTCATGCCGGCTCATCGAACCTTTCCGGAGCGCACGCAAGACCCGATCCGCTTCAAGAACCTGATCAGGCAACTGGAAGGTCTGCTTGAGGAACACAGTCCCGAGGCAGACAAGGATCGTCTGCTCGCGCCGTTTCATGAGCTGCTGGACGATCAGGCGTTCTGGAACACCTGCCCGGCGTCCATTGCAGTGTTCGCTGGCGATGAGCATTTCATTGTTCTGGGGCTGCAGCAGGCGGTGCGGGAAATTGTCATTGTCAACAGCCACCCGTATCTCAAACCGTTGCTGCGGCTGGCGCCGGTGACTGATCGCTGCCAGGTGCTCTGCCTGTCCCGTGACAGCGTGCGGATGTACCAAGGCACGGCGCAGCAAATGGAGGAGGTCGAGCTGCCTGCCGCGGTTCCCACCCGTCAGGTCGACGCGCTTGGCGACGAACTGACGCCGCGCGATCAACAGGGCCACCCCGACGGTTTCAGCGGTGGCGGCGAGCGCGGTGACCCGATGATGCATGAGTCGGGCGGCGGCGGTAAGCAAGACGAAATCAACATCGACCGCGAGCGCTTCTTCCGCGCTGTCGACAAGGCGATTACCGAACACTGCTCACGCCAGTGCTGCCTGCCGCTGGTGCTGGTCGCTCTGGCGGAAAACCAGGCGGTTTTTCGTGCCGTAAGCCATAACCCGTTTCTGTTGCCTGATGGCATCGAGCGCGATCCGGCGACGTTGCAGCCAGCGCAGCTCGCCGCGACTTGCGCAACCCTGTTGCGCCAGCGCCACGACGATGCACTGGACAAAGCGTTCGATCGCTTTGGCGTGGCGCTCGGTCAAGGGACCGCAGGGCGCGATTTGCCGGACATTGCCAAAGCAGCGGCAGAGGGCAGGGTGGCTTTGTTGCTGGTTGAAGCCGAACGTGAGATTGCCGGCACCCTGGCGGCCAATGCAATCAATCGCGACGCGTCGCCCAGCGCAAAAATTCATTCGGAGGACATACTCGACGAGCTGATTCTGGCGGTGATCCGCCAGGGCGGCGACGTGGTGGTTGTACCGCCCGAGCGCTCGATGCCGACCGAGACGGGCGCCGCCGCCGTTTACCGTTACTGATCACTCGGGCCGAACGCCGGCGCAAGGATTTCAATCTTTGCGCCGGCATGGTCGGTTCTTTTTAACGAAACATGACGAGCCACGGCCGGCGCGTGTTCGCAGGCGCCGCACAGTTTTTCACAGATGAAGGTTCACTATCGGTTACAAAGTGTGGCTAAAATGCCACCTTTTCACCGAGCGTCCGGTTACGGCGCGGGCCAGGGACGTGCCATGTGTATTCAGACCGCTGCATAAGACGCTGGGCCTCAGGCCGCCGGGGCGCGCAGTTTGTTCACTTCTGACGTGTGACGATTTCCGTGAAACTCATCATTGCTGCTATCTATGTCATTTCCATTGCCTACGTTCATTTGCGTGGACGTGTCCGCCACAAGCTGGGACGGCAACTGAGTGACCACTCGACGTTTCTCGCGCCGATCAACTGCTTCCTTTATCTGTTCTCGAAAATCCCCAACAAGCCATATCTGGATCCGGCGGATTTCCCCGATCTGCGCCCGCTGCAGGCGCACTGGGAAGAGATTCGCGCCGAAGGCCAGAACCTGTTGCGCGCTGGCGAGATCAAGCGCTCGAACCAGTACGACGATGTCGGTTTCAACTCGTTTTTCAAGACTGGCTGGAAACGTTTCTACCTGAAGTGGTACGGCGATAGCCATCCTTCGGCGATGAAACTGTGTCCGCGCACCACTGAACTGGTGCAGAGCATCGGTTCGATCAAAGCGGCGATGTTTGCCGAACTGCCACCGGGTTCGAAACTGGTGCGCCACCGCGATCCTTATGCAGGTTCCTACCGCTATCATCTGGGCCTGGACACGCCGAACGACGCCGGTTGCTACATCAATGTCGACGGTGAGAATTACCACTGGCGCGATGGCGAAGCGGTAATGTTCGATGAGACGTTTATCCATTACGCGGAAAACACCACCGACAAAAACCGCATCATTCTGTTCTGCGACATCGAGCGCCCGATGAAGTATCGCTGGGCGGCGGCATTCAACGGCTGGTTCAGCCGTACCGTAATGTCGGCGGCAGGTGCGCCGAACGATGCCGGCGACAAGACTGGCGGCATCAACCGCTTGTTCACCAAAATCTACAAGATTCGTTTGCGTGGCAAAGAGTTGAAGAAACGTAATCGCACGCGGTATTACCTGGAGAAATGGGCGATTTTCGCTGGGTTGCTGGCGATCTTCATTCTGATCTGATTCCTAGATTGGCCTTGCTGGCCCCTTCGCGAGCAAGCCCGCTCCCACAGGGTTTTGAGTGAACGCTGAACTGGCATACACCCAAATCCAATGTGGGAGCGAGCCTGCTCGCGAAGGGGCCATTCGCTTCAAAGCATTAACCACCTGACGCCTTCCTGGTCTTCTTCGCCGGCGCCGCCTTAGCGCTTGATTTGGCCTTCGGCTTCGCCGCCGTTTTCCCTCCCAGGCTGCGTTTAAGCAGCTCGGTCAGATCGATAACATCGGCTGTCTTGCGCTCTTCCTGGCCAGCCTCTGTCTCGACGTCCTCGATCTTGCCTTCGTGGGCCTTCTTCTCGACCAGGGCCATGATCTTGTCTTCGAATTCATCCTTGTAATCTTCGGGACTCCAGTCGCCGCTCATGTCTTCCACCAGACGTTTGGCCATGTCCAGCTCGCCCTTGGCCAACTGCGGCTTGGTCACTTCGCTGCCCAATGCCAGCTCATCGAGGCTGCGCACTTCCTGCGGCCAGCGCAACTTCACCAGCACCAGCGCCGACTCCAGCGGCATCAATGCCGCGAGGTATTGCCGCGTATGCAGCACCACGCGGGCGAGGGCTACCTTGTTGGTCTTGCTCAGGGTCTCTCGCAGCAAGGCGTAGACCTTGCCACCGCGCTTGTCGGGGGCCAGGTAGTAAGGCGTGTCGATGTTTTGCAGGGGAATCTGCTCGGCGTCGACGAAGGAAAAGATGTCGATGGTTTGCGTCGACACTGGATGTGCCGAGCGGATTTCCTCTTCGCTGAGTACCACATAACGGCCCTTTTCGTAGGCGACACCCTTGACGATGTTTTCCTTGGTCACTTCCTTGCCGGTGACCTTGTTGATGCGCTTGTAGCCGACCGGGTCCATGCTGCGGCTGTCGAGCCAATCGAAGTCCACGCCTTGCGAGGATGTCGCTGAAACCAGCGCAACAGGGATGTGTACCAGTCCGAAGCTGATTGCGCCTTTCCAGATTGCCCGAGCCATGGTCAGTTCTCCGAGTGATGATCGGATGACCTGCGGCCGTTACGGAAAGTTTCCCCGGAATGCAGGGTTGGCCGTCACTTGGTCAAGTCGTGTTACATGTTGTTTAAGGCTGACGGGTTAACAAATCCGAACCCTGAGCGTAGCGTGGGCTCGAAGGCTCTATCCCCGGTCCATCGAGAGGCAGCGTCATGAACCGAATCGTGCTTGGCATCGTCGTCCTGGCCCTCAGTGGCGGTCTGGTTCAGGCGGACGTCCTGTTGGCTCAAAGCCCAACCGGCAACAGCAACAATCCCTATAACAGCCCGGTCCGCCGGGCCAACCCCAACAGCATGCAGGGCACCCAGCCGAGCACGCCCCCGGTCCGCGCGCCCAATACCGTGCCGACGCCGCGTCAGCCCACCCTGGAAAACCGCGGGATTGGCAACGGTCAGCCGATTCGCTCGGTGCCGGCCAAACCGCCAACCTTCATTCCCAACCCGCCCCCGCGGGATACCGGCAGCAACCGTTGAACGGCAGGACTGCGGTTCTGTCAGCCTTTCAAACGAACAAAAGGAATCGTGCATGTTGCGTAAAACTCTTCTAGCCACACTGTGTGCCGGCGCGCTGATCAGCACGCCGGGATTTGCCGCCGTGCCCAAAGAGCTGAACAGCGAACAGGGCACGCTCGAAGTCACCACCCTTGCCGCAGGGCTTGAGCACCCTTGGGCGCTGGCTTTTCTGCCGGACCGTCAAGGCATGCTGGTGACCGAGCGGCCGGGCAATCTGCGCGTGGTGACTGCCGACGGGGAGCTGTCGGCGCCAATTTCCGGCGTGCCGCAGGTCTGGGCCAAGGGGCAGGGCGGTTTGCTCGATGTGGTGCTGTCGCCGGACTTCAAGGAGGATCGCCTGGTCTATCTGTCGTATGCCGAAGGTGGCGGCGCGGGGAACAAGGCCGGCACCGCGGTTGGGCGCGGACGGCTGTCCGATGACTTGAAGAGTTTGAAGGATTTCAAGGTGATCTTCCGTCAGGAGCCGAAGCTCTCGGTGGGCAATCACTTCGGCTCGCGGCTGGTGTTTGACCGCGACGGTTATCTGTTCATCACCCTGGGCGAGAACAACGACCGGCCCACCGCGCAGGATCTCGACAAGCTGCAAGGCAAGATCGTACGCCTCTACCCCGACGGCAAGGTGCCGGACGACAACCCGTTTGTCGGCCAGTCCGGCGTGCGCCCCGAGATCTGGGCCTATGGCCTGCGTAACCCGCAAGGCGCGGCGCTTAACCCGTGGACCGGCACGCTGTGGGAAAACGAACACGGTCCGCGCGGTGGCGATGAAGTGAACATCATCGAGCGCGGAAAGAACTATGGCTGGCCGCTGGCAACCCACGGTATCAACTACTCGATGCAGCCCATCCCCGAAGCGCAGGGCAAGACTGTCGAAGGGGCGGTGGCGCCGCACCATGTCTGGGAGAAGTCACCGGGTGTCACAGGCATGACGTTCTATGATGCTGACCGCTTCAAACCGTGGCAGCACAATGCGTTCATCGGCGCGCTGGTCACTCACGAGCTGATCCGCCTGCAGTTCGACGGCGACAAGGTGGTGCACGAAGAGCGCTTGCTGGGCGAGTTGAATCAGCGCATCCGCGATGTGCGACAAGGGCCGGATGGCTATCTGTATGTGCTGACGGATGACGAAAACGGTTCGCTTTACAAAGTCGGTCTAAAACAAACGCCTTAAACGCTCTGTGTAGGAGCTGCCGAAGGCTGCGATCTTTTGATCTTGGGACGCAGAGCGTGAGAACGATCAAATGCATTCTCCCTGTGGGAGCGAGCCTGATCGCGAAGAGGCCGGACTGGCTGGCGCAAGACGTCAGCCAGTCCCGTGTTTGGCCGAACCGCCACCCCATGGCCTTGTTATAGTTCGAGCCTCATTTCCCGCCCGGTAAAAGGAACACTGCCATGCCTCAATACTCCGCCTTCAGCGTCGAACTGGCCGATAACATCGCTCATGTGCAGATCAATCGTCCGGAAAAGATCAACTCGATGAACGCGGCGTTCTGGAGCGAGATCATCGAAATCTTCCAGTGGATCGATGACACCGACGAAGTGCGCGTGGTGGTGCTCAGCGGCAATGGCAAACACTTCTCCTCTGGCATTGATCTGATGATGCTCGCCGGCGTTGCCAATGAACTGGGCAAGGACGTTGGCCGCAACGCGCGTTTGCTGCGGCGCAAGATCCTAGCCCTGCAAGCCTCGTTCAATGCCGTCGACCACTGCCGCAAGCCGGTACTGGCCGCGGTTCAGGGTTATTGCCTGGGCGGTGCGATCGACCTGATCGCCGCCTGTGACATGCGCTACGCCGCCGAAGATGCGCAGTTCTCGATCAAGGAAATCGATATCGGCATGGCCGCCGATGTTGGCACTTTGCAACGGTTGCCGCGGATCATCGGAGACGGCATGCTGCGTGAACTGGCATACACCGGACGCACCTTCGGCGCTGACGAGGCCCGCAGCATTGGCTTGGTCAATCGCGTCTACAGCGACAAGGACGCGTTGCTTGAGGACGTATTCGCCATCGCCCGCGACATCGCTTCGAAGTCGCCGATTGCGGTCACCGGTACCAAGGAAATGATCAGCTACATGCGCGACCATCGCATCGACGACGGCCTCGAATACGTTGCCACCTGGAACGCCGCCATGCTGCAATCGAACGACTTGCGCGTGGCCATGGCCGCCCATATGAGCAAACAGAAACCCGAATTTCTGGACTGAGAAACCATGACATCTCGCTGGACCACCGCAGTACTGGACACCGACCAACCCGGCGGCTGGGCCGTCGCGCGCAGCCCCGAAGGCTTTCTGTTCGATGACAATGGCGCACTGTTCCCACGGCAGTGGCTCAAGCGTCAGGACCTCTGCGTCCTTGCCGAACACGGCATTGGCCATCTCGACGGCGAGCCGGTCTACCTGCTCGAACTGCACCGTTCAAGCGAGGTGCCGGGATGCGGCTGGAAAGGTTTGCGGGCGTTCATGCTGGAAGGCGACCAGACGATCTATAAAGTGCTTGGTTACGCCGCGCAGATCGGCACCTGGGCCCGTGAGCATCGCTTCTGTGGCAATTGCGGACAAGCCATGACGCAAGTGCCACGCGAGCGGGCGATGTATTGCCAGCCGTGTGACTTGCGCAGCTATCCGCGAATTTCACCGAGCATGATCGTGCTGATCACCCGCGGCGACGAAATCCTCCTGGCACGCTCGCCGCGCTTCGTCGCCGGTGTCTACAGCACGCTCGCCGGATTTGCCGAGCCGGGCGAGTCGGCTGAAGAGTGCCTGATTCGTGAAGTGCGTGAGGAAGTGCAGATCGAAGTAAAGAATATTCAGTACATGGGCAGCCAGTGCTGGCCGTTCCCGCATTCGATGATGCTCGGCTTTCACGCTGAATATGCGGGCGGCGAGATCGTCTGCCAGGAAGATGAAATCGAAGACGCCCAGTGGTTCAACGTGCATGCGCTGCCGCCGTTGCCGGCGTCCAGATCGATTGCACGCTACCTGATCGACGTCTACGTGGCGCGCCGCTTAGGCCACGCTGAACCAGTGCTGCCAGGCTAGGCGTACCGTCAGCCCGAGCACCACGGTGATGAACACCGGACGAATGAACTTGGCGCCGCCGCTGATCGCTGTGCGTGCGCCAAAGAACGCGCCGACCATCACCGACAGGCCCATGGACAGGCCGATGACCCAGTCGACCTGACCGGAAAATATGAACACCGACAACGCAGCAATGTTACTGACGAAGTTCATGCTGCGCGCCACGCCGCTGGCCTTGACCAGGTCGATCGGGTAGAGCAGCAGGCTGCTCACCGTCCAGAACGCGCCAGTGCCGGGGCCCGCCACACCGTCGTAAAAGCCGAGGCTGAAGCCTTGGGTCGATTGCCATTTCTTTTTGATCGGCGCGTCACTGTCCAGCGGCGCTTTCGGCGTGCCGCCAAACAACAGATACAGGCCACAGGCGAAAACGATCACCGGAAGCATTTTGTTCAGCCACTCCGCCGGCAAGTAATGAGCGACGATGGCCCCGGTGAGCGCGCCGACCAAGGTGCCGACAATCGCATGGGTCCACTGTCGCGGGTGGAACAGTTTGCGTTTGTAGAAGGTGAAACTTGCGGTGGCCGAACCGAATGTCGAACTGAGCTTATTGGTGCCCAACACCAGATGCGGCGGCAGGCCGGCCGTCAGCAGGGCGGGCGTGGTCAACAGACCGCCGCCACCGGCGATGGCATCGATGAAACCGGCAAGGAAGGCGACAGCGGCCAGGATGGCCAGGGTGGTGAGGTCAACGCTGAGTTCGAAGGGCATGGAATCGGCTTATTCGGCAGGGCGCAGAACGTGGGCTGCGGGGAGGGCTGCCATGTTACTCATTTCCAAGTGTTGCGGCGAGCCGTCGGGCCTCTTCGCGAGCAGGCTCGCTCCCATGGGTGCTGTGTCGTACACAAAGTGCATATTCGCCACATGACCATTGTAGGAGTGAGCCTGCTCGCGATGACGGCCGACCAGCCGCCTCATTTCCATCAGATTCACCCAATCCCAACTGT